>PNMF01000079.1 GCA_013823485.1 Comamonadaceae bacterium
GACGTCGCCGCCGACATGGCGCTGCTCGACAAGCTGGGCATCACCGCCCGCCGCACCTGATTGCCCGTGCCGATGCCCGCCGTGCTGGCCGACACCGCCCTGGTCATCCCGCTGGCCGTGCTGGTGGCGCTGGCGGTCGACCGGCTCTGGGGTGAACCGCCGGTGCGCTGGCACCCGGTGGTCTGGATGGGCCGCTACCTGGGCTGGGTCGGCCAACGCATTGCCCCGACGCCAGCCGAAGCGCCGGGCCTGCCGGCCTGGCGGCCCGCGCTGCTGGGCGCGCTGGCCTGGCTGGCGGGTGCGGGGCTGGTGGGCGCGCTGGCCTGGGCGCTGGGCACCGGGCTGGCCGGCGCGCCGGTCTGGCTGAACGGCCTGCTGCTGGGCCTGCTGCTCAAGCCCTTGCTGGCCTGGCGCATGCTGGCCGACGAGGTGCGGGCGGTCGAGCAGGCGCTCTCGGCCGGCCTGCAGGCCGGGCGCGACCGGCTGGCCTGGCTGGTCAGCCGCGACGTGAACCGGCTGGACGAGGCGCAGGTGCGCGAGTCCGCCATGGAAACCCTGGCCGAAAACCTGAACGATTCGGTGGTGGCGCCGCTGTTCTGGTTTGTGGTGGCCGGCCTGCCGGGCGCAGCGGTCTACCGCTTCGCCAACACCGCCGACGCCATGTGGGGCTACCGGGGCGAACGCGGTGGACGCATCTGGACCTGGGCCGGCTGCTGGGCCGCCCGCGCCGACGACGCGCTGTCGTGGCTGCCGGCTCGCATCACCGCCGCGCTGCTGTGGCTGGCGGCGCCGGCCGGCCGGGCGGCGATGGACTGGTCCCGGGTGCGCAGCGACGCGGCCCTCACGCCGTCGCCCAACAGCGGCTGGCCCATGGCCACGCTGGCCCATCTGGCGGGGGTGCGGCTGTCCAAGCCGGGCCACTATGTGCTGCACCCGGCCGGGCGCACCGCGCAATCGGCCGACGTGGCGCTGGCGCTGCGCCTGGGTGGCCGCGCCGTGGCGCTGATGGGCTTCGTGGCGCTCGTGCTCGGTGCTGTCGGAGCGGTGGCATGACCCCGATCAGGCGCGTCCACGGTGGCCCGGACGGCGGCCCGCCGCTGCGCTGGGACTTTTCGGTCAATGCCAACGCCACCGGCCCGTGCCCGGCCGCGCTGGCCGCCGTGCGGTCGGCCGACCGCTGCCGTTATCCCGATCCGGCCTACACCGCGCTGCGCCGGGCCTTGGGCCGCTTTCACGGGGTGCCGGCAGAGCGGGTGGTGGTCGGCGGCAGCGCCAGTGAACTCATCCTGCGGATCAGCCTCTGCGCCCGCCGGCGCGGCGTGCGCCAGGCCTGGTGGCCGACAGCGGCCTACGGCGACTACGCCCATGCCGCCGGCGTGGCCGGCCTGCAGCGCACCGACACGCTCGCCGCCGCCGGGCTGGCCTGGCTGTGCGAACCCGCCAGCCCGACCGGCCGGAACGAGTCGGCCCTTGAGCGGCTGGATGCCGCTCATGCCTGGCGGGTGCTCGATGCCGCCTACGAACCGCTGCGCCTGAGCGGCGCGCCCAGCCTGGCGGCGGCGCAACGCAGCCGCCTGTGGCAGCTCTGCACGCCCAACAAGGCACTCGGCCTGACCGGCGTGCGCGCCGCTTATGCGCTGGCACCGGTCGGCGCGGCCGACGAGGTGCAGGCGCTGGAAGCCGCCGCCCCTTCGTGGGTGCTGGGTGCCGAGGGTGTGGCCCTGCTGACCGCCTGGACCACGCCTGTCGTGCAGCGCTGGCTGGCCGATTCGCTGCCCACCCTGCGCGAATGGAAGCGCCTGCAGCAAGACTGGCTGCAGGCCCGGGGCTGGCAACACCTGCCAGGCGACACCCCGTTCCTGTGCGTGCAGCCGCCCGGTCCGCTGGACCTGCCGGCCCTGCGCCGGCACGGCATCGGCCTGCGCGACGCTGCCTCGCTCGGCATGCCGGGCTGGTACCGCATGGCCGTGCTGGCGCCGCCCGCGCTTCAAGCGCTGGACCAGGCGCTGGACCGCGCGCTGGCGCCACCTGCCGGCCACGCCGTGCGTGGAGCCTGCGCATGACCGCCCGCTGCGTCATGGTGCTGGGCACCACCAGCGGTGCCGGTAAGAGCTGGCTGGCCACCGCGCTGTGCCGCCACTACGCGCGCCAGGGCCTGAAGGTGGCCGCCTTCAAGGCCCAGAACATGAGCAACAACGCGCGGGTGGTGGCGGGGGGCGAGATCGGCTCGGCCCAGTACTTCCAGGCGCTGGCCGCGCGGGCCGAACCCGATGTGCGCATGAACCCGCTGCTGCTCAAGCCCGAGGCCGACACCCGCAGCCAGGTGGTGCTGCTGGGGCAGGTGAGCCAGAGCCTGTCCGACATGCCGTGGCGCGGCCGCAGCCTGCACGTGTGGCCAGCCATTGCCCAGGCGCTGGACGAACTGCGCGCCGAGAACGACGTGGTGGTGATCGAGGGCGCCGGCTCGCCGGCCGAGATCAACCTGATGGACAGCGACATCGTCAACCTGCGGGTGGCGCGCCATGCCGACGCCCGCTGCCTGCTGGTCACCGACATCGACCGGGGCGGCGCGTTCGCCCACCTCTATGGCACCTGGGCCCTGATGCCCGAGGCCGACCGGGCCCGCTTCGACGGCTTCGTGCTGAACCGGTTCCGGGGCGACGCCGCGCTGCTGGCGCCCGGCCCCGAGCAGCTGCAGCAGCTCACGGGTGTGCCCACGGTCGCGGTGCTGCCGATGTGGTGGCAGCACGGGCTGCCGGAAGAGGACGGCGTGTTCGACGACCGCAGCCGCAGCAGCGGCGAGCTCCGGCTCACCGTGGCGGTGCTGGCGTATCCCCGCATCAGCAACCTGGACGAATTCCAGCCCCTGCGGAACCTGCCCGGTGTGCGCTTGGTCTGGGCCCGCAGCCCGGCCGACTGCGCCGGGGCCGACTGGCTCATCCTGCCTGGCAGCAAGGCCACCGCCAGCGATCTGGCCTGGCTGCGCGCCCAGGGCCTGGACCGCGCCGTGGCGGCCCATGCCGAGGCGGGCCGGCCGGTGCTGGGCATCTGCGGCGGCCTGCAGATGCTGGGTGAAGCGCTCATCGACACGCACGGCATCGACGGCAATGCGCCCGGACTCGGCCTGCTGCCGCTGGTGACCACCTTCGAGCCGGCCAAGACGGTACGGCGCACCGAGGCCACGCTGGGCGACTGCACCGGCACCCACGCGTCGCCCTGGTCGGCGCTGGGCGGGGTGACCGTGGCTGGTTACGAAATCCACCACGGCCAGACCGCCCTCCACCCGGCCATGCAGGCGGCCGGGCAGAGCGCCGCCGAAGTGCTGCCGGGGCTGGCCTGGATGCACCCGCGCGGCCACATCCTGGGCCTGTACCTGCACGGCCTGTTCGAGGACGAGCGGGTGTTGCAGGCCCTGTTCGGGGCCGGCGCGCCCGGCCTGAACCGCGTGTTCGACGGCCTGGCCGACTTCATCGAACGGCACTTCGAACCCGGGGTGCTGGACCGCCTGATCCGCCCGCCAGAACTGCCAGACACCCCACCATGAACACCCATCCACCGGACCCCGACACCGTGACCGACGACGCACTCCTCATTCCGCCCGTTCCCGACCTGACCGACGCCGAACTCGCCGCCGCATTGCAGCACCGGCTCGACAACAAGACCAAACCCCAGGGTTCGCTGGGGCGGATCGAGGCGCTGGGCCTGCGCATCGGCAGCATCCTCGGCAGCACCGCGCCCGCGCTGGAACAGCCGCAGATGCTGGTGTGCGCGGGCGACCATGGGCTGGCTGCGCGGGGCACCTCGGCGTTTCCGTCCGACGTGACCTGGCAGATGGTGGAGAACTTCCTCGCCGGGGGTGCGGCGGTCAGCGTGCTGGCGCGCCAGCACGGCATCGGGCTGACCGTGGTCGACTGCGGCATGCGGCGCGAGCTGCCGGCCCGGCCGGGTCTGGTGCTGGCCCGTGTCGGGCCCGGCACCCGCGATGCCCTTGAAGGACCGGCCATGAACCGCACCGAATGTGCCCAGGCCATCGCGCAGGGCAGGGCGGTGGTGCGGGGCCTGCCGGGCAACGCCCTGCTGCTGGGCGAAATGGGCATCGGCAACACCTCGGCGGCCTCGCTGCTGCTGGCCCGGCTGGCCGGGCTCGACGTGGCCGATGTCACCGGCGCCGGCACCGGGCTCGATGCCGACGGCGTGCAGCGCAAGATCGGCATCCTGCGCGAGGTGCTGGCCCGCCATGCCGACGCCGTGCTGCCGCTGCAGGCCCTGGCGGCCTTCGGCGGCTTCGAGATCGCGACCCTGGTCGGCGCGGTCATCGAGGCGGCGCTGCAGCGCCGCGTGATCGTGGTGGACGGCTTCATTGCCTCGTCGGCCGTCATGGTGGCCGCCGCCCTGGAGCCGAACGTGCTGCAGCGTTGCGTGTTTGCCCACCGCTCGGGCGAGCGCGGCCACGCGCTGATGCTGGCCCACCTGCGTGCCGAGCCTCTGCTCGACCTGGGCCTCCGACTTGGCGAGGGTTCTGGCGCGGCGCTGGCCTGGCCCCTGCTGCAGAGCGCCTGCGCCATCCTGCGCGACATGGCCAGTTTCGAGTCGGCCGGGGTGTCGCGCGGTGACGTGCCGGAGACCGCCCGCCCATGATCCAGGCCCTGCGCCACTACCTGCTGGCGGTGCAGTTCTTCACCCGCATCCCGGTCACCGGCCGGCTGGCGGACTGGGTCGGCTACAGCCCCGAGATGCTGCGCGCCAGCACCGCCCACTTCCCCGGGGTGGGCTGGCTGGTGGGGGGCCTGAGCGCCGCGTTGCTGGCCGCACTGCTGCACCTGCTGCCGCCGTTGCCGGCATCGGCCTGGGTGGCGGCGCTGGGCTGCACCGTGTTCAGCGTGCTGCTGACCGGCGCCTTCCACGAGGATGGGCTGGCCGATCTGGCCGATGGCCTGGGCGGCAGCCACGACCGCGAGCGCGCCCTGGACATCATGAAGGACTCGCGCATCGGCAGCTTTGGCGCCATTGCGCTGGTGCTGGGCCTGCTCTCCAAGCTGGCGCTGCTGGCCTTGCTGGCGCAGATCGACCCGCTGCTGGCGGTGTCCGGCTGCTGGCTGGCGCATGTCGTTTCGCGCACCGCACCGCTGTTCATCATCCGTACCTTGCCGCATGTGGGCGACACGCCGCGCTCCAAGAGCAAACCGCTGGCCGACCGCATCGGCCTGGCCAGCCTGCTGGCCGGCCTGCTCTGGTGCGCCGCCGCGCTGGCCCTGGCCGGCTGGTTCGGATCGGTGCCGCTCTGGCTGGCGGGCCTGGTCGGTGCCGGCGCCGGGCTGTGGTGGATGCGGCGCCTGCTGGCGCGCCGCCTGCAGGGGTTCACCGGCGACGGCCTGGGCGCCACCCAGCAGGTCTGCGAGGTGATGTTCCTCTTGGGGGTGGCGCTGGCCTCGGGGTGGCCGGCATGAACCTGTGGCTGCTGCGCCATGCCCAGGTCGATCTGCCCCCGGGCCTGTGTTACGGCATCACCGACGCACCGGCACTCGCCGGCGCCACGGCCGGTGCTGCCTTCGAGCTGGCCGAGGTGCTGCCGGCGCGTCCGGCGCTGGTGTGGATGTCCGGCCTGCAGCGCACCCACCAGCTCGCGCACGCCCTGCGGCGCCACCGACCCGATCTGCCGGAACCGTCGACCGACACCCGCCTGAACGAAATGGATTTCGGCGGCTGGGAACAACAGCCCTGGGACAACATTCCGAGGGCTGCCTTCGACCACTGGATGGCCGACTTCGCGCACCACCGCTTCGGCGGCGCCGAGTCCACCCAGGCGGTGATCGACCGTGTGGCCGCCGCGCTGAACGACACCCGCGAACGGCTGACACAGCAGGCCGGAACGCATGCGGTGTGGATCACCCATGCTGGCGTCATCCGGGCTGCCCGGTTCCTGCAGACCCACGGGCACCGCACGGTGGCGGGTGCCCACGAATGGCCGCAGGACGCGCCCAACCCCGGTGGCTGGACGCTGCTGCGCTGGTGATGCCGACCGGCTGTGTCGGGCTCAGGAACGGGTCTTGTCCTTGAACCCGCACAGGTGCGACACCCGGCAGTCCGGGCATTGCGGCTTGCGGGCCTGGCACACGTAACGCCCGTGCAGGATGAGCCAGTGGTGCGAATCGACCGCATAGGCCGCCGGCACCCGTTTCTCCAGCTGCAGCTCCACCGCCAGCGGTGTCTTGCCGCGCGCCAGACCGGTGCGGTTGCTGACCCGGAAGATGTGGGTGTCCACCGCCATGGTCGGCTGGCCGAAGGCCACGTTCAGCACCACGTTGGCCGTCTTGCGACCGACGCCGGGCAGGGCTTCCAGCGCTTCGCGGGTCGCGGGCACTTCGCCGCCATGCTGCTCCACCAGGATGCGGCAGGTCTCGATCAGGTGGCGGGCCTTGCTGCGGTACAGGCCGATGGTGCGGATGTACGACTCCAGGCCCGCCAGCCCCAGGTTCAGGATGGCCTGCGGCGTGTTGGCCACCGGGAACAGCTTGCGGGTGGCCTTGTTCACGCCCACATCGGTCGCCTGCGCGGACAGCAGCACGGCGGCCAGCAGCTCGAACACGCTGGTGTACTCCAGCTCGGTCTGCGGCTGCGGGTTGGCCTCGCGCAGGATGGCAAAGAACGACTCGATCTGTGTGCGGTTCATGGGCGCGCAGTCTAGCCCGCCCCGGGCACCCGCCGCAGATTGGCGACAATGGCGCTTTTCCATCTGCCGGTCCCTGCCATGCCGTTCACCACGCCGTTTGCCGATCGACTGAACAATGTCGAGACCTCTGCCATCCGCGAACTTTTCAAGCTGCTGGGCAAGCCCGGCATCGTCAGCTTTGCCGGCGGCTTCCCCGACAGTGCCCTGTTCGATGTTGAAGGCATCCGGGCCGCCAGCGAGGAAGCCCTGGCCCGGGAGCCCGGCGCGGCGCTGCAGTACGGCGCGACCGAGGGCTACCAGCCGCTGCGCGAGCAGATCGCCGGCTTCATGGGCTCCAAGGGTGCTAACGGTGTGGCGGCCAGCGACCTGATCGTCACCACCGGCAGCCAGCAGGCACTGGACCTGCTGGGCAAGACGCTGATCTCGCCCGGGGACAAGGTGATCGTCGAAGGCCCGACCTTTCTGGCCACCATCCAGTGCTTCCGCCTGTACGGCGCCGAGCTGATCACCGTGCCGGTGGACGGGCAGGGCGCCCGCACCGACGCGCTGGAGTCGCTGATCGCCGAGCACCGGCCCAAGTTCGTCTACCTCATCCCCACCTTCGGCAACCCCAGCGGTGCACTCATGAGCCTGGAGCGCCGCAAGGCGGTGCTGGAGATGGCGGTGCGCCACGACACCCTGATCGTCGAGGACGACCCCTACGGCGACCTCTTCTTCGGCGACGCTCCGCCGCCCAGCCTGCTGGCCCTGGCCGACAGCGTGCCCGGCGCGCGCGACCGGCTGGTGCATTGCGGTTCCCTGAGCAAGGTGCTGAGCCCTGGCCTGCGGGTGGGCTGGATGGTGGCGCCCCAGGAACTGCTGGCCAAGGCCACCATGTGCAAGCAGTTCAGCGACGCCCATACCAGCACCTTTGCACAGGCCACGGCGGCCCGTTACCTGGCCGCCGGCCGGATGCCGGCGACCCTGGCCCAGGTGCGCAGCGTCTACGCCGAACGCGCGGCCACCATGGCAGGAGCGCTGCGCGCCCAGCTCGGCGATGCCATTGAGTTTGTGGAGCCGCAGGGCGGCCTGTTCATCTGGGCCCGCCTGACCGGACACGGCGGCCGGGTGGCCGATGGTGCCGCGCTGGCCAAGGCCGCCATCGAGCAAGGCGTGGCATTCGTGCCGGGTGCGCCCTTCTATGCCCGCGACCCCGACCCCGCGACCCTCCGGCTGAGTTTTGCCACCGCACCGCTCGACCAGATCCGCGAGGGCGTGGACCGGCTGGCGCGCGCCTGCCGGGGTGCTTGATCAGTGCGGCTGCAGCACCGGCCAGCAGCTGCCCCAGTCGGAGGGGTAGTCGTTCGCCACCGGCTGACCCGGTTCACGGCCGCCCCACACCGGGCCTGAGGGGGCGCTGGTCCCCATCAGCTCGTGCAGCCGTCCTTTGAGGCCGGTGTCGCGCCAGCCGCCCGTGGCCGGGTCGATGCGGACCACGCCCTCGGCGGTGGCCATGAACAGGCCGCCATCCATCGCCGGCATCATGGCCAGCACCCGCTCGTGCAGGGTGACCGGCGCCATGGGCTGCAGCGCGGCCAGTGCGGTGGTGTGCTCTCCGGTGTTCAGGTCGTAGTCGTGCAGCCGGTTGTCGGCGGCGGTCCACAGCAGGTGGTTGTCGACATGGGCGACAGCCCCCCGGGACAGGGAAGGCAGGCCCAGGCGCACCAGCAGGGTGGTCGAGCCGTTGCCCGGCTGAATGCGGTACAGGTCTCCCTGCACGTCGATGCCGTAGAGCAGGCCGTCGGGGGCGGCATCGAGCGCCATGATGCGCCGTGGCTGGGCGAGTATGCCGATCCAGATGGTGTTGCCGTTGATGGGGTCGATGCGCAGCAGATGTTGCCCGCCCACCCCGAAAAACTCCCGGTTGTGCGAGCGGGCGACCGCCGACAGCGGCGTGTCGAGCCGGCACATCTCGAAATGTTCACCGGTCTCCATGCACAACAGGGCCAGGCCGTTCTGGGCGGTCAGGCAGTAGCGTTCGGTGACCGTCGACTCCACGCTGAACGACGGCACCAGCTCCAGCCCGCAGGCCGATGCCTGGAGGGCCACCGTCAGCCGGGCCACGCAGGAACTGCCCGCCGAGTCGCTGAGGTTGAGGGTGAATGCCTCCTCGATCGAGCCGCTGCCGCCGATGCCGCCGCCAGCCCGGACATGTCCAGGGTCGTTCGGTAACGGTAAGTTCCGTCGGTCTCCATGCGGAGTTCGCCGTACTGTCCCGCGAGCATGTCCCCCGGGTGCACGGCGGCAGAACCGAACCAGACACCGGTGACGCGACGGGTCGCGCCGTTGGGGCTCTCCGGCCTGGGCAGCACGCTGCCCGAGATGCTGATGCCGTGGCCGGACGGTGTGGCCGGGCTGGAAGAACAGGATCGGTCGGAACGGTTCATTCGCAACTCCATGACAGGGGTCCGCTGTGGGACGGGGCCGATGGTCTTGTGGGCGATGGTCTGCCCCTCGTTCGGTGTGGTGATGGTTTCAACACGACCTGGGAGTCAGTGTTCCTAACCGGTATGGGTAGTCCAATACCGCAAGGTGAGTATTTGTCCATGGCAATTCACCGCTCGCCAGTCGGCATGGACCTTCCGGCACAATTTGCCCATGCCTGTTTCCCTGCTGCAAGAAGTGGTGCCCGAATCGCCCCCCGAAGGCGAGTTCGTGCGTTTTCCCGGCTCGCCTTTCGAGCTGTTCCTCCCCTATCCGCCAGCGGGTGACCAGCCCCAGGCCATCGACCAACTGGTCGAGGGGGTGAACGACGGCGAGGTGTTCCAGACCTTGCTGGGCGTGACCGGCTCCGGCAAGACCTTCACCATGGCCAACGTGATTGCGCGCCTGGGGCGGCCGGCCATCGTGTTTGCGCCCAACAAGACGCTGGCCGCGCAGCTCTACAGCGAATTCCGGGAGTTCTTCCCGCGCAACGCGGTGGAGTATTTCGTCAGCTACTACGACTACTACCAGCCCGAGGCCTATGTGCCGCAGCGCGACCTGTTCATCGAGAAGGACAGCGCCATCAACGAGCACATCGAGCAGATGCGCCTGAGCTGCACCAAGAGCATTCTGGAGCGGCGCGACGTGGTCATCGTGGCCACCGTGTCGGCCATCTACGGCATCGGCAAGCCCGAGAGCTACCACCAGATGGTCATGACGCTGCGGGTGGGCGACAAGTTCGGCCAGCGCGACCTGATCGCCCAGCTGGTGCGCATGCAGTACGCCCGCAACGAGCAGGACTTCTCGCGCGGCAAGTTCCGCGTGCGCGGCGACACCATCGACGTGTTCCCGGCCGAACATTCCGAGATGGCCATCCGCATCGAGCTGTTCGATGACGAGATCGAGAGCCTGCAGCTGTTCGATCCGCTCACTGGCCGGGTGCGGCAGAAGATCCCCCGCTTCACCGTGTTTCCCAGCAGCCATTACGTGACGCCGCGCGAACAGGTGCTGGGTGCCGTTGAGAGCATCAAGCTGGAGCTGGATCAGCGCCTGAAGGAGCTGGTGGGCATGGGCAAGCTGGTGGAGGCGCAGCGGCTGGAGCAGCGCACCCGCTTCGACCTGGAAATGCTCAGCGAGGTGGGTCACTGCAAGGGCATCGAGAACTACTCGCGCCACCTGGCCGGCTCGCTGCCCGGCGAGCCGCCGTCCACCCTGACCGATTACCTGCCCAAGGACGCGCTGATGTTCCTGGACGAGAGCCATGTGCTCATCGGGCAGTTCGGCGGCATGTACAACGGCGACCGTGCGCGCAAGACCACCCTGGTGGAGTACGGCTTCCGGCTCCCCAGCGCACTCGACAACCGGCCCCTGCGGTTCGAGGAGTTCGAACAGCGGATGCGGCAGGTCGTGTTCGTCTCGGCCACACCGGCCGACTACGAGAACAGCCACGCCGGTCAGGTGGTGGAGCAACTGGTGCGTCCCACCGGTCTGGTCGACCCCGAGATCGAGGTGCGCCCGGCCACCCACCAGGTCGACGACGTGCTGCAGGAGATCCGCATCCGGGTCGAGAAAAACGAGCGGGTGCTCATCACCACGCTGACCAAGCGCATGGCCGAGCAGCTCACCGACTACCTGACCGAAAACGGCGTGAAGGTGCGCTATCTGCACAGCGACGTCGACACGGTGGAGCGGGTGGAGATCCTGCGCGATCTGCGGCTGGGCACCTTCGATGTGCTGGTGGGCATCAACCTGCTGCGCGAAGGCCTGGACATTCCCGAGGTGTCGCTGGTGGCGATCCTGGACGCCGACAAGGAAGGCTTCCTGCGCTCCGAGCGCAGCCTGATCCAGACCATCGGCCGGGCGGCGCGCAACCTGCACGGTCGGGCCATCCTGTATGCCGACAAGATCACCGATTCCATGCGCGCGGCGATCGACGAGACCGAGCGCCGCCGGGCGCGGCAGATCGCGCACAACCTGGCCATGGGCATCCAGCCCAAGGCGTTGAACAAGCGCATCAAGGACCTGATTGACGGCGTCTACAGCGAAAAGGCGGGCAAGGAGGCCGACCGCCTGGCGGCCGAAAGCGCGCAGCGAGCAGCCGTGGACGCCATGGACGAGCGCGATGTGGCGCGCGAGATCAAGCGCCTGGAAAAGCAGATGCTGGAACACGCCCGCAACCTCGAATTCGAGAAAGCGGCGCAGGCGCGCGACCAGCTGTCCCGCCTCAAGGCCCAGGTTTTCGGTGCGACCGGCACCGACGCCGGGGTTTGAACCGTCCGCAAGGCGCATACCCCGGGGTGTTTGTTTTTGTCTATGGACCCCATAGACAAGCTTGTTGCGTTTGTCTTGGACAAAAACGTTCTGGCCGCTACAATGCCGATCAAAACACTAGGCTTTTGATCTAAACTCGACGAAAACAGTCGGGAAAAGCCTTCGATAAAGACCAACAGGTCGGGCGGGTGGGAACGGGGTCCGGGGCGAAAGCCCTGTGCCAAACCACGATGGTCAAGCCAACAAACGAAGGAGCTTGAAGATGCGCCTCACAACCAAAGGCCGCTTTGCGGTCACCGCCATGATCGATCTGGCCCTGCGCCAGAACAACGGTCCGGTCACGCTGGCTGCCATCAGCCAGCGGCAGCAGATTTCGCTGTCGTACCTGGAGCAGCTGTTCGGCAAGCTGCGTCGCCACGAGCTGGTGGAGTCCACCCGGGGCCCTGGCGGCGGATACACCCTGGGCCGCAAAGCCGCGGACATCACCGTGGCCGACATCATCGTTTCGGTGGACGAGCCGATCGATGCCACCCAGTGCGGCGGCAAGGAAAACTGCCTGGGCGAGGGCAACCGCTGCATGACCCACGAGCTGTGGGCCCAGCTCAACGCCAAGATGGTGGACTTCCTGGACTCGGTCTCCCTGCAATCCCTGGTCGACGAGCAGCTGGCCAAGGGCGTGGTGGTGGAGAACGCACCCATGATCAAGCGCGCCATTTCCTCGGCACCGGTGGTCAAGCCCATCCGCGTGAACGCACCGAACTCGGTGTTTGCCCTGGGAGGCGCCGCCTTCTCGAAGTGACCGCTCCCGACCGTCGCCCCACCGGCGACAGGGCCATTGCCTGGCTTCAGCGCCGCGTCAGCGGCCGGTCGGAATCTCTTTTCTTTCAGCCAGCCTACGTCTGCCAGCCATGAGCACTCCCCACTTCCCCATCTACATGGACTACAGCGCCACCAACCCGTGCGACCCGCGCGTGGTGGACGCCATGATCCCCTGGCTGCGCGAGCACTTCGGCAACCCGGCGTCCCGCAGCCATGCCTGGGGTTGGGAAGCCGAGAAAGCGGTCGAGACCGCCCGCGAGCAGGTGGCTGCGCTGATCAACGCCGACCCGCGCGAGATCGTCTGGACCAGCGGCGCC
>PNMF01000080.1 GCA_013823485.1 Comamonadaceae bacterium
CCGGGGCGGCCGAGGTCAGCCAGGGTGGCGTTGAGGGCGACGTCGAAGTCGCCCAGGGTGTCGACCATCGTCCCGTCCAGGTCGATGATCACCGCCTTGATGGACCTCACGCCAGTGCCGCCCGCATCTGGTCGATGACGGCCTTGTAGTCCGGCTTGCCGAAGATGGCGCTGCCGGCGACGAAGGTGTCGGCGCCGGCGTCGGCCACGCGGCGGATGTTGTCGGGCTTGATGCCGCCGTCGACCTCCAGGCGGATGTCGCGGCCGGTAGCCTCGATGCGGCGGCGGGCCTGCTCGATCTTGCGCAGGGCCGAGTCGATGAAGCTCTGGCCGCCAAAGCCGGGGTTGACGCTCATGATCAGGATCAGGTCGATGTCGTCGATCAGCCAGTCCAGCACGTCCAGCGGGGTGGCCGGGTTGAAGGTGATGCCGGCCTTGCAGCCCCGGGCCTTGATAGCCTGCACGCTGCGGTGGGGGTGGGCACTGGCTTCGGGGTGGAAGCTGACCAGGTCGGCGCCGGCCTCGATGAAGGCGCCGGCCAGGGCGTCGACCGGCTGGATCATCAGGTGCACATCGATCGGCACCGGGGTGCCGTCGGGCTTTTTCGCGTGCGGCTTGAGCGCCTGGCACACCATGGGCCCGAAGGTCAGGTTGGGCACGTAGTGGTTGTCCATCACGTCGAAATGGATCCAGTCGGCGCCGGCCGCCACCACGTTGCGTACCTCCTCGCCCAGGCGGGCAAAGTCGGCCGAGAGGATGGAAGGGGCGATGCGGTGGGCGTTGGCGGACATGGGGGCGTTCCTGGTGATTTCCTGCAGATGCACCGGCACAAGGCCGGAAAAGCCGCATTTTCGCAGGGCTTACGGGGACTTGCGGCGTGGCGTTAACATCCCGGCCATGCCCAAATACCTGTTCACCGTCGAGGCCGAGCCGCAATACCTGAGCGAGCAATCGGCACCCGAGGAAGACCAGTACGCCTTCGCCTACACCATCACCATCACCAACACGGGTGACGTGCCGGCGCAGCTGATCGCGCGCCACTGGATCATCGACGATGCCCGCGGCCGCACCGAGCAGGTCAAGGGCCTGGGGGTGGTGGGCCACCAGCCGCTGCTGCGGCCGGGCGAATCGTTCCAGTACACCAGCGGCACCCGGCTGGCCACGCCCACCGGCAGCATGCGGGGCAGCTTCTTCTGCGTGGCCGAAGACGGCGAACGCTTCGAAGCCCCGGTGCCCGAATTCACGCTGCGCGCCGATGGCGCCAGCTCCGGCGAAGCCCCGGCCCGCGTGCTGCACTGAGCAGTACGCCCCCTGCGCCGGCGGCCCGCGCAACCCACCTGTGACCGCATGACACCTCAGACCCTGCTCGCGGCCATCGACGCCGACGCGCCGCTGGCGCAACGCCACCTCTGGCTCATGGACACGCTGCGCTGGGTGCGCGGCGATGCCGCCGACGTCATCGGTGCGGTCGCGCGCATGCGTGCCCTCCTTGACGCCCTGGACGCCGACCCGGCCCTGCGCCAGCGCTGGCGCGACTGGTGGAACACGTTCCACGAAACCGTCGACATCACGCCGTTGCTGGCCGACCATGGCTTTGCGCCGCGCACCGCCTTCCTGAGCGAGTTCGGCCACCGGATGCGGCGCAAGCTGCTGCCCGGCACGCCCGAGACCACCGACCTGGCCGAGCTGTTCAACCTGCTGCTGCCCACCGCGTTCGATGTGCAGTGGATCAAGGCACTCGACACCGCCACCCTGCAGCGCATGCAGACCACCCTGCTGGACGAGAGCGACGGCGAGCGCTGGAGCGCCGAGCTGATGGACGCCCTGACCTACTGCGTCAGCCAGGTGAGCGCCACCGGTTTTGCCTCCGAGGTGCGGGTGCGCATGTCGCCCCAGGCGCAGCGCGACCGTGCCTTCCACGCCCTGCCGGCGGCCCTGGAATCGCTGCGCCAGGCGGTGCAGCAGCACGGCCCGCGCAGCCCGCAGGCGCTGCAGGCGGCCGGCGCGCTCAGCGAACTGCTCGACGCCTGCCGCCACGCGGCCTACACGGTGTATGCCCATCTGGAAGACCACGGCGTGTCGGTCGGCATCGTGTTCCGGCTGCGCCAGCTGCGCGAACGCATCGTGCGGATCAAGGTGCTGCTCGACTGCCTGCAGAGCGAGCAGCCGGGCCGGGCCAACGCCGCACTGCTGGCCGACCTGGTGCAGGTCGGTCTGGACAGCCGCAGCATCCGGGCGCTGATCGCCGCCAGCTCGCACCTGACGGCCGCCAAGGTTGCCGAGCGCAGCGCCGAGAGCGGCGAGCACTACATCACCCGCAACCGGGCCGAGTACAGCGACATGCTGGGCAAGGCCGCCGGCGGCGGCGCGGTGCTGGGCCTGACCACCTGGATCAAGTTCAGCCTGTACGGCCTGACGCTCTCGGCCTTCTGGGCCGGCTTCGCGGCCGGCCTGAACTACGCGGTGTCGTTCGTGCTGATCATGCTGCTGCACTTCACCGTGGCCACCAAACAGCCGGCGGTCACGGCACCGGCCATGGTGGCCAAGCTGCGCGACATCAAGGCCACCGGCGCGGTGCGCCGCTTCGTCGACGAGGTGGCCAACCTGTTCCGCTCGCAGGTGGCGGCCATCCTGGGCAACATCGGCCTGGTGATCCCGGTGGTGCTACTGATCAGCGCGGTGCTGCAGTTCACCACCGGCAACGCCATGATCGACACCGCCAAGGCCGAACACACGCTGCACGACCTGCACATCCTGGGGCCCACGCTGTTGTTTGCCGCGTTCACCGGCGTGCTGCTGTTCGCCTCCAGCATCATCGCCGGCTGGATGGAGAACTGGTTCGTGTTGCACAAGCTGGACTCGGCCATGGCCCACAACCCGCGCTTCACCGACGTGCTGGGCCGCGAACGGGCGGGCCGCTGGGCCGGCTTCATGCGGCGCAACATCTCCGGGCTCACAGCCAACATCTCGCTGGGCTTCATGCTGGGTCTCACGCCGGCCTTCGCGCAGTTCTTCGGACTGGGGCTCGATGTGCGCCACGTCACGCTGTCGGCCGGGCAGGTCTCGGCCGCCGGCTTTGCCCTGGGCCTGGACGTGCTGTCCCAGCCGGCGTTCTGGTCGGCCGTGGCGGCCGTGGTGCTGGTCGGCCCGATCAACCTCACGGTGAGCTTCTACCTGGCGTTCCAGCTGGCGCTGCGCTCGCAGAACATCAGCCAGGTCAACCGCCGGCTGATCCGGGCAGCGCTCTGGCGGCGCCTGCGGGTGGCGCCCATGAGCTTCCTGGTGCCGCCGGCCAACCCGCCGGAAGACGACGACGCAGATCCAGCAGCACCCACGCAGCATGGGTGAGTTCGAGCTGATCCGCCGCCACTTCCAGCGCAGCGCACCGGAAGGCAGCGCGGTGGTGCTGGGCGTGGGCGACGACTGCGCCCTGCTGCAACCGCCGCCGGGCGAGCAGCTGGCGGTCTCGTGCGACATGCTGGTCGAGGGCCGGCACTTCTTCCCCGGCGCCGACCCGCAAGCCCTGGGCCACAAGGCGCTGGCGGTGAACCTGAGCGACCTGGCCGCCATGGGTGCGCGGCCGCTGGGCTTCACGCTGGCGCTGTCACTCCCTGCCGTTTCGGACGCCTGGCTGGCCGCGTTCTCGCGGGGGCTGCTGGCCCTGTCCGACCGGCTGGCCTGCCCGCTGGTGGGCGGCGACACCACGGCCGGCCCGCTGAACCTGTGCATCACCGTGCTGGGCAGCGTGGCACCGGGCCGCGCCCTGCAGCGCAGCGCTGCCCGACCCGGCGACGACCTCTGGCTGTCCGGCCGCACCGGCGAGGCACGGCTGGCGCTGGAGCGGCGCCTGGGCACGCCCTGGGCCGGCTCGCTGGTGCTCGATGCGCCCGGCGCAGCGGCCATCGAGGCCCGGCTGCACCGGCCGGAACCCCGGCTGGCCCTGGGCATGGCCCTGGCCGGCGTGGCGCGGGCCGCACTCGATGTGAGCGACGGCCTCGCCGGTGACCTGGGGCATGTGCTGGCCGCCAGCCAGGTGGGCGCCTGTATCGACGAAGCCGCGCTGCCGCTGGCCCCCGCCTTGGGCGGCCTGCCCGAGGCCCACCGGCGCGAATGCCTGCTGCACGGCGGCGACGACTACGAACTGCTGTTCACCGCCGACCCGGCCCGCCGCGCCGAGGTGCTGGCCGCAGCGCAGACCAGCCAGACCGTGGTCACCCGCATCGGCCGCATCGAGGAACGCCCCGGCCTGCGGCTGCAGACCGCCGGCGGCGCGGTGCAGGACTGGCCGCTGCGCGGCTTCGACCATTTCGGCACCTCCGGATAATCGGCGCATGTCCTTTCCCGACGCCAGCCCCGCAGCCGACGCCCGCACCGCTCCCGCCCTGGTGCTGCGCCCGACCCTGTCCTTTCTGCTGGCCCACCCGGCCCACTTCATTGCGCTGGGCGCGGGGGCCGGCCTGTCACGGCTGGCGCCGGGCACCGCCGGCACGCTCTGGGCCTGGGTGGCCTTCCTGGTGCTCGACCCGCTGCTCTCAGCCACCGGCTGGGGCCTGCTGATCGCGGCCGCCACGCTGCTGGGCTGGTGGGCCTGCACCGTGACCGCCCGCCACATGGGCGTGGCCGATTCGGGCCACATCGTGTGGGACGAGGTGGTGGCGTTCTGGCTGGTGCTCTGGCTGGTGATGCCGGCCGGCTTCATGGGTCAGCTGGTCGCCTTTGTCCTGTTCCGGCTGTTCGACGCCGTCAAGGTCGGCCCGATGGCCTGGGCCGACCGGACCTTCAAGGGCTTCGGCCCTCGCGGCGGTTTCGGCATCCTGCTGGACGACTTCGCCGCCGCCTTCTGCACCCTGCTGGTGATCGCGCTCTGGCGCTACTGACCCGGCGCCGGAGAACCCCATGCCGCACGACACCGCCGCCCTGGTCGAGGCACTGGCCGCGGCCCTGACCGCCCGGGGCTGGATGATGGCCAGCGCCGAGAGCTGCACCGGCGGCCTGATCGCCGGGGCCTGCACCGACCGGGCCGGCTCCAGCGACTGGTTCGAGCGCGGTTTCGTCACCTACTCCAACGCCGCCAAATCCGGGCTGCTGGGCGTGCCGGCCGAACTGATCGCCACCCACGGCGCGGTGAGCGAGCCAGTGGCCCGCGCCATGGCGGCCGGCGCCGTGCGGCAGGCCCCGGTGCAGGTGGCCGTGGCGGTGACCGGCGTGGCCGGCCCCGGCGGTGGCAGCGAAGCCAAACCGGTGGGCACGGTCTGGTTCGGCTGGGCCACACCAGCCGGTGTGGACACCGAATGCGTGCGCTTCGATGGCGACCGCGCTGCGGTCCGGCAAGCCACCGTGGCCCATGCCCTGACCGGCCTGCTGCAGCGCCTGCGCTGAAGTGCACCCGCCGCCATGGCCGAGCCGTTCAAGAACCTGATCTCGCCGGCCACGGTGGCGCACATGGCCGAGCACCTGGGCCGGGTGGCGCCGGGCTTCGACGCCGAGCGTTTCCAGCACCTGGCCTTGCAGGACCAGGCGGCGCTGGAGTTGAAAGCCCGCGTCCTGCGCATCGCCGATGCGCTGCAGGCCACGCTGCCGACCGACTTCAGCGCCGCCTGCGACGCCATCGAATCGGCACTCGCGGCGCCGCTGCCACTGGACGAGCGCGGCGAGCTGGTGGCCGGCGGGGCAGCGCTGCGGCAGGACGGCCTGGCGGGCTGGAGCATCTGGGCGCTGGGCGAGTGGGTGGCCCGCATCGGCGTGCCGGCCGATGTCGCCCTTTGGCCACGCGCCCTCGCCTGCCTGCACGCCCTGACCCAGCGCTCGACCGCCGAATTCGCGATCCGGCCCTTCATTCAGGCCCACCCCGAACGGGTCTGGCCCACGCTGATGCGGTGGACGCGCGACCCCAGCGCCCATGTGCGCCGGCTGGCCAGCGAAGGGAGCCGCCCTCGCCTGCCCTGGGGCCTGCGGCTGCAGGCGCTGGTGGCCGACCCGGCACCCACCTTGCCGCTGCTGCTGGCGCTGCAGGACGACCCCAGCAGCTATGTGCGGCGCAGCGTGGCCAACCACCTCAACGACATCGCCCGCGACCACCCGGGCCTGGTCAGCGACTGGCTGCAGCGCCACCTGCCCGACTCGCCGGCCCCGCGCCGCGCCCTGCTGCGCCACGCCAGCCGCAGCCTGATCAAGGCCGGACATGGCCCGACGCTGGCGGCCTGGAGTCTGGGCGTGCCGCTGCAAGGGCGGGCGCATTTCGCGCTGGAAGCGGCAAGGGCTGCCATCGGCAGCGGCATCGGTCTGCGGGTCGAGCTGGTGTCGGGCTCGGACCGGCCACAGGCGCTGGAGATCGACTACGCGGTGCACCACGCCAGGCCGCAGGGCGGGCATTCGGTGAAGGTGTTCAAGGGCTGGCGCTGCCGGCTGGAGGCCGGTGCCGGGCTGACGCTGGTCAAGCGCCACAGCCTGCGCGAGGTCACCACGCGCCGGCTGTGGCCCGGGCCGCACCGCATCGAGCTGCGCATCAACGGGCAGACCGTGGCCGAGGCGGGCTTCGAGCTCACGGCGCCCTGAAAAGGGCGCTCAGACGGGTGCAGTCGACGGCGCTCAGGCGGGCATCGTGGACGGCGCTCAGGCGCCGTGGCACTTCTTGTATTTCTGGCCGCTGCCGCACGGGCAGGGGTCGTTCCGGCCGGGGGTGGGCGCCTGGCGCACCGGCTCGCTGCGCGGGCCCAGGCTGTGCCAGATCTGGTGCAGGTCGTACACCGCCCAGATGGCGGCGCCGAAGGCATTCAGGCGTTCGTCGCTGACGCTGGGCGGGCCGTCTTCCACATGCAGGTTCACCGTGGGCTTGGCGGTGTCGTCCTCGGTCAGGGCCACGATGCGCTCCAGCGCCTCGTCGATCCATTCGGCGGTCTCGCGGTCGCGCACCGGCGCCCATTCCTCGCTCCAGTTCTCCACCACGAACATGAAGCCCAGCGCCCACACCTGTGCGTAGGACGGCAGGCCCTCTTCGTCCAGCTCGGGTTGCTGCTCCGGCGGCAGGGTGGCCACGGCACCGCGCACGTCCATGACCTCCGGGTGGTAGCTGCGCTCGTCCTCCAGGGTCTCGACCGGTGCCTGCAGGGCGGCAACCACCTCGGTCATGCGCCGTTGCCACAGATCCATGAAACGTTGGTAACGATCGGTGCTCGCGAAGTGGGTGCCTTCTTCCTGCGGCAGGGTGGGCAGATCGCCCACGCCCAGCAGCACCGGCAGCCATTCGCCCGGCTCGACCGGGCGGCGGGTGCAGGCCAGCGCGGCCATGGCGCCCTCCAGGAATTCCCACTGGGGCACCTCGTCGTCGCGCTCGCGCAGCTCGTCCAGCAGCTGGTCCAGGGTGTCGAAGTCGGTGGGCTCCAGCGGAGCGGCGGGGGCGGTGGTCATGGTGGCGGTGGGGGCAGTGAAGACAGGAGTTGAGGGGCAGAAGCCCGTCAAAAGGCCGGCCAGTGTAGCGGCCGACGGTGGCAATATGCGGCCATGCTTGATCGACTCAACCAGCTCTACCCGGTGCGGTACACCGCGCTCGCCTTCTGTGTGGTGGCCAGCCTGCTCAGCCTGTTCACGCTGGTGGGCTTCGGCGTCGGGGGCCTGTGGTTCCTGGTGTTCACCGGACTCAGCGTGCTCGGCTTCCTGGATCTGCGGCAGACCAAAAGCTCGGTGCTGCGCAACTACCCGGTCATCGGCCACCTGCGTTTCATGCTGGAGACCATCCGGCCCGAGCTGCGCCAGTACTTTCTGGAGAGCGACAACGAGGCCACGCCGTTCTCGCGCAGCCAGCGCAGCCTGGCCTACGCCCGCGCCAAGGCGGAGACCGACAAGCGCCCGTTCGGCACCCAGGTCGATGTGCATGCCGACGGCCACGAATGGATCAACCACTCCATCAGCCCGACCCGACTTGGATCACACGATTTCCGGGTCACCATCGGCGGACCGGACTGCCGCCAGCCTTACGCGGCCAGCGTGTTCAACATCTCGGCCATGAGCTTCGGCGCGCTGTCGGCGCCGGCCATCGAGGCCCTGAATGCGGGTGCGAAGCGGGGCGGCTTTGCCCACGACACCGGCGAAGGCTCCATCTCGCAGTGGCACCAGGTGCACGGCGGCGACCTGATCTGGGAGATCGGCTCGGGCTACTTCGGCTGCCGCGATGCGCAGGGACACTTCGACCCGACCCGTTTTGCCGAACAGGCCACCGACCCGCAGGTGCGCATGATCGAGATCAAGCTCAGCCAGGGCGCCAAGCCCGGCCACGGCGGCGTGCTGCCCGGGCCGAAGGTGACGGCCGAGATCGCGGCGGCGCGCGGCGTGCCGGTCGGCCAGGACTGCGTTTCGCCGGCGGCCCACAGCGCCTTCTCGACGCCGCTGGAACTCATGGCCTTCGTGGCCCGGCTGCGCGAACTCTCGGGCGGCAAGCCGGTGGGCATCAAGCTGTGCATCGGCCATGTGTGGGAATGGTTCGCGATGGTCAAGGCGATGCAGGCCAGCGGCACCACGCCCGACTTCATCGTGGTCGACGGGGCCGAGGGCGGCACCGGTGCGGCACCGCTCGAATTCACCGACCATGTGGGCGCACCGCTGCAGGAGGGCCTGCGCCTGGTGCACAACACGCTGGTGGGCGCCGGCCTGCGTGACCGCATCCGCATCGGTTGCGCCGGCAAGGTGGTGAGCGCTTTCGACATCGCCCGCGCCATGGCGCTGGGTGCCGACTGGTGCAACAGCGCGCGCGGCTTCATGTTTGCGCTGGGCTGCATCCAGGCCCAGACCTGCCACACCGGACGCTGCCCCACCGGCGTGACCACCCAGGACCCGTTGCGCCAGCAGGCGCTGGTGGTGCCGGACAAGGCCACCCGGGTGTTCAACTTCCACCAGAACACGCTCAAGGCGCTGCAGGAGCTGGTACAGGCGGCCGGCCTGCAGCACCCGAACCAGATTGGCGCGCACCACCTGGTGCGCCGGGTGAACGCCAACGAGGTGCGGCTGCTGTCGAACCTGCTGCCGGTGGTGGCACCGGGCGCGCTGCTGGGCGACACCGGACCCGACAGCGGCCTGCATCCGGCCTTCACCACATGGTGGGCGCGCAGCCGGGCGGAGGCGTTCTCGATCGACTGACGCCGGGCCGGGTCAGAGGCGGCGGGCGTCATCGGCCAGCACCTCTTCGCGCTCGACCTGGCCAGCCGCGTTGTAGTGCCGCCGGCGCAGCAGTTCACCGCCGGGGCCGTGCTCTTCGTCGCGCAGGCGCTGGCCCTGCGGACCGAAGTACCGCTGCCAGCCCCACAGGCGGCCGAAGCGTTCGGTATTGACCGCTGCGGGCTGCCCGTTTTCCCAGAAGCTGCGGGTCAGCCGCTCTTCGTGCCGACCCTGCCGACGGATCTGCTGGTCCAGCTTGAGGCGGCCATTCAGGTGCCACTGACGCACCCGCTGCTCGCGGCCCTGGGCCCAGGTGACCTCCTGGGTCAGCTGCCCGGTGTCGGCCCATTCGCGGCCGGTGCCCTCACGGCCCTCGAAGGTGTCGGCCGGGCGTTCGATCAGCACTGTCTCGGAGCGCAGCCGGCCCGAGGGGAAGTACACCCGCTTGATGCGGCGGTCCGGCTGGCCGGCCTTCTGCTCGAACGCTTCGCTGCGCACCAGGGCGCCGCTGTCGTTGACGATGGTCAGCTCCCGCAGCACCCCGGACTGGAAGGTGACGGTGCCCAGCGGCCGGGCGGCGTCGCGCTGCAGCGGCGTCTGGCGGGGCTTGCCGTCGTGGCCGCACAGGTCGAGGTCTTCCGGCACCAGGTGCACCGGGGCGCAGCGCAGCTCGGTGGCGCGGCCATCGGGCAGGCGGGTCAGCGAAAATTGCACCTTGGCGCCGGTGACGAACTGCAGGCGCTCCAGCGCGCCGTTGTCATGGAAGGTTTTCTGCGGACCGACCAGTGTGCCGGCCTCCAGCAGGGCCTCGCTGCGCAGCACGCCCTTGGGGTCGAAGCGGCGGACGATGCCGTCGCGCTGGCCCAGGCTGTTGAGCCGGAACTCCTCGCGGCTGCCGTCGGGCGCGGTGCAGCGCAGGGCACCGCCGCCCATGGGTTCGCAGCGGGTGCCGGCCGGCGGGTCGGCGGCCCAGGCGCCGCTGCAGGCCAGCGCGCACCAGGCCAGCAGGTTCAGGCGACGGGAGAGGGTTCGGGCAGCAGATCGGGATTCCATTGTCGGCACACACAGACACCCAGCCGGCTCAGGCGCCGCGCCATGCACAGCACGGCAGCGTCCTTGCTCACCAAGGCGGCGCGGTGCGCCACGGCCAGGTCGATGAACTTCTGATCGTCGGCATCCTTGCAGGTAAACGGCGCCTTTGCAGCGGTGGGGACAAGGCGGGTCATGGCGTCGAACGCATCAAAGGCTGCCGTGCGCTGCGGCGAGCCGGCCGGGGCGCGGCGCAGGATCTGCGGGTAGTCCAGCACCCGACGCCACTCCTCGCGGGTGGCCTCGGTGGCCAGCCACTGCAGCCGGCCGGCCTTCAGCGCCTGATCCAGCGGCTGCACCGCCAGGTCGGCGAACACCAGCAGGTCGAGGGCGATGTTGGTGTCCAGCACCACCGGGGCGGCGGCCGTCTGCATGGTCAGGCCGGATCCGGGGTGCGCGGCTGGCGCGCCTGCAGGTCGAAGCGGAACAGCCGGCATTCGATCGGGCCGTTCCAGAGCGGCACCCGGCGCGACTCCTTGAAGCGCATGCGGCCGGGCAGCTTGAGGTCTGGCGTGAGCAGCCAGGCGGTCCAGCCGGCGTAGTGGCTCTTCCAGTGGGCCGCCAGCCGCTCGAAGAACTCGGAGGCATCGGCGCCGTCGCTCATCTGGGCGCTTTCGCGGCCCTGCGGTTCAGCCGGCGCGGCGGCCGGGCGGGCGCCCACGGTGAAGGTGCGCGGCGCCCGGCTGCGGGCCCGCTCGGCGGCGTTCTGGCCGGCCACGCCGGCGGCTGCAATGCGTTCGCCGTAGGGCGGGTTGAGCAGCAGCACACCCGGGCGGGTGGCGGGCGGCATGCGCTGCAGGGCATCGCCGCCGCGCAGGTCGACCGCGTCTGCCACACCGGCACGCTCGGCATTGCGCTGCGCGAAGTCGACCATGCGGAACGACACGTCGCTGCCGAACACGATGGGGGCGTGACCTTCAGACCAGGCCCGTTCGGCCTGCACCGCCTGCTCGCGCAGACCCTGCCAGACATGGGCCTGGTAGGGCAGCATCTTTTCAAACGCGAAGCGGCGGTTCAGGCCCGGGGCGATGCGCAGGGCCATCTGCGCGGCCTCGATGACCACCGTGCCGCTGCCGCAGCAGGGGTCGTACAGCGGGTCGATGTCGTCGAGCGATCCGGCCGTGATGCCGTTCCAGCCGGTGGCCGCGATCATGGCGGCGGCCAGGGTTTCCTTCAGCGGCGCGTCGCCCTTGTCTTCGCGCCAGCCGCGCTTGAACAGCGGCTCGCCCGAGGTGTCGATGTAGAGCGTGACGGTGTCGGTGGTGAGGTGGGCATACAGGCGCACATCGGGCCAAGTGGTATCCACGCTGGGGCGTTCGCCGCGCTTGTCGCGGAACCGGTCGCACACCGCGTCCTTGATCTTGAGCGCCGCAAAGTTCAGGCTGGTCAGCGGGCTGTGCTGCGCGGTGATCTCGACCTTGATGGTCTGCTTCGGCGTGAACCAGATCTCCCAGGCCACCTCGGACGCAGCGGCATAGAGGTCCTGCTCGCTGCGGTAACCACCGTGCCAGAGCCGCACCAGCACCCGCTGGGCCAGCCGGCAGTGCAGGTTGAGGAGCTGTGCGTCGCGCCAGGAAGCCTGCAGTGCCACACCGGCGCGGCCCTTGTAGACACGTTCGGCCCCGGTGATGCGCTGCACCTCGTCGGCCAGGAAGTCCTCGACGCCGGCGGCGCAAGGCAGAAAGATATGGATCTGGTTCACAAGGATTTACGGAGGTTGGCTGGGGCGATGCGCAGCGCCTCGCGGTATTTGGCGACCGTGCGGCGGGCACATTCGATGCCCTGTTCGCGCAGCAGGTCGGAGAGCTGGTTGTCCGACAGCGGTTTGCCCGGCTCCTCGGACGCGATGAACTGCTTGAGCAGCGCCCGCACCGCGGTGCTGGAGGCGTTGCCGCCGGTCTCGGTGCCCAGGCTGGAGCCGAAGAAGTACTTCAGCTCGTAGGTGCCGAAGGGCGTGGACATGTACTTGGCGGTGGTCACCCGGCTGATGGTCGATTCGTGCAGACCGAGCTCGTCGGCGATCTCGCGCAGCACCAGCGGGCGCATGGCGAGTTCGCCGTGCATGAAGAAGTTGCGCTGGCGCTCGACGATGGCGCTGGACACCCGCAGGATGGTGTCGAAGCGCTGCTGGATGTTCTTGATGAACCAGCGCGCCTCCTGCAGCCGCTGCTGCATGGCGGCGTGGCCGCCGTCGCCGTCGCGGGCGCCCCGGTTCTGGCGCAGCGCGCCGGCATACACGTCGTGCACGCGCAGGCGGGGCATGACCTCCGGGTTGAGCGACACCTTGAAGCCGCGCCCGGCGCGC
>PNMF01000081.1 GCA_013823485.1 Comamonadaceae bacterium
CGCTACCGGCTGGTCAACCCGGCCTTCGAGCTGTACTGGGTGGACCGGCAGGACGAGATCATCGGCATGTCGCTGCCCGACCTGGTCGGCGAGCAGCTGTACCGCCAGCACCTGCGCCCGGCCATCCACCGGGCCATGGCCGGCGAGGAAGTGCAGATCGACATCGAACACGTCTACCCCGGCCTGGGTGCGCGGCACATGCAGGTGCGCTACGGCCCGGCCTACGACGACGATGACCGGGTGGAAGGCGTGGTCGAGCGCCACCGCGACGTGACCGAGCTGCGCCTGCAGGCCCAGGAGCTCGCCACCACCATCGAGGCGCTGCAGGGCAAGCGGCGCATGCAGCTGAAGTTCCTGCAGGCCATCTCGCACGACCTGCGCGAACCGGTGAACGCCATCAACCACGCTGCGCCCGCGCTCAGCGAAGCCCTGCAGGCGGCGCTGCCGCAGGGCCTGAACGACATCCAGAGCCGCTGCCTGAACTTTCTGCTGCGGGGTGGCCGGCGGCTGGCGACCCTGCTCGACGACCTGCGTCTGGTCGGCGAGCAGGACCTGCGCGAACTGCGGCCCCAGCCGTGCCCGCTGGTCGACTGCCTGCACCGCGCGCTGGAGCGGGTGGAGGGCGAGATGGCCGGGCGCCTGGTCGAGCTGTCGGTCGACCCCGGCCTGACGGTCGAGGTGGAGGCACCGCTGTTCGAGCTGGCGCTGCGCGCCGTGCTGATCAACATCCACCGGGCCAGCGGCCAGGCCGATGCCGCCCTGGTGGTGCGCGCCCGCCTGCTGGAGGGCTGGGTGCAGATCGACATGGGCACCCAGGCCGACCCCGAAGCGCTCACCCTGGCCCGCGTGGCCCTGCTGGCCGACCGGCCCGAACAGCCCGCGTTTGAAGAGCTGGGGCTGTCCACCGCGCGGCACATCGTGCGGCTGCACGGCGGGGTGATGGCCGATGCCCGGGAACCCGGGCAGGCTTCCAGGGTTCTGATCCAGGTACCGGTGCACGTTCCTGTGCATCCGGCCCGACAAGGAGGCTGATGTCACCCGAACGATTCGTCCTGGTCGACGACAACGACAGCGACAACTTCTTCCACGGCATCGCCCTCAAGAAGGCGGGCTTCACGGGCGAGGTGCGGGTGTTCGAGCGGCCGGAAGAAGCGTTGCAGTTCCTGCTGGACGACCAGATCAGCCGCAGCACCTGCCTGCTGCTGGACATCAACATGCCGCAGATGTCGGGCTTCGATCTGGCGCGGGCCCTGCAGGGCGGCCTGCATCCGCGCCAGCCCCTGCAGGTGTTCATGGTGTCTTCCTCCGACTGGGAGGAAGACCGCCAGCGCGCCGCCAGCATCCCGATCGTGGACCACTACGTCTGCAAGCCCTTCACCGTGGCCGATGTCCAGGCCGCCATGGCCCGCCAGGCCGAGCTGGAGCGGCGGGCCTGAGTCTCTGGCGGGTCAGGCTCAGGCCTGGCGACGGCCTTCCACGCTCCAGCCGCCGGCACCGGCCGCGGCCAGGCCCAGCAGGCCGCCGACGATGGCCAGGTTCTTGAAGAACATCAGCTGCTGCACCATGGCCTGTTCGGCCGGCACCGCCCAGTAGGCATGGAAGAACACGCTGGCGGCCAGCGTGAACAGCGCCAGCACCACCGCGGCCACCCGGGTGCCGACACCGGCCAGCAGGGCCAGGCCGCCCAGCACCTCGACCACGATGGCAGCCACCGCGCCGGCCGCGGCCATGGGCAGGCCGACCGAGGCGATGTAGCCCACCGTGCCCTCGAAGCCGCCGATCTTGCTGATGCCGGCCGGCACGAACATGACCGCCATCAGCACACGGGCGGCCAGCAGAAAAGCGTTGTTGACGGGGGAAGAAGTAACGGCATTCATGGGGAACTCCTGAAAAAGTTGAACGGTGAAGGGACTGTAGATTGACCGCCTGTTGATAACAATCCGTCTGAATGAATATGATTGTTCCCATGATGGATCAATACCGCCCCGCCGAAGGCTCCATGCCCGACCCCAACGACCTGCTCATATTTGCCCAGGTGGCCGAGCTGGGCAGCTTCAGCCGCGCCGCCGACCGGCTGGGCCTGCCGAAATCCACCGTCTCGCGCCGCCTGAGTGCGCTGGAGCAGGGCCTGGGGGAGCGGCTGCTGTGGCGCACCACCCGGCGCCAGACCCTGACCGAATTCGGCCAGCTGCTGCTGGACCATGCCCGCCAGGTGGCGGCCGAGGTGCAGGCGGTGGCGGCACTGAGCGCCCACCGCAGCGCTGCGCCCAGCGGGCGGCTGCGGGTGTCCATGCCGAGCGATCTGGCCACGCTGCTGCTGGCGGCGCCGATGGCCGCCTTCGTGGCCCGCCACCCCGACATCCGGCTCGACATCGACCTCTCGGCCCGCCGGGTCGATCTGCTGGGTGAAGGCTTCGACGCGGCGGTGCGCATCGGCGAGCTACAGGACGACGGCCTGCTCGCGGCACACGGCCTGCACCCGCTGCGCAGCGGTCTGTATGCCTCGCCCGAACACCTGGCGCGCCACGGCATGCCGACCCACCCGGACGACCTGCTGCGCCAGCCCGCCGTGGGGCTGCTGGGGCCGCGCGGCGGCACGGCTCCCTGGGTGCTCACCCGGGGGGCCGAGCGCTGGGAAGGGCTGCCGCCGGCCCGCGTCTCGGCCAATTCGCCAGAGATGATGATCCGCCTCGCCGCCCTGGGCGCCGGGGTGGCCGCCGTGCCCGAGCTGCTGGCCCGGGCCGAGGCCCAGCGCAGCCCGCTGGTGCGGGTGCTGCCCGACTGGTCGCTGCCGCCCGAGCCGGCGGCGGTGGTGTTCCCCGGGCGCAAGCTGATGCCGGCCAAGACCCGCGCCTTCATCGACATGGTCCGCCAGGCCTTCGAGGCCGATGCATCCGACCCCGGCGTGACATGACCCGCGCCCGGTTGTCCCGCCGTGTCCCATATTGGGACAGCCGGCCGACGCGGTTCATGCTCTGTTTAGCTGGCGCGGCTGGCACCGGAATTGCTGCCCCGGGCAGACCGGACTGTCACAGCCCGGCACACCCACAACACCCCGAGGAGACACCCCCATGCTGCAGTTCACCCGCATCGCTCTGGCCACCCTGACCTTGCTGGCCACCGCCGCCAGCGCCCAGGTCTTCGTGTCGAGCGAGAAGGACAACAAGATCTATGTGTTCGACACCCAGGGCAAGGCCACCTCGGCCATCGACACCTGCAAGCGCCCGCGCCACATGATGTTCAACGCCGACAAGAGCACCCTGTATGTGTGCTGCGGCGACAGCAACCAGCTCGGCGTGGTCGACGTGGCCAGCGGCAAGATGACCGGCACCGTGCCCCTGGGCGACAGCCCGGAAATCTTTGACCTCAGCCCGGACGGCAAGACGGTGTATGTCTCCATCGAGGACGAAAACGTCATGGCCGCCTACGACCTGGCCACCCGCAAGCCGCTGTTCGAGGTCAAGACCGGTGGCGAGCCCGAGGGCGTGCTGGTCACACCCGACGGCAAGTTCGCGTATGTCACCTCCGAGGTGGCCAACGTCGTGCACTACATCGACCTCGGCAGCCGCAAGGTGGTGAAGAACATCAAGGTCGGCAAGCGGCCGCGCCGCTTCGTGCTGGCCGATGGCGGCAACGAGCTGTGGGTCACCAACGAACTCGACGCCACGGTGAGCGTGGTCAACACCCGCGACCAGTCGGTCAAGGCCACCATCAAGTTCGCGGTGCAGGGCATGCGCGAGGCCGACATCACCCCGGTGGGCATGACCCTCAGCCCGGACGGCAAGACCATGTGGGTCGGCCTGGGCAAGGCCAACCATGTGGCCGAGGTGGACGTGGCCAGCAAGAAGCCCGGCCGCCAGGTGCTGGTGGGCAAACGCGCCTGGGGCCTCACCCTGCACCCGGACGGCAAGACCCTCTATGTGAGCAACGGCCTGTCCGACGACATGACCCTGGTCGACACCGCATCGGCCAAGGCCATCCGCACCGTGGCGGTGGGCCGCGTGCCGCACAGCATCCTGGTCAAGCCCTGACCGTTCGCAGCCGCAGGCCGAGCAGCGCCCCCAGCAGGGCGGCGCTGCCGGTCACCGCCCAGGTGAACTGCCAGCCACCGGCCTGCGCCGCCACCCAGGCCACCAGCGGCGGGCCCACAAACTGGCCGGCCGACGACCACTGCTGCACCCAGCCCACCGTGGTCGACACCGCGCCTTCGCCCGGCGCCACCCGCACCGCCAGCGAGAACAGCGTGGCCGGGATCAACCCGCCGATGGCCGAAAAACCCAGCACCGCCGCATAACGCGCAGCGGCCGGCAGGCCCGCGCCCTGCGGCGTCTGTCCGAAGGCCAGCACCGCCATGCCGCCCATGGCGGCAAAGCCGATCAGCAGCAACCGGTGCGCCGGCCAGCCGGCGTGCAGCAGGCGGCCCGCGCCCAGGTTGCCGGCCACGTTCACCAGCGAAGCCAGGGCGGTCAGGGCGCCGGCCGTTGCACCCGCCACGCCGGCCTGCGCATACACCGTGGGCAGGAAGCCGATCACCGCCATCCACTGGCTGGAGTACAGCGCAAAGGCCAGCGCCACCAGCCACGGGCCGGCGCTGCCCAGCGTGGCCTTCAGCGGTGCCGCCCAGACGCTGAAACCGCCCGGGCCGGTCGAGGCCGATCGGGCAGGGCGGGGCGGGTCGGCCGGCAGCGAACGCCACAGCCACAGCGCCATGCCGGCCGAGGCCAGCCCCAGCAGGCTCCACAGCCCGGTCCAGCCCAGCAACCCCAGCACCGGCGGCGCCAGCAGCAGGGCCAGGGCGGTGCCGGTCGGCATGTAAGTGCCCCACAGACCCAGGTGCAGCGAGAGCCGCTGCGGCGCCACCAGCCGGCGGATCAGGCTCGGCGCCGGCAGGCAGGCCAGCAGAAAGCCCAGGCCCTCCAGCGCCCGCAGCGCCAGCAACGAAGCCGGCCCCTGCGCCAGCACGCCGCCCAGGCTGGCCAGCGCCAGAATGCCGTGCCCCGCGATCACGCTGCGGCGCAGGCCCGCGCCGTCGGCCAGCAGCCCGGTCAGCAGGCCCCCCAGCATGCCGGCCAGCTGCACCACCGACAGCAGAAAACCCGCCTGCACCAGCGACACACCCAGGCTCTCGCCCAGCACCGGCAGGGCCGGCGGCATCTTGCCGATGTGCAGGGCCGCCACCAGGCCACTGACCAGGACCAGGGTGGCGGCGCCGGAGTGAGCGGACGTGTGGGTCATACGGTCATCATTGCAGCGGGGGGCTTGATGGGCGTCAATCTGCGGTGCTTTTCCACGGTTCATGTGCTGTGCGAGCCGCCAGAATAGAGGGGTCTTCTTTGCTGAGGCTTGCTGCAATGGGTCGATGGCTGGTTTGCATGCTGTTGTTATGGGTCGGCGCTGCCGGGGCGTTGCGCGCGCAGCCTGGGCCGGTTTATGTGGGACTGGACGCCGAATTCGGCCACCGTACCAGCACCTCGGCCCAGGCCATCCAGCAGGGCATCGAGATTGCCATCGCCGAGATCAACCAGGCCGGTGGCGTGCTCGGTGGTCGCAAGGTGTCACTGGTGACCACCGACAACCGGTCGATCACTGCCGTGGGTCTGGACAATCTGCGCAAGCTCGCGGCCCAACCCGATCTGGTGGCTGTGTTCGGCGGCAAATTCAGCCCCATCTACATCGAAGCCCTCCCGCTGGTTCACGAGATCGGCCTGCCCCTGCTGGACCCTTGGGGCTCGGCCGACGGTATCACCGACCACCCGTACCAGCCCAGCTACACCTTTCGCCTGTCCATCAAGGACGGCTGGGTCGGTCCGGCATTCGTGCGTTTTGCCCGCGAGCATCACCAGGTGAGCAGGCTGGGGCTGCTGGTACCCAACACCGCCTGGGGCCGCAGCAACAAGGCTGCCCTGGAAGCCGCCGTGGGGGCGGCACCGGGCATGAATCTGGTGGGACACCGCTGGTACAACTGGGGCGATGTCTCGTTGCTGGCCAGCTACCAGGCCCTGCGCGAGGCCGGCGCCCAGGCCATCGTGCTGGTGGCCAATGAAACCGAAGGCTCGCTGCTGGTTCGTGAAATGGCCGGTTTGCCCAAGGATCAGCGCCTGCCGGTCATCAGCCACTGGGGCATCACCGGTGGCGAGTTCCCGCGCATGGCCGGCCCGGCCCTCGACGAGATCGATCTCGCGGTGGTGCAGTCTTTCAGCTTTGTGGGCTCCCGGTCGCCCTCAGCGCTGCGCGTGCTGGCCTCGCTCAAGCGCGGCTGGGGGCATGCCAGCCCCGAACAGGTGCCCAGCCCGGTGGGCGTGGCGCATGCCTACGATCTCATGCACCTGCTGGCCCGTGCTGTCGACAAGGCTGGCAGCACCGATCGCCGCGCCGTGCGCGCTGCCCTGGAGCAGCTCGGCCCGTACGACGGGCTGGTGCAGCGTTATGCCCGCCCGTTCACGCCCGCACGCCACGATGCCCTGGGACCCGACAGCATCTTCTTTGCCCGCTACACGGCCAACGACGAACTCATCCCGATGACCACGCCGACCCGACGCCGCCCGTGATGCAACTCTTCAAAGTCTCGCCGCCGCTGGCCCGTCGCATCCAGCGCATTGCGTTCGCGATGTCGGCGCTCATCGTGGCCACGCTGGTGGCTGCATCGTTGGTCGTCACCGTGATCGAGGTTCCCTCCAACGAAGAGCGTGCCCATGACGGCGCCGCCCGCGTGCTGGGCGACGCCATGTCCAGCGACATCAGCTTTCATCTGCGCAGCCTGCGCGACCTGAGCCAGAGCACCCTTGTCTGGACCAGCCTGACCGATTCCGCCGGGCGGGACGCCTACCTCAAGCCGTTTCTCGAAGGGTCGGCCCGCAGTCCCGATTCCATGCCTCTGCTGCTGGTGGACTACAAGGGCCGCCCCATGGCCGGCGAGGTTCCGGGTGCCTTGCCCACTGTCGAATGGCAGTCGGCAGTGGCCATGGCCATCCAGGGCAAGAAGCCCCATCTGACGGTGGTCACGACCGGCGGCCGGCCCAAGCTGGTGATGGTGTTCCCGGTGCTCTACCCCTACACCAGTGACGCCATCGGTGCCATGTTGGGCGCGGTCGATCTGGACGCCCAGTTCCACCGCCGGGCCGCCGGCCTGGGCGAGGGACTGGGCGTGGACCTGATGCTGGGCGACCAGACCCTGGAGAGCATCGTGGCCGGTAGCGGCCCGCACGCAGCCTCGTCCGCGCAGGCCGTTGGATTGCCCGACGACGTGCGCCGCCACTTTCCTGTCACCGTACAGATGCCCCTGGACCCCCCGGTGAGCAATGGCGCGCTGGGCATTCGTCTGTATGGGATGGAAAGCCCCTGGTTCGGGCCGATCATGATCCGTCTGGCACTGGCGGCCTCGTTGGCCGTGTTGCTGTGTGGTCTGACCTGGCACCTCTCAGGCGTGATGGCTCGGCGCATCACCGCCCGGCTCAACCGGCTGGTGGAGGACTGCCGCGCGGTGGCTGATGGCAGCTCGCGCACCGTGTCCGACGACACCCGCCAGGACGAGATCGGCCTGCTGGCGCGAACCCTGCGCCAGGCGCTCACCGCCTACGACGACATCAACACCCGACTCGAGGCCCGTGTGACCGAGCGCACCGCCGAGCTCAGCCAGAGCGAAGAACGGTTCCGCAACGCGATCGACGCCATCGAGGAGGCCTTTGTCATCTACGACCCGCAGGACCGGCTGGTCTATGCCAATGAGCGCTTCCGGGAGTCGTTTCCCGGCCTGCCGGGCGGGGTGCCGCCGGGACGCAGCTTCGCCGATCTGGCGCAGGCCTGGTGGCTCATGCAGAACCCGAAAGGCACTGCACAGGAACTCAAGCGCTGGCTCGACCGCCGCATGGCCGAACACCGCCATGGCCACAGCACGGTGCAGCAGATCGGTGAGCGCTGGGTGCGCGAAATCGAGCGCCCCACGCCCAACGGTTATGTGGTCGGGCTGCGGGTGGACATCACCGAACTGGTCCAGGCCCGCGAACAGGCCGAGGCCGCCAACCAGGCCAAGGGCCGCTTCCTGGCCACCATGAGCCACGAACTGCGCACCCCCATGAACGGTGTGCTGGGCATGGCGCAGCTGCTGCTCATGGACGACCTTAGCGAAGCCGAGCGGCTGGAGTACGCGCAGACCATCATCACCTCCGGCGAGGCGCTGCTGCACCTGCTCAACGACATCCTGGACTTCTCCAAGATCGAGTCCGGCAATGTCGAGCTGGAACTGGGTCCCACCACGCCGTTCGACCTGGTGCACGAGTCGGCCGAGCTGTTCCGCCAGGTGGCCGAGCAGAAGGGGCTGCGCTTCACCTCGGCCTGGAACGGCCCGGCGGGTCGGCGCTATGTGACCGACGCCACTCGGCTGCGCCAGATCCTGCTGAACCTGCTGAACAACGCCATCAAGTTCACCCGCGCCGGCCATGTGCGGCTGGAGGGCCGCGAGGTGTCGTGCGAGGACGAACGCGCGGTGCTCGAATTCACCGTCACCGATACCGGCATCGGCATTTCGCCGGAGCAGGCGGCGCTGCTGTTCAAACCGTTCTCGCAGGTCGACGGCTCCATCACCCGCCAGTTTGGCGGCACCGGGCTGGGCCTGTCCATCGTCAAGGGGCTGGCCGAGCTGCTGGGCGGACGCACCGGCGTGCAGAGCGAACCCGGCAAGGGCTCGCGCTTCTGGCTGCGCATTCCGGCCCGCGTGGTGCGTCAGCCCGTGGGGCATACCGAGCCGGGGGCGCTGCCGCCGGCCCGCATGGACAACGGCCCGGCGCTGCACGGCACCGTGCTGGTGGCTGACGACCACCCGGTCAACCGCAAGTTCGTCGAGATCCTGCTGGCCAAGATGGGGCTGAAGGTTCGTGTGGCCGAAGACGGTCAGCAGGCGCTGGACATGGTGTTCTCCGGCAGCGGCATCGACCTGGTGCTGATGGACCTGCAGATGCCCAAACTGGACGGCCTGGAGGCCACCCGCCGCATCCGCGCCTGGGAGGCCGAGCAGGGCCGGGTGCGGCTGCCGGTGGTGGCCCTCACCGCCGACGCGTTCGACGAGTCGCGCCTGCGCTCCCGCGAGGCCGGCATGGACGCCTTCCTCTCCAAGCCCATCGTCCCGCAGCGCCTGCGCGAAACGCTGGAACGCCTGCTGCCCACCGCCAGCCTCCTGTAGGCACCGGCTTGTGAGCGGCCCGCAGCCCTGCGTGGCAAGGGCGTAAAGATGTGCAGCGAGGTGTAAGCGTCTCGCCGGATCGGGATACCTGCGGTAACAGGCACCCGCACCGGCACCGCTAGATTGCGGCCCTGCAAGCCGGCCTTTGCCGGCACACAGGAGGATCGCAATGGATCAATCGATGATGAAGGGCCTGGTCGTGGGTGGTCTGGCCATGGTGGTGCTGGGTGCCGGCGCCGTGGGCGGTTACCGCTACATGCAGCCCGAAGTGGCCCAGGTGGTCGGCGTCAAGGAAGTGACCAAGACCGTCTCCACCCCGCGCGAAGTGTGTGAAGACGTCGCCGTGCGCCGCCAGGCCCCGGTGCAGGACCAGAACCGCATTGCCGGCACCGCCGTCGGCGCCATCGCCGGCGGCCTGCTGGGCAGCGCGGTGGGCAACGGCAGCGGCAAGACCCTGGCCACGGTGGCCGGTGCGGTCGGCGGCGGTTACGCCGGCAACCAGGTGCAGAAGAACATGCAGCAGAACGACGTGGTCACCACCACCGAACGCCGCTGCCGGATGGTCAGCGAGAAGTCGCAGCAGCTGGTGGGTTACGACGTCACCTTCACCCTGGACGGCAAGCAGGGCGTGGTGCGTACCTCGTGGAAGCCGGGCGACACCCTGCCGGTCAGGGACGGGCAGATCGATACCACCCCGCCGGCCCAGGCGCAGGCCCCTGTGCAGGGCCGTTCCTGACCCAGTCCGGCAGCGTGCTGCCGGCCGGCAGGTGGCGCAGCAGGCTCTGACAGCGCTCCACCTGCCGCCCCTCGCAGAAGGGCAGCGACACGCGGTGCCGCCGGCCCTCCAGCGGGGCCGCAAATTCCAGATCGAGCAGTTGCCGGAACTCGTGTTCCTGGTGCCCTTCGCGCCAGACCACGCCGGCCACCTCGCTCCAGGGCACAAAGCGTTGCTCGCTCAGCGCCGGGCCGAGCAGCGTGGGCGCATAGCTCCAGTGCAGCAGCACGCCGCGCGCATCGATGGCGGCCGAATGCAGTCGGAAGAGGTCGCTGCTGAGCGCCCGGAAACCCGTCAGAAACCCGATCAGCCCCAGCACGCCCGCCGCCACATGGATGTCGCCCATGGTGGCCAGGTTCCACCACGGGCTCAGCCGGTCGCTCACCGGCAGCAGCACCGCGCCCAGCAGGCAGGCCACGCCCAGCAGCAGGCGCCACAGGCGTGGGTGGCCGTCGAAGGGCGCGGGCCCGTCAAAGTTCAGCGCGAAGCGGTCAGCAAGCGGGTCAGCAAGCGGGTCGGCGTGGCGGTCGGTGGCCGTTGCCATGCTCGCCGCTCCCGCACCTCAGGCCGCCAGCGGTGCCGCCGACTGCAGCGCCTGCAGGTGTTCCACCAGCGTGCGGCCCGCCAGGCTGGCGTGGTGTTCGGCCAGCCGGGCCGCGAGGTCGGGGTCGCGGTCGTGGATAGCCTGCACGATGGCCTCGTGCTCGTCCCAGATGGTGCTGCGCCCGCTGCTGTGCTGCAGCACCGCGCCCATGACCCGGCGCAGGTGCACCCACTGCAGCGACGAATTCTCGATCAGCAGCGGGTTGCCCGAGGCCTGGTAGATGGCGCTGTGGAAGGCGGTGTCGGCGTCGATCATGGCCTTCACGTCCTGGCCGGCGGCCGCTGCACGCCCCGCCGTCAGCAGAGCCGGGTCGATGCGTTCACCCCGCTCGGCCGCCAGCCGCGCGGCCAGGCCATCGAGCGCGCCGCGCACCCGGTACAGGTGCCCGATGCGCTCCGGCTCCAGCCGCGCCACCACCAGACCGCGCCCGGGCGCTTCCTGCAGCAGCCCGTCCTTCTTGAGCAGGCGCAGGGCCTGCAGCACCGGCGAGCGCGACACGTTCATCTGCTCGGCCAGGTCTTCCTGGGTGATGCGTTCGCCCGGCGCCAGCGTGCCGGCGCTGATGGCGTCCAGCAAGGTCTTGTAGACCTCGTCCACATAGTCGGTTCGGCTGCTGATCCGGGCCAGGTTCATGTCGTGAGGGTGATCGGTTTCAAAAACAGGGAGCGGCTCAAAGGTCCAGCACCAGCACCGGGCTGCGTGCGCGCGACACGCACAGCGTCAGGCAATGGGCTTTTTCGTCGTCGCCGAGTATGTAGTCATTGTGTTCCACCTCGCCTTCGAGATAACCCACCTTGCAGGCACCGCAAAGCCCTGACAGGCACGAGGTGGGCACCGGCCGGCCGGCGGCTTCGAGCGCCTGCACGATCGACTGCGACGGCGGCACCGCCACCGTGATGCCCTGGCGCTGCAGCCGCACCTCGAAGGCCCCGGCCTCCAGCGCGGATGCCGTGCTGGCCGGTGGCTTGAAGTGTTCAAAGTGCACCGTGCCGGCGGGCCAGTGCGCGCTGGCCTCGGCGCAGGCCTGCATGAAGCCGGCCGGGCCGCAGTAGTACAGGTGCGTGCCCTCGGTGGGCGTGCGCAGCAGCGCGGCCAGGTCCAGGCCCTGCGTCGGGTTGCCCTGGTCCAGGTGCAGGTGCAGCCGGTCTGCCGGCACCAGCGCCCGCAGCTCCTCCAGAAACGCCACATGGCCTTCGGTGCGGGCGCAGTAGTGCAGCTCGAACGAAGCGCCCTGCTGCCGCAGCGTGTGCGCCATGGCCTTCAGCGGCGTGATGCCGATGCCGCCACCCAGCAGCACGCTGTGGCGCGCAGCGCCCGCCAGCGCAAACGCATTGCGCGGCTGGCCCACCGCCAGCAGGTCGCCCACCCGCACCCGGTCGTGCAGGGCGGCCGAGCCGCCGCGCCCGGCTTTTTCGCGCAGCACGCCCAGCGTCCAGCGGCGGCGGTCGGCCGGATCGCCGGCCAGCGAATACGAACGCACCAGCCCGCCGGGCAGGTGCACGTCCACATGGGCACCGGCCTGCACCTCGGGCAGGTCGCCGCCCTCGGGCCGCACCAGCTCGAAGGCATGAATGCCTTCGGCCTGCCGGCGCACCGCTTCCAGCCGCAGGCTCAGGGTGCTCAAGCAGCCCTCCGCGCCAGCACGTCCTGCTGCAGGGCTTCCATCTTGGTCTTCACGAAGTCGGCCCGCTCTTTGCCTTTCAGCACCTCGGCCTGCGTGATGATGGCCACCACCTCGCGCGCCAGGTGGCGGCGCAGGGTCACTTCCTCTTCGCGGGTGCGGCCCACCGGCAGGTCGAACACGTTGCCCGAGCAGTAGCTGTTGGGCGCGCCGCCGTTCTCGCGCAGCCAGTTCGCAAACTCCTGCGGCGTGGCCTTGGGGTTGGTGCCGCGCACCGCGTCGCGCAGCAGCTTGCGGAACATGTA
>PNMF01000082.1 GCA_013823485.1 Comamonadaceae bacterium
GGCGGCAGCGGTCTTGCCGGTCCAGAAATAGGCGTTGGCATGGTTCATCTCGACCGTGCCGGCGCGCACCGCGTCGAAGCCTTCAAAGGCCGGGATCAGCTCGCCGGCACCGAACACCTGGATGTTCAGGCGGCCGTCCGACATCTCGCGGATGCGCTTGGCGAGATCGGTGGCGCTGCCCGGGCCGTCCATGTAGAAGGGCGAGCCCTTGCCGTAGGCGCTGGTCATCTTCCAGTTGAAGCGGGCCGTCTGGGCGGTGGCAATGGCCGGTGCGCCGAGAACGCCGCCGGCAAGGGCAGCGCGGGAGAGGAACTGGCGGCGGATCAGGGACATGGCGGAACTCCTTTGCGGGGTGGGTTGGGCGGAAGGGCTGGGGCTGCCGTCTGTTCATTTGTTCGGCAGGCTGCACTCCCTTCAGCAACCGCCGTGCCAACCTCGAAATCTGTTGCAGATCTTTGATTTGCAAAGGCTTTTTCCTGCTTGACGGCCTTGATGCCGGTCAGGCGCCGCTCCCCTTCCTGGGCACGCCGACAGCACGATCCGGTGCCGAATGTTTTCAAACGTCTGGCTGAGATGCCGTTTGGTGTGTTTTGGGTGCCGGATGGCAACTGTTGGCATGCCAACGAAGCCGGTGAGCCGGGTGCCGTTGACGAATGTTCAGCACGCACCCCGTCGGTGCAGGCGCACCAAATGCGACGGAAGGCCCCGGTGGTTCACAACCGGGCGCCACCACGGCGGTTCTTGACCCGGGTGAGCAGCGTCTTGCAGTCGACCGACAGGATTTCAGGCCGGTTGAACAGGTGGCGGCGCGCAAACGCCTCGAAGCTCGGCACGCTGTCGGTGAGGGCGTGCACATGCAGGCTGCGCAGGTCGCTCATGATGTAGAGGCTGACCACCTCGTGGCAGTCGGCCAGTTCCTGGGCCACCGTTTCCAGGGCCATCGGCGCCACCTGGATGTCCAGAAAGGTCGACACCACCTGGCCGAGTTTTTCCGGGTTGATGACCGCGCCGAACATCTCGATCACGCCGCTGGCCTGCAGGGCCTGCACCCGCGCCCGGGCATGGGCCCGGGAGATGCCGAGCTGGCGGGCGATGTCGGCGAACGAGGCACGCCCGTCCTTGACCAGGATGTTGAGCAGCGAGCTGTCGAGCTTGCTCAGGGCGGATGGGGCGGATGGGGCGGCAGACGGAGTGGGGCTGTTCATGTCCCGGGTTCAAGCAACCCCCGGGCCACCCATGGGTTGGCAACAGGTGATGCACTGTTCCCCCCACACCCAGGGGCCGGTCAGGGTGAGGGTCATGGTGGTCCAGCCGTCCTGGCTGTCTTCGGCGATGTGGGCGTCCCATTCACCGCCTTCTTCCATCGGGCCCCTCGGGCCCGGGGCATGCCAGCCCGCCCAGGCCAGCACGGCATGGATTTCGGCCAGGATGCGGCCCAGCCGCGGGTCACCGGACGGTGCGCTGGCCATGGCCTCCCAGGTGCCGGTGTCGTCCCCGTTGTCGACGGCGTCGAAGCTGAGGTATTCGCAGACGGGCGGTGCGGGTCTCATGCGGTCAGGGGCGTGTAGCTGCCGTTTTCGGGCCGGTTCGGGGTGGCTTCCAGGTCGACCATCCATTCTGTCAGGAGCAGCGGAGCGCCATGCCGGACGAAAGAGCAGCGACGTGCCCAGCTGCCGGCCCCTTCGGGGTTCTCGGGGCAGGCCCATTCAAAGGGGCTGCGCAGCACGCCGGTCTGCCGGAACAGCCACTCGCCCAGGGGCCGTGGCCCCAGGTCGGCCACCAGGGACCAGGCGTTGTAGCCATGCCAGTCCGGTATGACGGCCCGGGCCCGCACGCGGGTCCGGCCGCCGCCCCGCAGCGAGACGCAGCGGATCCAGCTGGGGGTCTGGGGCGAACACTCGAGGCGGACCGCTTCCTCAGGTGTGAGGCGCCCTGTGCCCACGTGGACCAGACAGACCTGCAGGTCGGGCCAGAGGGTCTGCAGGCGCTGGGTCATGGAGCCGGCGTGCAGCAGCCAGGGCCGCAGGACCGGTGGCGGCTCCAGGCTGTCCAGGCTGTGTTGCGGCCACCAGGGCCGCAGGTGTCTTGCGTCGGTCTGCATGTGCTGTCTCCTCGGGTGGGGGGAGACAGCAGCATAGGCAGGCTGCCCTGGCAAGTCTTGATGAAACTCTGAAGGGGTAGGGGTTCAGCCCGCCTTCACCTTCAGGCGCCAGGCGTGCAGCAGCGGCTCGGTGTAACCGCTGGGCTGCTCCTTGCCCTTGAACACCAGGTCCAGGGCGGCCTGGTAGGCCTTGCTGGTCTTCGCGTTGCCGGCCATGGGCTGGTAGAGCTTGTCGCCGGCGTTCTGCTTGTCCACCTTGGCGGCCATGCGCTCGAAGGTCTCGCGCACCTGGGCTTCGGTGACGATGCCGTGGTGCAGCCAGTTGGCAATGTGCTGGCTGGAGATGCGCAGGGTGGCGCGGTCTTCCATCAGGCCCACATCGTTGATGTCGGGCACCTTGGAGCAGCCCACACCCTGGTCGACCCAGCGCACCACATAGCCCAGGATGCCCTGGACGTTGTTGTCGAGTTCGGCCTGTTTCTCGGCCTCGCTCCAGTTCGGGTTGCTCGACACCGGCACGGTCAGCAGGCCGGTGAGCAGGTTGTCGCGCTCGGCGTCGGCATTGACCTTCTCCAGGCCCTTCTGCACGTCGCTCACCAGCACCTGGTGGTAGTGCATGGCGTGCAGGGTGGCGCCGGTGGGGCTGGGCACCCAGGCGGTGTTGGCACCGGCCTTGGGGTGGGCGATCTTCTGCTCCAGCATGGCCTTCATCAGATCGGGCATGGCCCACATGCCCTTGCCGATCTGGGCCTTGCCGCGCAGGCCGCACTGCAGGCCGACCAGCACGTTGTTGCGCTCGTAGGCCTGGATCCAGGCGCTGGCCTTCATGTCGCCCTTGCGGACCATGGGGCCGGCCAGCATGGCGGTGTGCATTTCATCGCCGGTGCGGTCCAGGAAGCCGGTGTTGATGAAGGCCACGCGGCTGGCGGCGGCGGCAATGCAGGCCTTGAGGTTGACCGAGGTGCGGCGCTCCTCGTCCATGATGCCCAGCTTGACGGTCGAATCCGGCAGGCCCAGCAGCTGCTCGACGCGGCCGAACAGCTCGGCGGCAAAGGCCACTTCCTTCGGGCCGTGCATCTTGGGCTTGACGATGTAGACCGAGCCCTTGCGCGAGTTGCGGATGGCGTCCTTCTTGGTGCGCTTCAGATCGTGCAGGGCGATGGTGGTGGTGACCACCGCGTCCATGATGCCCTCGGGGATTTCCTGGCCGTCCTGGCCCCACAGGATGGCGGGGTTGGTCATGAGGTGGCCGACATTGCGCAGGAACATCAGCGAGCGGCCGTGCAGGCGCACGCTCTTGCCGTTCGGTGCGGTGTATTCGCGGTCGGGGTTGAGGCCGCGGGTGAGGGTCTGGCCGCCCTTCTGGAAGGTCTCCACCAGGGTGCCCTGCAGGATGCCGAGCCAGTTGCTGTAGGCCACGACCTTGTCCTGTGCGTCCACGGCGGCGATCGAATCTTCCAGGTCGAGGATGGTGGACAGAGCGGCTTCCACCACCAGGTCGCAGACGCCAGCCGCGTCGGTTTTGCCGATGGGGGTGTTGCGGTCGATCCGGATGTCCAGGTGCAGGCCGTTGTGCACCAGCAGCACCGACGATGGGTTCTTCGGCTCGCCCTGGTAGCCCACCAGCTGCGACTTGTCGGCCAGCTTGCTGGTGCCGCCCTCGGCCAGCGAGACGACCAGCTCGCCGTCCTTGTTGATCTTGTAGCCGGTGGAGCCGACGTGCGAACCCTTCTTCAGCGGTGCGGTGCGGTCCAGCACATGGCGGGCCCACTCAATGACCTTGGCGCCGCGCTTGGGGTTGTAGCCACCTTTCTTGCCGACTTTCTCGCAGCCCTTGTCCTCGCTGATCACATCCGTGCCGTAGAGCGCGTCGTACAGGCTGCCCCAGCGGGCGTTGGCGGCGTTCAGCGCATAGCGGGCATTCAGGATCGGCACCACCAGCTGCGGGCCGGCCTGGGTGGCGAGTTCGGCGTCCACGTTCTTCGTGGTGGCCTTCACGCCCTTGGGCTGCGGCACCAGGTAGCCGATGGTCTCCAGGAACTTTCGGTAGGCCATCATGTCGCGCACCGGTCCGGGGTTGGCGCTGTGCCACTTGTCCAGCTCGGTCTGGAGGCGGTCGCGTTCGGCCAGCAGGGCGGCGTTCTTGGGGGCCAGGTCGGCCACGATCTGGTCGAAGCCTTTCCAGAAGGCGCCCTGGTCGATGCCGGTACCGGGCAGCACTTTCTGGTTCACGAAATCGAACAGCTCGGTGGCCACTTGCAGGCCGTGGATGGTGGTGCGCTGGGTCATGGTGGTGCGTCGGGTGAGTTGGAAAGTTGAAAGGGATCAGGCAAAGACATCCAGCACGCCGCGCAGCGATGAAGCGGTGCGTTCGGGCTGGGTGTCCAGTTCTTCGAAGGGCAGATTCTGGCGGTTCACCCACAGGCTGCGGTAGCCGTACCAGGTGGCGGCCAGGGCGTCCCAGGCGTTGCTGCTGACGAACAGCACCTGCGAGGCCTTCAGGCCGGTGGCCTGCTCGCCCAGGGCATAGGCCTGCGGATGGGTCTTGTACAGGCGGATCGGGTCCACGCTCACCACATGGTCGAGCAGGCCGTCCAGCCCGGCACTGCGCACCGCAATCCCCAGCATGTCGGCGTCGCCGTTGCTCAGGATGCCGGTGGTCACGCCGCGTTCGCGCAGGGCCTGCAGCACCTCGCGGTTTTCCGGAAAGGCCGAGAGGTGGCGGTACTGGTTCATCAGCCGAGCGGCCAGCGGAGCGTGCGCGGCCCAGTCGGTGCGGGCCGCCGGCACCAGGGTCTTGAGGGTGTGTCGCAGGGCCCGTTCGGTCAGGTCCCAGAACGGGCGGTAGTGGGCGCCTGCGTTGCTGGTGGTCACCAGCCGGGTGTATTCGATCTGCTTGTCGCGCCACTGCCGCGAAATGGCCGCGCCCAGCCCCGGGTAGAGCTGCTCGGCCAGCAGCCCGACGCTGTACACGTCGAACAGGGTCCCATAGGCGTCAAAGAGCACGGCACGCGGTTGTTCCATGCCCCGCACTGTATTCGCAACCGGCGCGCTGATTCAAACCCTGGAAAGCGAGGGATTCGCAACTTTTTCGGGGGTAATGGCTCAGGTCGGGCCGTACAGGCCGTGGCGGTCCATGCGGCGTTGCAGCTGGTCGGGCTCGATCTGCAGCTGCCGGGCCGTGGCGGCCAGATCCCAGGCGTGCTCTTCCAGCGCCCGCACCAGGCCGGCGCGGTCGAGCTCGTCGGTGCGCAGGCAGTCGCTGAGTTCGGTCAGGGCACCGAACGACGAAGTGGTGGTGCCGGTCGGCAGCAGCAGGTGGGAGGCGTCCAGGCGGCCCCCGGGGCAGATCATGACGGCCCGCTCGATCACGTTGCCCAGCTCGCGCAGGTTGCCCGGCCAGTTGTGCATCATCAGCGCCGCTTCGGCGGCCGGCGCCAGCTGCATGGCGGGCAGCCGGTAGCGGCGGGTGTGCAGGTCGACGAAGTGGCGGGCCAGCAGGGGCAGGTCGTCGGTGCAGGCGCGCAGCGGCGGCACCCGTACGGTGCAGACCTGCAACCGGTAGAACAGCTCACTCTTGAATCGGCCCTGCCGCACCAGGGCTTCCAGGTCGTGTCGGCTGGCGGCCATGAAGCGGGCCCGCAGCGGCTCCACCCCACCCCGGGCCAGCCGGATCTGCCGGCGCTCCAGCATGTGCAGCAAGCTGACCTGGCCATGCTCGTCGAGGTCGCCGACATCTTTCAGGAAGACGGTGCCGGCCCCGGCCGGCACCACCTCGGCATCGAGCCCCTGGTGCAGGGCGATGCAGTCGATCTCGACGAAGGGCTCGGCGGCCCGTGGCCCGGTGGCATGGGCGGCGCGGGCCGCGTGCAGCTTGCCCGAGCCGGTCTCGCCGCAGAACAGGATGGGCGGCACCGGCGAACCGTCGCCGGGCTCCTGGCGCGCCAGGGCCGACACCAGATCGCGCAGGCTGGCCAGCGGACGCGAATGCCCCAGGATGCCATGCGCCGTGGCGATCGGCCGCACCGGCACGCCCGACGCGCCCGGCGCCTGCAGCGGCTCTTCGAGGGCCCGGTCAACCGCCTGCTTCAGGCTGCGCAGCGGCACCGGCTTGGTCAGCAGATCGGACGAGCCGGCCTTCATGGCCTGCACCGCCACCGCCACATTGGCATGGCCGGAGACCATCAGCGTGCGGATGCGGGGTGCGTCGCGGTTGAGCTCGCGGATCAGCGCCAGCCCGTCCAGCCCGGGCAGCTGGAAGTCGACGATGGCCAGGTCCGGCTGCAGCCGCCGCGCGGCCTCCAGCCCGGACGGGCCGTCGTTGGCCACCTCCACCACATGGTCGTACTGCCGCAGGTAGCGGGCCATGTGCCGCGCCAGCGCGGGCTCGTCCTCGATCACCAGCAAGGTGGCCATGTGTGCTCCGGATGTTCTAGTTCAGCGTGCCGACGGGTGCCGGCAGGCGGATCTCCACCCGGGTGCCGCGCGGCTGTCCGGGGGTGACCAGCAGCTCCCCACGCCACTGTTCCACCATGCGTTTGACCAGGGCCAGGCCCATGCCCAGCCCGCCGACCTTGTTGCTCGAAAACGGCTGGAACAACCGGCTCTGTGCCTCGGGCGACAGGCCGACCCCGGTGTCGGTCAGGCAGACCCCGGTCAGCCCTTCCGACCGACTCCAGCTCACCGTCAGCCGGCCACCCTGCGGCATGGCTTCGGCCGCATTGGCAATGATGCTCAGCAGCGCCTGCCGCAGCGTGGCGCTGTGCGCCAGCACCGGCAGCGGCCCGCTGGGCTCCACACGGAGCCGGATGTCGCGGCGGGCCAGCTCGCCCGCCATTTCCTTCAGGCAGGTCTGCACCAGCGCCACCAGATCGACCGACTGCGGATGCAGCTGCGGGGCCTGGGCCACATGCACCAGCTCGGTGATCCAGCGGTTGGCCCGGTCGACCGACTCGATCACGTCGCCGCTGAGTTCGCGCACGTCTTCTGGCCGCCCCGCTCCGTCCTGCAGCAGCTCGGCAGCCGACCGGATGGACGCCAGCGGATTGCGCAGGCTGTGGGCCACGGCACTGGCCAGCTCCACGGTCGAGGCGGTGCGCTGGGCCTCGGTGAGCCGCTTCTGCTGTTCGGTGATCAGCCGGTCGGCCCGGGCCACGATCCAGTACAGCACCGCGAACAGCAGCACCGCACCGCCGAAGCAGGCCAGCCAGAGCTGGCGAAGGCCGCGGTGGATGTCGCTGGAGAGCTTTTCGGGGATCTTGTAGATCTCGATCACGCCCAGCACCGCGCCGTTCTGCGGGTCGCGGACCGGAAAGTAGGCTTCCACAAAAAACGCGCCACGGCGCACCAGCCCCTGGTGCTCGGCCTTGCTGAACTGGCCCGGCTCGGTCTCGTCGGCCTCCACCACCATCTGGCCTTGCAGGGCCTCGGCCAGTTCGGTGTTGTGGTCGAACGTCTGTCCGATGAGTTCTTCGTCGGTCGACCACAGCACATGGCCGCGCGTGTCGTAGGCATTGCCCCGAACCGACTCGCGCATGGTCACGATGTGCCGCATGGACTGCAGGAATCCGGCCCGCAGCAGGTTGTCATCGGGTCGCCGGAAGAAGGCCCATGTGCCGTCGGTGGCCAGCACGTTGTGCACGAAGTGCATGGTGACCTCGGCCTCGCGCTGCAGCATGCGTTCGGTCAGCACCCGCGACAGCATCCAGCCCAGCCCGACCGCGATCACCGTGATCACCACCAGGCTGGCCAGTGCGAATCGACGCCGCAGGCTGAAGGGGGCCGGGCCGACGCCGGCGCCTTCGTTGGCGCGGTCCACTGTGTGAGCGTCCGGCCCGTTCGGGCGCGCAGACGTTGACACGACGTCCGGCAGCGCGGTGCCCGTCATGGCCATGAAACTCCTTACCCCTCCGTGTATGTAGCGCATTGTCGGGACGGTGTCGGCCTTGTCAATATCGCCAGCCCTGTGTCCGGGTGCGGTAACCTGCCCCGGTGGACAAACTCAAGCAGCTCGAAACCTTTGTGGCGGTGGCCTCGCGCGGCAGCCTGACCGCCGCGGCCCGCCAGGAAAACGTGGCCCCGGCCATCATCGGCCGCCGCATCGACGCACTGGAAGCCCGGCTCGGCGTCAAGCTCATGGTGCGCACCACGCGCCGCATCACCCTCACCCACGAGGGCAGCGCCTTCCTGGAGGACTGCCAGCGCCTGCTGACCGACCTTTCCAATGCGGAAGCCAGCGTGAGCGCCGGCGGCGTGAAGGCCAGCGGCCATGTGCGCATCACCGCGCCGGCCGGGTTCGGCCGCCGCCACGTGGCCCCGCTGGTGCCCCGGTTCCGCGAGCTGCATCCGGAAGTCACCCTCAGCCTGAACCTGTCGGACCGGGTGGTCGACGTGGCCGGCGAGGGTTACGACTGCGCGGTGCGCGTCGGCGATCTGCCCGACTCGTCCCTGGTCAGCGTTCGTCTGGCCGACAACCGCCGCCTGTGTGTGGCGGCCCCGGGCTATGTGCAGCGCCACGGCCGCCCCGCCACCCCGGCCGACCTGGTGCGATTCGACTGCTTGACCCTCTCCAGCGACGCGTCCCAGACCCGCGGATGGGCGTTCTCGGTGCCCGCGGGGACCGCCGGGGAACGCGAAATCATCCACCTGCGACCCGGTGGTCCGCTGGACTGCAGCGACGGCCAGGTGCTGCACGAGTGGTGCCTGAGTGGCCAGGGCATTGCCTGGCGAAGCACCTGGGAGGTGGAGGCCGACCTGCGCGCTGGCCGCCTGGTCACCGTGCTGGACGACTTTGCCGCGCCGCCCAACGGCATCTACGCCCTGTTCCCGCAGCGCCGCCACCTGGCCCTGCGGGTGCGCCTGTGGATCGATTTCCTCAAGCACGAATACGGCCGGGCGGATTACTGGGCCGGGCGCTGACCTGCCCAGGGTATGCGGGGCTGCGGCCCATGACACTCGACCGTTCTTCCGAGGAGGGCGTGTCATGGCATTCGTGAACGAAAGAATTTCGGCTGAAGACGTCGAGCGTTACCGGATCGAAGCAGCGAATTCGAGGGCCGATATCGATCAAGGTGCGGGTCTGTACTGGACCATCGACCGGGAACGGAATGTCCATCTCCGGTGGGTCCGGGCACGGACCACCGCCCCCGCCGAGAACGAGTTCCTGCTGTGCTGGCAGGGCGCGTTGCTGCGGATGGTGCTGCTGCGCATACCGTCACGTCTGCGCGATGGAACCCGTGCGACCCGCTGGACGTTCCTCGGTTTCGAGGATGTGATGCCGCCGGACGGTGCCAGAACCTTTCAGGTCCACCGCGAGCTGATCCTCGGCGACCTGAAGGCTGCTTTGACCTGTTACCGGGAATTCGGTCTGCTGTCGAAAGCCAGGCGCCACCTGGCCATCTTCGAGTTCTGAGGGCGCCGCGATCCGGCTGCACCGGCCACCCGCCCCGCCTTCATGCCAGCGAGGCCAGCAGCCACACCGCCGTCCCCCACATCATCAGCGCCACCGCACCGTCGAGCAGGCGCCAGATGCGCAGCGAGTTCAGCCGGCGGCCCAGCCAGAAGGCGGCGCAGCCGAGCACCAGGAACCACACCACCGAGCCGGCGGCGGCGCCCAGACCGAAGCTGCGGCTGGCTTCGCCGTAGGCCAGCGAGGCGGTGCCGATCAGCACGGCGGTGTCGAGCCAGGCGTGGGGGTTGAGCCACGAAAACGCCAGGGCCGACAGCACGGCCTGGCGCCGGCTGGTGGGGGCCGGCACCGCCACCGCCATTGCCTCTCCGCCCGGCTGAACCGGGGCGGCCGGCTGGCGGAAGCGCTGGAAAGCCTGCCAGCCATACACCGCCAGGAACAGCACACCGGCGCCGATGAGTGCACCCTGCAGCTTGTCCGACAGGCCGCCCAGCTGCGCCAGACCCAGCACGCCCAGCCCGATGAGCACGATGTCGGCCAGCGCGCAGACGGCCACCGTGATCCACAGGTGCTGGCGCTGCAGGCCCATGCGCAGCACATGGGCGTTCTGCGGGCCGATGGCCATGATGAGGGACAGGCTGAGCACCATGCCGGCGGTGAAGGTGGGGAAGGTGAGGACCATGGGAGACATCCGGAAAAAAGGGGCCTGTGTGGACAGGCATGGCTGCATGGTGCCTGCAAGCGGGTCTGATTTAAACTGGATTAGATGTTTCTCCATTCCATCAAGATTTTCTTGATGAACCGCGCCCCACCTTCATGCTCGACGCCCGCCAACTCGACGCCCTAGCCGCCGTGGCCGATACCGGCAGCTTTGCGGCCGCTGCCCGCCAGCTCTCGCTGACGGTGGCCGCCATCTCGCTGCGCATCCGCTCGCTGGAAGACGCGTTGGGCCAGCGCCTGCTGGTGCGGGGCAAGCGGGTGCATGCCACCGCCGCCGGGCAGGCACTGCTGGGTCATGTGCGGCAGGTCCGCCTGATGGAGGCCGATCTGCTGTCGGGCCTGCGCGGGGCCCCCGAGGCCGGTCGGGGGGCGTGGCAGAACCTGAGCGTGGCCATCAATGCCGATTCGGTGGCCAGCTGGTTTCTGCCCGGCGTGACGCCGCTGCTGCTGCGCCAGCGGCTGACCCTCGAGGTGGTGATCGACGATCAGGACCACACGCACGACGCCCTCAAGGGCGGTGACGTGATCGGCTGCGTGACCACCCTGGCCGAGCCCATGCGCGGCTGCGTGGCCGAGCCGCTGGGCGTCATGCGCTACCGCTGCGTGGCCGCGCCTTCGGTGGTGCAGCGCTGCCGCACGCCGCGCGGCGCGGTGTCGGCGCACCGGCTGCTGGCGTGGCCGGCGGTCATCTTCAACCGCAAGGACGCGCTGCAGGACACCTTTCTGGCGCAGCACTTCGGTCTGAAGGAGGTGAACTACCCGCGCCATTTCGTGCCTGCGGTGGACGCGTTCGAGACCGCCATCGGCCTCGGGCTGGGCTGGGGCATGGTGCCCGAGCAGAACCTGCGCCACCGCCCGGAGCTGCAGGAACTGGTGCCCGGTGCCACGGTGGACGTGGCCTTGTACTGGCAGCACTGGGCGCACGAACCGCCGTCGGCCCAGCGGCTGACGGCGGCGGTGAAGGCCGCCGCCCGGGAGCACCTGGGGGCCGCCGCCTAAAATCCCGGCCCATGCTCACCATCAAAAACGACCTGCTGGCTGGTCTGGCCGCCGAACTGGAGCGGCTGTCTCCCGGCGCCGGTGCCCGTGCCGCCTTCGAATCGCCCAAGGTGGCGGCCCATGGCGACTTCGCCGTCACCGCCGCCATGCAGCTGGCCAAGCCCCTGAAGCTCAACCCGCGCGCCGTGGCCGAATCGCTGCGTGGCGCGCTGCTGGCGCAGCCGGTGTATCGGCAATGGGTGGCCGACATCGACATCGCCGGCCCCGGCTTCATCAACATCCGTCTCAAGCCCGAGGCCAAGCAGCAGATCGTGCGCGAGGTGCTGCAGGCCGGCGCCGCCTTCGGCAGCCAGCCCGCCAACGGACAACGCCTGATGGTGGAGTTCGTCTCGGCCAACCCCACCGGCCCGCTGCACGTGGGCCATGGCCGCCAGGCCGCGCTGGGCGACGCCATCTGCAACCTCTACTCGACCCAGGGCTGGGACGTGTGGCGGGAGTTCTATTACAACGACGCCGGCGTGCAGATCGGCACCCTGGCCACCAGCACCCAGCTGCGCGCCCAGGGTCTGAAGCCGGGTGACGCCGGCTGGCCGGAAGCGGCCTACAACGGCGATTACATCCAGGACATCGCCAACGATTTCCTGGCGAAAAAGACGGTCCAGGCCGATGACCGCGGGTTCACCGCCAGCGGCGACGTGCAGGACCTCGACGGCATCCGCCAGTGCGCGGTGGCCTACCTGCGCCACGAGCAGGACCTGGACCTGCAGGCTTTCCAGGTGAAGTTCGACCACTACTACCTGGAGTCCAGCCTGTACAGCAGCGGCCGGGTGGAGGCGGCGGTGAACAAGCTGGTGGCCGCCGGCAAGACCTACGAGCTGGACGGCGCCCTGTGGCTGCGCAGCACCGACTACGGCGACGATAAGGACCGCGTCATGCGCAAGTCCGACGGCTCGTTCACCTACTTCGTGCCCGATGTGGCCTACCACATCGCCAAGTGGGAGCGCGGCTTCAGCAAGGTCATCAACATCCAGGGCACCGACCACCACGGCACCATCGCCCGGGTGCGCGCCGGCCTGCAGGCCGCCGGCGTCGGCATTCCCGAGGGCTACCCGGACTATGTGCTGCACACCATGGTGCGGGTGGTGCGGGGGGGCGAAGAGGTCAAGATCAGCAAGCGGGCCGGCAGCTATGTGACCCTGCGCGACCTGATCGAA
>PNMF01000083.1 GCA_013823485.1 Comamonadaceae bacterium
ATCAGCGGCCAGTCGAGCGTCTCGCCGCGCTCGTTGAACTTGATCACCCAGGGATGGCCATCGAGGTTGATCAAGCCCTTGGGCCGGGCGCCGCCCATGGTGGCGCCGGGTGCCAGCAGGCGGCGGCGCACCGGGTCGTCCACCGGCTCGCCGGCCTGCACCTGCTGGACCAGCCGGTGCAGTTCGTCCAGATCGCCCAGGTGCGGCAGGGCTGCGCGGGCATGGGGCTGGTACTGGTCGGGCGAGCGCGAGACGCCGAGCGCACCGAATCGGTCATCGCCAGCATGGAACAGGTAGTCCAGCACCGCCAGCCGGGCCGGCTGATCGAGCCAGCGGATCACGCGCTCGCCCCAGCGGTCCGGTCGGGCGTCGTCCACCGCCCCGGCGGCGGTATCGGGCAGCAGCGGCAGGAAGGTCTGGTCGGCCAGCGGCAGGTCTTCGCTCAGCGCAAATCCCGACTGCAGCCAGCCTGGTGCATAGCGCAGGGACACGCCGCGCAGCGTCCGCACCATCGACAGCTCGCCGACCAGACGGGGCTGCTGTGGCTGGCCGAGCCACCAGAGCCACAAGCTGTCGCCCAATGGCAGCGCGCTCATCGCAGTGCACTCATGGCAACACCCGATCCTGCGGCAGACCGTCGGCCTCGGCCCCCGCCGACGCGGGGGTCGGCCTGGCCCGCACGGCGCGCAGGCGGGCGGCGCGCACCGCGTCCTCCAGAGCGCCCCGGTCGTGTTCCGGCGCGGCCAGCGCGGGCAGGGCCTGTGCCCGTCCCATGAGCCACAAGGCCGTGGCCCAGACCGCCATGGACACCGACGGATCGCCCTGCTCCATGCGGGTCAGGGTGGGCTCGGACACCCCGATGCGCTGGGCCCAAGCCCGCCGGGACTCACGCCGTCGCTTGCGTGCGACGGCCAGATGGGCGCCCAGCTCGCGCAGATGGGCCTGCACCGCCGGTGGCAATGAACGCAAGGCTTCGGTGTTTTTCGACATGCATATATGTTATCGAAACATCAGAAATAACAACATATATATTATTTCAATGCCCGAAAATCAGCCCTGCCACCCGTTCCCGCAGGCTGTCGGTGGTCAGCCCCTGCGGTGCCAGCGCCGGCCCCACCTGCAGCTCGACCGGGCTCCACACGCCGCGCCGGAACGGCCGCACCATGGCGGTGGGCTCGCCGCCACGCAGCTCGATGCGGCTGAAGAAGGAGCCCCACAGGTGGCTCAGGCCCATGGGCACCACCGGCACCGTCAGGCCGTCGGCGCGGGCCTGCTCCAGCACCTTCAGCACACCGCCCTTGAAAGGCTGCAGGGAGCCGTCGCGGGTGATGCCGCCTTCCGGAAAGATGGCCAGCAGATCGCCCTCGCGCAGCACCGCAGCGGCGGCCTCGAACGCACGGGCATAGGCCTCGGGGTCTTCCTTCTGCGGTGCCACCGGAATGGCCTTGGCCAGCCGGAACAGCCAGCCCAGCACCGGCACGCGGAAGATGCGGTGGTCCATCAGGAAGCGGATCGGGCGCGGGCTGGCGCCCATCAGCAGCACCGCATCGACGAAGCTCACATGGTTGCAGACCAGCACCGCCGGGCCTTCGGTGGGAATGTGTTCGTCGCCGCTGATGCGGAAGCGGTAGATCAGGTGCGATGCCATCCAGGCCACGAAGCGCAGCAGGTACTCGGGCACCAGCAGGAAGATGTAGCCGGCCACCACCGCATTGGCCAGACCGACGAACAGGAACAGCTCGGCGATGGAGAAGCCCAGGTGCAACAGCAGTCCGGCCAGCAGGGCGCTGCCGATCATGAACAGCGCATTCAGGATGTTGTTGGCCGCGATGATCCGCGCCCGGTGGGTGGGCTGGCTGCGCATCTGGACCAGGGCGTACATGGGCACGCTGTAGATGCCGGCAAACAAGGACAGCAGCAGCAGGTCGGCCAGCACCCGCCAGTGGGCCGGCTGCGCCAGGAACGCCCCCAGCGGCAGCGCATCGGCCGGCGGCAGGCCGGTGGCGGCGAAGTAGAGGTCGACCGAGAACACGGTCATGCCGATGGCACCCAGCGGCACCAGACCGATCTCCACATGGCGGCGGCTGAGCACTTCGCACAGCAGCGCGCCCACGCCGATGCCGATGGAGAAGGCCACCATCAGCAGCGACGCCACCTGCTCGTTGCCGTGCAGCACGTCGCGGGCAAAGGCGGGGAAGCTGCTCAGGAACACGGCGCCGAAGAACCACATCCAGCTGATGCCCAGCAGCGAACGGAACACCACCACGTTGCCGTAGGCCAGCTTCAGGTTGCGCCAGGTTTCGGTCACCGGGTTCCAGTTGATGCGCAGCCGCGGATCGGTGGCCGGCGAGTCCGGCACCACCTGGGCCAGCAGGCGACCCGCCACCGCCAGCACCAGGCAGGTGGCGGCCACCGCCTGCGGGCCGGTGCCGGGCAGCCCGATCAGCAGACCGCCCGCCACATTGCCCAGCAGGATGGCCACGAAGGTGCCCATCTGGAACATGCCGTTGCCACCGGTGATCTCGCGTTCGTTCAGGTGCTGGGGCAGGTAGGCGAACTTCACCGGGCCGAACACGGTGCTGTGCAGCCCCATCAGGAAGACGCAGCCCAGCAGCAGCGGTATCTGCTGGACCATGAAGCCCCAGCCGGCCAGCAGCATGATGGCGATCTCCAGGTCCTTGACCCGGCGCGTCAGCAGCTGCTTGGGGTACTTGTCGGCCAGCTGGCCGCTGGTGGCCGAGAACAGCAGGAACGGCAGGATGAACAGCGCGCCGATGACCAGCCCGGCCAGCGAAGCCGGCAGCCACTCCAGCTGCAGCTGGTAGGTCACCAGCACGGTGAGCGCGAACTTGAACACGTTGTCGTTGCCGGCGCCCAGCATCTGCACCCCGAAAAAGGGGCCGAATCGGCGCTGGCCCAGCAGGGCAAACTGGTTGCTGTGGCCGTCGGGGTGACCACCGGGGTGGCGGGTGACTTCGGGGGAGGACATGCAGGTTTCCTTGCTCGGGGCCGCTGGCGGCGAATTGAAACACGGGGGGCGTTGCGCGCCGCAGCATGCCCGCGACACGCACGCGACACCCCGGGTGGATGACCCGGGTGCGCTCCGCAGGGCCTTGCGGTATCTTGAAACGGTACTCCGCCATCCGGCCTTCCTTCACCACATCAACCGACGACGCCATGGGCACCTCGCTCGACCTGGTGGCTGCCATCAAGGCAGAACTCAAAGCCGCCGGCATGACCTATGCCGACCTGGCCCGCGCGCTGGGCATGGCCGAGTCCAGCGTGAAGCGCATGCTCTCGCGGGCCGACATGCCGCTGTCGCGGGTGGACGAGATCTGCCGCCACCTCAAGCTGGACTTCAGCGACCTGGCCCGGCGCGTGGCCGACGCGCAGCCTCTGCTGCGCGAGCTCAGCGCCGAACAGGAGCGCGCGGTGGTGGCCGACAAGAAGCTGCTGCTGGTGGCCATCTGTGTGCTCAGCCAGTGGACGCTGGAGCAGATCACCGCGGCCTACCGGCTGACACCGGCCGAGGGCGTGAAGTACCTGGCCCAGCTCGACCGGCTGGGCATCATCGAGCTGCGCCCGCTCAACCGCTACCGGCTCAAGCTGGCCAAGACCTTCCGCTGGCGGCCGCACGGCGCGGTGATGAACTACTTCCGGGAACATGCGCTGCTGGACTACTTTGCCGGCGGCTTCGACGGCCCCGGCGAGGGCCTGCTGCTGGTGCACGGGTCGGTGAGCAAGGCCCTGGCGCCGCATTTCGCGGAGCGGCTGCAGCGCCTGGCCACCGACTTTGCCCAGCAGCACCAGACCGACCAGAAGCTCGCCGAGAAAGACCGCGAGGGCTACACCCTGGTGCTGGCCATGCGCAGCTGGGAATTCGAGGCCTTCACCCACCTCCGCCGCTGAACCCGACGCTGAACCTGGCCATGTCCGAACGCACCGTCCCCCGCCACATCCTGCCCGTCATCGTGCTGGCCCAGCTGCTGGGCACCTCGCTGTGGTTCGCGGTGAATGCGGTCATGCCCGACCTGCAGCGCGAGCTGGGCTGGCCCACCAGCACCGTGGGCACGCTGACCTCGGCGCTGCAGTTCGGCTTCATCCTGGGCACGCTGGTGTTCGCGCTGCTGGCCCTGGCCGACCGGTTCGCGCCGCGCCAGGTGTTTCTGGTGTGTGCGCTGGCCGGCGCCGGCTGCACCGTGGGCGCCTGGGCCATGGTGCGCGACCAGGAGGCGCTGATGCTCTGGCGCTTTGCCACCGGCTTCTTCCTGGCCGGCATCTACCCGGTGGGCATGAAGATCGCTGCCCAGTGGTACAGCAAGGGCCTGGGGGGCGCGCTGGGTTTCCTGATCGGCGCGCTGGTGCTGGGCTCGGCCAGCCCGCATGCGCTGCGCGCGCTGGGCGATGCCCTGCCCTGGCCCACCCTGATGCTGGGCGTGGCCGCGCTGGCTGCACTGGGCGGCGTGCTGCTGTACCTGTGCACCGGCGACCCGCCGGGGGCGGTGGCCCGGGTCACCACGCTGCAGTGGCGCGCCCTGGGAACGGTCTGGACCGACCCCAAGGTGCGCAGTTCGGTGCTGGGCTACTTCGGCCACATGTGGGAGCTCTACACCATGTGGGTGCTGGTGCCGCTGATCCTGGCCAGCCGGCTGCAGGGCACCGGCCTGTCGTGGGCAGCGTTCTTCGTGCTGGGGGCCGGTGCGCTGGGCTGCGTGGCCGGCGGCCTGGTGTCGCAGCGCTGGGGCAGCGCCCGGGTGGCCGGCAGCCTGCTGGCCACCAGCGGCGTGTGCTGCCTGGCAGCGCCCTGGCTGATGGACGCACCGGACGCCCTGTTCTACGCCTGGCTGGTGCTGTGGGGCATCACCGTGGCTGGCGACTCACCCCAGTTCAGCACGCTGACCGCACGCAACGCACCGCCCCAGGCGGTGGGCAGCGTGCTGACGCTGACCAACAGCATCGGCTTTGCCATTTCCATCGTCAGCATCCTGCTGTTCGTGTTCCTGGCCGAGACGGTGCCGCTGCAGCAGCTGGTGCCCTGGCTGGCCATGGGCCCGGCCCTGGGCCTGTGGGCGCTGTGGCCGCTGGTGCAGACCGAACGCCTCAATCGATCAGGCCGTTCCTGACCGCGTAGTAGGTCAGCTCGCTGTTGCCGCCCAGGCCCAGCTTGGTCAGCACCCGGGTCCGGTAGGTGCTGACCGTCTTGACGCTCAGGTGCATGGATTCGGCGATGCCGCCCACCGTCTCGCCCCGGGCCAGCCGCAGGAACACCTGCAGTTCGCGTTCCGACAAGGCCTCGTGCGGCGGTTGTCCGGCATCGCCGAGGGCACGGCCGGCCAGCAGCTCGGCCACCTCGGGGCCCAGGTAGCGGCGACCGCGCGCCACCACCCGGATGGCGTCGACGATCTCCTGCGGGTCGCATTCCTTGTTCAGGTATCCGCTGGCCCCCTGGGACAGCAGGGCCGGTGCGTACTGGCTGGCCGGAAAGCCGCTCAGGATGAGCACCGGCAGATCCGGATGGCGGGCCTTGATGGCCTGCAACGCCTCCACCCCGCCCTGCCCCGGCATGGACAGGTCCATCAGCAACACGTCCACCGGCACCTGGCGCACCAGTTCCAGCGCCTCGCGCCCGTTGGCGGCCTCGCCGGTCACGCGCAGATCGACCTGCTCGCCCAGGAACTGGCGCAGGCCGGTGCGCACGATGGCGTGGTCGTCGACGATGGCGATCTGGATCATGGGGGCTGGCACGGGTGGGGGTATGCGTGGCGCGGCCAATGTAGCAGCCCCCGCGGTGTAGGACAGGTCCTACAGCCGGTCGCGGCGGTGTCCGACAGCGGCATCGGATGGCGCTGCCTACAGTGACTTCACCGCAACGTCATCAACGAAAGGAACCTGACATGCAACGCTCCATCCGCATCCCCGCCCTCACCGCCGCCCTGCTCGCCACCGCCCTGCTGGCGGCCTGCGGCGAAGCCAGCGAACCCACCCTGGGCCAGCGCGTGGACAACACGGTCAACCAGATGGGTCAGGCCGCCAACCAGGTGGGCCAGGACGCCCGCGAGGCCGCCAAGGAAGTGCAGGCCGCCGGCCAGCAGGCGGCCGACGTGATGGCGCAGGGCGCCACCGACGCCGCCATCACCGCCAAGGTGAATGCCGCACTGGCCGCCGACGACCGCCTCAGCGCGCTGGGCATCAATGTGGACACCAGCAACGGCCGGGTCGAACTGTCGGGCACCGCACCGGACGCCGCCTCGCGTGACCGCGCCACCACCCTGGCCCAGGCCGTCGAAGGCGTGGTCGAGGTCGAGAACCGCCTGACCGTGCGCAGCCAGAGCTGAACACCGCCGCAGTCCGCCACAAGGAGCCCCTGATGAAACCCAGCCATTTCCTGATGGCGGCTGCGGCCGCCGTGCTGATCGTGCAGACCGCCGGTTGTGCGGTGGCGCGTGACCAGCAGAGCGTCGGCTCGTACATCGACGACACCACCATCACCACCCGGGTCAAGGCCCGCATGGCCGAAGACCCGGCGGTGAGCGCCATGTCGATCCAGGTCGAGACGCTCAAGGGCACGGTGCAGCTGTCGGGCTTTGCGAAGAACAGCACCGAACGCAGCGCGGCTGAAAAGCTGGCCGCCAGCGTGCCCGGCGTGACGGCGGTGCGCAACGACATCGTGGTGCGCTGACCGGCCCGCCGTGAAACCGCTGCGCACCTTCCTGGTCGAGGACAACCCGGTCATCAGCCGGCACCTGATCTCCACCCTGGAGGAGCTCGGCCCGGTGCAGGTGATCGGGCAGGCGCGCAGCGAATCGCAGGCGGTGGCCTGGCTGATGCAGCCACCGCCCTGCGACCTGATGATCATCGACATCGTGCTGGCCAGCGGCTCAGGCCTCGGCGTGCTGCAGGCTGCGCAGGACGCGGCCAGCCCGATGCACCGGGTGGTGCTTACCAACCATGCCACCCCGGCCCTGCGCCAGCGTTGCCTGGCGCTCGGCGCGCGGCAGGTGTTCGACAAATCCTGCGAACTCGAAGCCCTGATCGCCTGGTGCGGCGAACTGGGCCACACTCGCGCCCCATGACCTCTGCAACCCCGCCCACCCCGCGCCGCCCGGTGCTGCGCCGGGCCGGCCCGTGGCGCACGCCGCTGGCCATCGCGCTGGCCCTGCTGCTGGGCCTGGCCATGCTGGCCGGCACCGAACTGACCTACCGCAGCGCACTCGATTCGCTCGTCAGCCTGGGCGGACGGGACTCGGCGCGCAATGCCGCACAGACCGTGGTGCGCAGCCTGCTCGACATGGAATCGGCGCAGCGCGGCTACCTGCTCACCGGCCGCCCGCAGTACCTCGACCCCTACAAGGCCGCCGGCCAGGAACTCGACAACGCGGTGCGCCGCCTGCGGGAACACCACCGCCACGACCCCGAACTGCTGGCCCTGGTGGAACGCCTGAACGAACGGGCGCTGGAAAAAGTGTCCGAAATCGCCGAAACGGTGGGCCTGTATGACGCCGGCGCCCACGGCAGCTGGCAGGGCCTGATGCTGACCGATATCGGCCGCGAAAAGATGGAAGCGGTGCGCCGCGCCACCGACGTGCTGATCGGTACCGAAGAACGCCGCATCGCCGGGGAACGCGCCGCCGTCTACCGCACGCTGGAGATCGGCCGCTGGACAGTGCACGCCCTGGCCCTGCTGAGCCTGCTGGCCTATGCGTTTTTCCTGCGCAAGAACTCGGCCCTGCAGCGCAGCCAGGTGCGCCATGCCGAACAGCTGCAGACCGAACGCGATTCGCTGGAACACCAGGTGGGGCAGCGCACCACCGCGCTGCGCGCGCTCGCCGGCCATGTGGTGCGCACCCGCGAAGACGAGCGCGCCCATGTGGCCCGCGAACTGCACGACGAGATGGGCGGCCTGCTGACCGCGATGAAGCTGGAGATCGCCCGCCTGCGCCGCGTGCCCGAGCTGCCGGCGACCGGGCTGGAGCGCATCGAAGGCATCGAGGACCGCCTCAACGAGGGCATTGCGGTCAAGCGCCGCATCGTCGAGAACCTGCGGCCCTCGGCACTCGACCAGCTGGGCCTGGTGCCGGCCCTGGAGGGCCTGTGCGACGACGCCTCGGCCAGCCTGGGTGTGCCGGTGCGGGCGCGGCTGCAGCCGGTGACCCTGGGCCCCGAGGCCGAGCTCACCGTGTACCGGCTGGTGCAGGAATCGCTGACCAATGTGCGCAAGTACGCCCGGGCCCGCGAGGTGTGGGTCAGCGTGCTGCCCGAGGACGGCCGGGTTCGGGTGGCGGTGCAGGACGACGGCCAGGGCTTCGACCCCGACACCGTGCCGCCCGGCCACCACGGCCTGCTGGGCATGCGGGTGCGGGTGGAGTCGCATGGCGGCGAGCTGCGCATCCACAGCAGCCCGGGGCGCGGCACGCGGGTGGAGGCGGTGCTGCCGGCGGCCTGAGACGTTCCCCGTTGGTAACCGGGCGGTACCCGCCAGCCCCGATAATTGGAAACCCGGTTACATGAACACCCCTCAGGAGACAAGCCCGATGCCTTTGCGCGCCACCAAGATCGTTGCCACCCTCGGCCCAGCGTCCAGCGACCCCGCCCTGCTCGAAGCCATGATCCGCGCTGGCGTGAACGTGGTGCGCCTCAACTTCTCGCACGGCAAGGCCGAGGACCATATCGAGCGGGCCCGGCTGGTGCGCGAAGCGGCGCAGCGCGCCGGGCGCGAGGTCGGCATCATGGCCGACCTGCAGGGCCCGAAGATCCGGGTCGGCAAGTTCGCCGAGGGCAAGGTGATGCTGCAGGCCGGCCAGCCCTTCGTGCTGGACGCCTCGCGCACCGAACCCGGCGACGACAACGGTGTCGGCCTGGACTACAAGGAACTGCCGCGCGACGTGCGTCCCGGCGACACGCTGCTGCTCAACGACGGCCTGATCGTGATGAAGGTCGAGAAGGTGGTGGGGCCGGCGGTGCACACCTCGGTCACCATGGGCGGCGAGCTGTCCAACAACAAGGGCATCAACAAGCAGGGCGGCGGCCTGACCGCGCCGGCCCTGACCGCCAAGGACATGGACGACATCAAGACCGCCATGGGCCTGAAGGCCGACTATGTGGCGGTGAGCTTCCCCAAGAACGCCACCGACATGGAGCTGGCCCGCCAGCTGTGCAACGTGGCCGGCGCCAGCACCGGGCACAAGCCGGGCCTGATCGCCAAGATCGAACGGGCCGAGGCCATCCCGGAACTGGCCAGCATCCTCAAGGTGTCGGACGGCATCATGGTGGCGCGCGGCGATCTGGCGGTGGAGGTGGGCAACGCCGCCGTGCCGGCGCTGCAGAAGCACATGATCAAGCTGGCCCGCGAGATGGACAAGGTGGTCATCACCGCCACCCAGATGATGGAAAGCATGATCCAGAACCCGGTGCCCACCCGCGCCGAGGTCAGCGATGTGGCCAACGCCGTGCTCGACGGCACCGACGCGGTCATGCTGAGTGCCGAGACCGCCGCCGGCAAGTACCCGCTGGAAACCGTCAAGGAGATGGCCAACATCTGCTCCGAAGCCGAGAAGGCCGACTACCACGAGCTCAGCGCGGACTTCAAGGGCAAGACCTTCCAGCGCATCGACCAGTCGATTGCCATGGGTGCGCTGCTGACCGCGCACCACCTGGGCGCCAACGCCATCGTGGCCCTGACCGATTCGGGCTCGACCGCGCTCTGGATGAGCCGCCACAACGTGCGCATGCCCATCTATGCCATGACGCCCAACCTCTCGACCCAGCGCCGCATGACGCTCTACCGCAACGTGCGGCCGCTGCTGATGGACACCAGCGCCGACCGCGACACCGCGCTGGCCGATGCCGAATCGCACCTCCGGGCGCGCGGCATCGTCAAGAGCGGCGATGTGTACGCCATCACCGTGGGCGAGCCGATGGGCCAGCCGGGCGGCACCAACACGCTCAAGATCTGCCGCGCTGCCTGAGCCGGTGGCCGGCCGGTCCGCATCCGGAACCGGGGCTGGTGCGTAGGCATCGGAGAACCCGTCAAACCCCTCCCCAGGACACCATGCGAAACACCGACCCCACCCCCCGCCGCCGCTGGCTGGGCCTGCTCGGCCTGCTGGGCGTGACACCCCTGCTGCAGGCCTGCTCGCCGTTGCGGGTGATCAACGCCACCGTGGCGACCGATACCCACACGGTGCAGCCGGACCAGGCCTACGGCCCGCTGCCGCGCCAGCAGCTCGACGTCTACCAGCCGGCCCAGGCGACAGCCGATGCCCCGCTGGCCGTGTTCTTCTATGGCGGCAGCTGGAGCAGCGGCGACCGGCGCGACTACCGCTTCGTGGGCGAGGCCCTGGCATCGCGCGGCATCGTCACCGTGGTGGCCGACTACCGGCTCAGCCCCGAAGTGAGCTACCCGGCCTTCCTGGAGGACTGCGCCCTGGCGGTGAAGTGGGCGCACGACAACGCGGCCCGGCTCGGGGCGTCGCGCCGGCGGCTCTACACGGTGGGCCACAGCGCCGGCGCCTACAACGCCGCCATGATGGCGCTGGACCCCCGCTGGCTGACCGGCGTGGGCCTGCAGCCGCAGGCGCTGGCCGGCTGGGCCGGGCTGGCCGGGCCGTACGACTTCCTGCCGATCGGCCTGTCGGACGTGAAGCGGGCCTTCAACTGGCCCGACACGCCGCCCGACACGCAGCCGCTGTTCCATGTCAAGGCCGGCCCGCCGGCGCCGTCGCAGCGGGTGCTGCTGCTGGCCGCCCGCAGCGACATCCTGGTCAACCCGGAGCGCAACACGGTGGCCATGGCCCAGGCCCTGCAGGCCCGGGGCGCGCCGGTCGAGGTCGAGCTGTTCGACCGGGTCAGCCACACCACCCTGATCGGGGCCATGGCCCGGCCCCTGCGCGGCCTGGCGCCGGTGCTGGACCGCCTGAGCGGCTTTTTGCAGGCCCCTGGCGGCTAAAATCGCGGGTTACACACCGGTTACCAACCCGCTCCAGAGGACACCCCCATGGCACTCGTTTCCATGCGCGAACTGCTCGACCACGCCGCCGCCAACGGCTACGGCATTCCGGCCTTCAACGTCAACAACCTCGAACAGGTGCAGGCCGTCATGGCCGCCGCCGACGAGGTGGGCGCCCCGGTCATCCTGCAGGCGAGTGCCGGTGCCCGCAAATACGCTGGCGAACCCTTCATCAAGCACCTGATCCAGGCCGCCGTCGAGGCGTATCCGCACATCCCGCTGGTGATGCACCAGGACCACGGCACCAGCCCCAAGGTCTGCCAGGGCGCCATCGACCTGGGCTTCGGCTCGGTCATGATGGACGGCTCGCTCATGGACGACGGCAAGACCCCGGCCAGCTTCGACTACAACGTCGACGTGACCCGCAAGGTGGTCGAGATGGCCCACCAGGTGGGCGTCACGGTCGAGGGCGAACTGGGCTGCCTGGGCAACCTGGAAACCGGTGACGCCGGCGAGGAAGACGGCATCGGCGCGGTCGGCAAGCTCGACCACAGCCAGATGCTGACCGACCCCGAGGAAGCCGCCACCTTCGTCAAAGCCACCCAGCTCGATGCCCTGGCCATCGCCATCGGCACCAGCCACGGCGCCTACAAGTTCAGCCGCAAGCCCACCGGCGACATCCTGGCCATCTCGCGCGTGAAGGAAATCCACGCCCGCATCCCCAACACCCACCTGGTCATGCACGGTTCTTCCAGCGTGCCGCAGGAACTGCTGGACGTGATCAACCAGTACGGCGGCCAGATGAAGCAGACCTACGGTGTGCCCATCGAGGAAATCCAGGAAGCCATCAAGCATGGCGTGCGCAAGATCAACATCGACACCGACATCCGCCTGGCCATGACCGGCGCGGTGCGCAAGTTCCTGGCCGAAAACCCGGACAAGTTCGACGCCCGTGAATGGCTCAAGCCCGCCCGCGAGGCGGCCAGGCTGGTCTGCAAGGCCCGTTACCTGCAGTTCGGCTGCGAAGGCCAGGCCGGCAAGATCAAGGGCATGAACCTGACCGTCATGGCCGAGAAGTACGCGCGCGGCGAACTGGCCCAGGTGGTCAACTGAACATGACCGCTGCCCTGCACACCTCCGCCCTCACCTCCCTGCCCCTGCTGGCCCGCGGCAAGGTCCGCGACAACTACGCCGTGGGCAACGACCGCATCCTGATGGTCGCGTCCGACCGGATCAGCGCCTTCGACGTGATCATGGGCGAGCCGATCCCGGGTAAGGGTGCGCTGCTCACCCGGCTCTCGCTGTTCTGGTTCGACCAGCTCGGCCCGAAGGGTTTGGCCATCTGCCCGATCCACCTCACCGGCGATGCGCCCGAGAGCGTGGTCTCGGCGGCCGAGGTGCCGCAGGTGGCGGACCGTTCGATGCTGGTGCAGCGCCTGAAGCCGATTCCGGTGGAAGCGGTGGTGCGCGGCTAC
>PNMF01000084.1 GCA_013823485.1 Comamonadaceae bacterium
GCGTTGATCTGCTCGGCGCCGGTGATGTCCTGCGTGACGTTGATGGCGCGGATGACCGCGTCCTCGATGTAGTTGTCCCAGGTCTTCTTGGCCAGCGACTCGTCCGGGTTGCGCCAGCTCACCACGAAGGTGCGGTGGCCCTGCTCCACACAGTAGCGGATGAAGGAGTTCTCCGGCTGCAGGTCCAGGATGTAGAACTTGTTGATGCACGGCGGCACCAGCAGGAACGGGCGCTCGTACACCTTGGCCGTCAGCGGCTTGTATTCGATGAGCTGGAACAGCTCGTTCTCGAACACCACCGCGCCTTCGGTGGTGGCCACGTTCTTGCCGACCTCGAACACGCTCTCGTCGGTCATGGACACGTGGCCCTGCTTCATGTCGTGCAGCAGGTTGGCCACCCCCTTGGCGATGCTCTCGCCCTGGGTCTCGATGGCCTTCTTCTGGGCTTCGGCGTTGAAGGCAAGGAAGTTGCTGGGCGCGCTGGCGTCGATCCACTGCTGCACCGCGAAGCGGACCCGGGTGCGGGTCTTGTCGTCGCCGTCGACCGCGTCGGCCATGGCCATGAGGGTGCGGGCATTGAGCAGGTACACGGCGGCCGTGAAGCCGGCCACCGGGTTGCTGGCCCAGGCTTCGCCGGCAAAGCGGCGGTCACCCTGCGGGCGGGCGGTGGCGCCCTGGTTCCACAGGGCCATGGCGTCCTGCAGGTAGGTTTTCTGGATCTCGATCAGCCTGGCCGGGTCCAGCCGCACGGCCGGGCCGCTGGCCTGGCTGAACAGCTGTTCGATGCCCGGCATGCCGAAGGGAGAGGCGCCCATGAGGTTCTGCTGGAACGTCTGCATGTACTGCGTGGCCTGCTGCCACGGGTCGTTCGGCCCGCTGCCGGCCGCCGATTTGCCCGATGCCATGTGTGTCTCCTCTGGAATTGGCCTCCGCCTATTATGGGAGGCTCTGGGGCAGTTATACCCGGCCCTGCACCAGTATCGGCCGCGTGCCTTCCGCGCGGCTGACGCCATTCCGCCCCCGATGCCGGCCCCTGGAAGCAGCTGTGTACCTGGTCGTCATTGCGTGGATGTATGTGGTGCTGATGATGGCGGTGGCCGAGGCCACCAACACCACCGGATCGGTGCTCGGGGCCATCATCACCTTCTTCCTGTACGGCGTGCTGCCCATGACCATCGTGGTCTATGTGATGCGCACGCCCACGCGCCGCAAGGAGCGCCAGGCCCGGGAAGCCGCCGAGCTGGCAGCGGCGCAGGCTTCAGCCGAACCAGATGCAGGCGGCCATGCGGCCGGTGCTGCCGAGGCGGGCAGCGTCACGCCGGTGCGAGAAAAAGACTGATGCCTGGGTGACGGTGCACCAACCGGGTGTGCCGTCGTTGCCATGCAGGCCGGCCACGCCGGCCTGCTGCAGGCGGATGCGGGCGAGCGCCGGCAGATCGGCCAGCCACTTGCCGGGGCCGTGCGGCTGGAAGCACGCGCGTACGGCCTCATCAGGCCCGAAGGCCTCGCGCACCTCGTCGCCCACCTCGAACGCCGCAGGGCCGATGCAGGGCCCCAGCCAGGCGCTGATGGCGCCCGGCCCGGCGGCCTGATGCAGCGCCTGCACCGTGGCCTCCAGCACCCCGCCCGCCAGACCGCGCCAGCCCGCATGGGCGGCGGCCACCGCGCGGCCCGAAGCATGGGCCAACAGCACCGGCAGGCAGTCGGCCACCATGATGGTGCAGGCCACCCCGGGTTCGGTGGTCAGGCAGGCGTCGGCCTCGGCGCCCTGGCTGGCCGCGATGTGCGCGGCATCGGCCTGCAGGCGCAGCACCCGGGTGCCGTGCACCTGCTGCAGGAACACCGGCTCGGCCGGCGCGGTGAGGCCGGCCAGGCGGCGCCGGTTGGCGGCCACCTGCGCCGGGTCGTCGCGCACATGGTCGCCCAGGTTGAAGCTGTCGAAGGGTGGCGCCGAGACGCCGCCCGCCCGGGTGGTGCACAGGGCGCGCACGCCCGCCGGCAAGGGCCAGTCGGGTGTCAGCAGACCCGGCATCGGCAGCCCGGCCATCAGGCCTCGAAGTCGGGGCAGGCCTTGGGCTCGGCGGCCTGGAAGGCCGGGTGCGCCATGCAGGCGTCGAACACGCGCATGGTGTGGGTCAGGCCGTCGAAGCTGACATTGAAACGCTGGCCGTTGAAGATCTGCGGCACCAGCAGGCAGTCGGCCAGGGTGGGCGCATCGCCATGACAGAAACGGCCGGTGCCGCCGGCCGCCAGCTGCTTCTCGAAGGCCTCCAGCCCGGTGCGCACCCAATGGCGGTACCAGGTGTTCTTGGGCTCTTCCTCCACCTTCAGCTCACGCACCAGGTACTTGAGCACCCGCAGGTTGTTGATGGGGTGGATCTCGCAGGCCACGATCTGCGACAGGGCCCGCACCCGCGCCCGGCCCAGCGCATCGGCCGGCAGCAGCGGCGGCTCGGGATGGGTCTCGTCGAGGTATTCGATGATGGCCATCGACTGGGTCAGGCGGGTGCCGTCGTCCAGCTCCAGCACCGGCACCAGGCCCTCGGTGGCCATGTCGGCAAAGGCCGGCAGCTTGTGGTCGCCACGGGCCAGGTGCACCGGCAGGTAGTCGTAGGGCAGGCCCTTGAGCGCCAGCGCGATGCGGACCCGGAACGAGGCGGAGGAGCGGAAGTAGTTGTAGAGCTTCATGCGTCAGGGCGTGTTCGGTGAAGGTCGGTGAAAACGCCCTGGAGTATGCCTTCAGCCCAGCGTGGGGTAGTCGGTGTAGCCCTGGGCGCCGCCGCCGTAGAAGGTGTTGCGGTCCGGTTCGTTGAACGGGCCGCCGACGCGCAGGCGCTGCACCAGGTCGGGGTTGCTGATGAAGGGGCGGCCGAAGGCCACCACATCGGCGCCATCGGCCACGGCCTGGTTCGCCAGGGCGAGGTCGTAGCCGTTGTTCACCATCCAGGCGGCCTGGCCGCCGGCTGCGCGGTAGGCAGCCTTGAGGGCGGCGTAGTCGAACGGGCGGTCGGCCAGTTCGCGCGGGCCGCCGGTGGCGCCTTCGATGACGTGCACATAGGCCAGGCCGTGCGGGGCGAGCTGCTGCACCACATGGGTGAACAGCGGCTGCGGGTCGGCATCGACGATGTCGTTGGCCGGGGTCACCGGCGAGAGGCGGATGCCGGTGCGGCCGCCGCCGATGGCGTCGACCACGGTCTTCACCACCTCCATCAGCAGGCGGGCCCGGTTCTCGATGCTGCCGCCGTAGGCGTCGGTGCGCTGGTTGCTGCCGGTCTTGAGGAACTGGTCGAGCAGGTAGCCGTTGGCGGCGTGGATCTCTACGCCGTCAAAGCCGGCCTCGATGGCGGCCAGCGCAGCGCGGCGGTAGTCGGCCACGATGCCGGGCAGTTCGGCCAGGTCGAGCGCACGCGGCTCGGAGGTGTCGACGAACACCGGAGCGCCGTCCTTGAGCAGCACGGTCTTGGTGTTGGCGCGGATGGCCGAAGGCGCCACCGGGGCACCGTGGCCCGGCTGCAGTTCGGTGTGCGAGATGCGGCCCACATGCCACAGCTGGGTGACGATGCGGCCACCGGCCTGGTGCACCGAGGCGGTGACGCCCTTCCAGCCCTCGATCTGCTCGGGCGCGTACAGGCCGGGCACGTCGGCATAACCCTGGCCCTGGTGGCTGATGGCGGTGGCCTCGGTGATCAGCAGGCCGGCGGTGGCGCGCTGGGTGTAATAGGTGGCCATGAGCGGCGTGGGCACGGCGTTCGGGGCGCGGTTGCGGGTCAGCGGCGCCATGGCGATGCGGTTGGACAGGGCGATGTCGCCGAGGGTGATCGGGTCGAACAGGGTGGTCATGCGGTATTCCTTCGGTTCAAAAGCAAAGGCGACCCACGGGTCGCCAGCGAAGTGCATTGTGGGCAGCGCCCCGCGCCGGTGCTGCCGCCCGGGTGAAAGCCCTGTTTCCCCCAAGGACGAAAACTGCGGCGGTTGACGCCACAATGCCGAGGCTTCCCACCCTGCCCCCACTGACATCGACATCGACACCGGCCGCCCATGATCCGACTCCTGCTGCACAGCTTCGACGGCACGCCCCACCCGCTGCAGGGGCTGGAGGGCCAGAGCGTGCTGGACCTGGCGGTGCAGGCCGGCGTGGCCGGCATCGACGGCGACTGCGGTGGCCAGCTCACCTGCGCCACCTGCCATGTGATCGTCGACCCCGAGTGGCGCGACCGCCTGCCGCCCCCGGTGCCCGACGAGACCGACATGCTCGATTTCGCGGCCAGCCCGGCCGGCCCGGGCAGCCGGCTGGCCTGCCAGCTGCGACTGTCGATGGCGCTCGACGGCCTCTCGCTGCGGCTTCCACGTAGCCAGTACTGACCACCCGCCATGGCAAACTGACCCGGCCTTCAACCACAACCGACGCCCGACATGAGCGAGACAAGCACCTCCCCCGCCTTCACCTTCCAACCGCCCGCCGTGGTCAGCGTGCCCGTCGTGGGCAGCGCCGCCCGCTTCCCGGTCCACCGCGTCTATTGCGTGGGCCGCAACTACGAAGACCATGCCAAGGAAATGGGCCACAGCGGCCGCGAGCCGCCGTTCTTCTTCCTGAAGCCGGCCGACACCGTGGTGGTGGCCGAAGCCGGCCAGACCGCCACCATTCCCTACCCCGACCTGACCCGCAACTTCCACCACGAGATCGAGCTGGTGGTGGCCATCGGCCAGGGCGGTCGCAACATCGCGGCCGTCGATGCCTTCAACCACATCTTCGGCTACGCCACCGGCCTGGACATGACCCGGCGCGACCTGCAGTCCGACATGAAGAAGACCGGCAAGCCCTGGTGCATCGGCAAGGCCTTCGACCATGCCTCGCCCATCGGCCCCATCACCCCGGCGGCGCAGGCCGGCGACATCACCCAGGCCGCCATCTGGCTGCAGGTCAATGGTGCCGACCGCCAGCGCAGCAACGTGGCCAAGCTGATCTGGAACATTGCCGAGACCATCGAGCAACTCAGCAAGGGCTGGGCATTGCAGCCCGGCGACCTGATCTACACCGGCACCCCCGAAGGCGTGAACGCGGTGGTGCGCGGCGATGTGCTGCACGGCCATGTGGACGGCCTGACCGACATCCGCTTCCAGGTGGTCTGAACACCCCCTTGCTGCTCCAGCCCGAGTCCTTAACAACCCCAACGGAGACAACACCATGATCCAGCGCCGAACCCTGTTGCAGTCGACCGCCGCGACGACCGCCGCCGTCGCCCTGGGCGCACCCGCCTTGGGTGCCCTGGCCCAGTCCAGCGTGACGCTGAAGTTCCACACCTTCATGGCGCCGCAGTCGAATGTGTGGCTCAACATGCACAAGGCCTGGATGGACAAGGTGGAGAAGGAGTCGGGCGGGCGCATCCGCTTCGAGGGCTACCCGGCCATGCAGCTCGGTGGCTCGCCGGCCCAGCTGTTCGACCAGGCGCGCGACGGCGTGGTCGACATCGTCTGGACGCTGCCGGGCAACACGCCGGGCCGTTTCCCGCGCACCGAGGTGTTCGAGCTGCCGTTCATGATGAACAACGCCGAGGCCACCTCGAAGGCGTTCTGGGAATACATCACCACCCTGGCGGCGGACGAATACAAGGACGTGCACCCGCTGGCCCTGCAGGTGCACGGGCCGGGCATGTTCCACATGCGCAACAAGCAGATCTTCCGGGCCGACGACCTGCGCGGCTCCAAGGTGCGCGGCCCGACCCGCCAGATCACCAAGATGCTGGGCTACCTGGGCGCCACCCCGGTGGGCATGCCGCTGCCGCAGATTCCGGACGCGCTGTCCAAGGGCGTGATCGACGGCTGCGCCATTCCCTGGGAAGTGGTGCCGGCCGTCAAGGTGCATGAGCTGACCAAGTTCCACAGCGAGTTCGAGCCGGCCGGCGGCGCGCTCTACACCACCACCTTCGTGATGGCCATGAACAAGGCGAAGTACGCCAGCCTGCCGCCCGACCTGAAGGCCGTGATCGACCGCAACACCGGCATGGAAACCTCGGCCTGGCTGGGCAAGGTGCAGCAGGCCGGCGACGGGCCCGGCCGCGAGGCCGCCGTGCGCCAGGGCAACAGCATCCACACCATTCCGGCGGCCGAGGCGCAGGAGTTCAAGCGCAAGGCCCGGCTGGTCGAGGTGGAGTGGGTGCAGGACATGGACAAGCGCGGCTACAACGGCCGCCAGCTGCTGGACACCGCCCGCGCCCTGATCGCCAAGCACGGCCGCAAGGCCTGAGGACCCCCGCCGCCATGCTGCGCTCCCCTGCCCGCTTCTGCCGCGACTGCGGCACCCCCGTCCAGCTGCGACTGCCCGACGACGGCGACACCCGCCAGCGCGCGGTGTGCCCGGCCTGCGGCCTGGTGCACTACGACAACCCGCTCAATGTGGTGGGCACGGTGCCGGTGTGGGGCGACAGCGGCCAGTACGTGCTGCTGTGCAAGCGCAACATCGAACCCCGGCGCGGCAAATGGACCCTGCCGGCCGGCTTCATGGAGCTGGGCGAGACCACGGCCGAGGGCGCGGCCCGCGAGACCGACGAGGAAGCCGGCGCCCAGATCGAGATGGGCAGCCTGTTCACCCTCATGAACGTGCCGCGCGTGGGCCAGGTGCACCTCTACTACCACGCCCGCCTGCTGAGCGACCGGTTCAACCCGGGCCACGAGACCCAGGAGGCCCGGCTGTTCACCGAGGCCGAGATTCCGTGGGACGAGATCGCCTTCCGCACCGTCAAGGAAACGCTGGAGCACTACTTTGCCGACCGCCGTGCCGGGCGCTTCGGCATCCACACGCTGGACATCACCTGAGCCGGGTCAGCCCGGCCCGGCCGGCCCCAGCAGTTCGGCCAGGCGGGTGATGACCCAGCCGGCCTCGCTCTCGTTCACCACGGCGGGCTCCACCCGCAGGCCCTGCCCGACGCGCTGCAGCACGTCGTCCTGGGTGATGCCCAGGCTGAATTCCAGGGTGCGGGCGGTGTCGACCAGCATCTGGGCCATGTCTTCGCACAGCTCGTAGCGGGCGCTGAGTTCGGCGCGCGCCAGGGTGGGCTTGATGCGCCCCGGCGGCACATACAGGGCCACGAAGGACGGGGGGATCTCGATCTGGGATTCGTCGGACATCGTCCGACTGTATTGCAGGCCCATGCCGGCTGCGGCAGCATGGGCCATTCCTTGAGGAGCGGTGCACATGGCGATCTGGTTCGAGCTGGGCATTTTTCTGGTGGTGCTGGCCTTCGGCCTGTGGCAGATCCACGATGTGAAGAAGGCCCGCCAGGCGACGCAAAGCCGGCGCGAGGCCGAGGCCCGGCTGGCCGCGTTGCGCGACAAGGCCGAAACGGCACCGAACGACGCGCCCCCGATCCCGCCGGCCTGAATCCAGCGCATCAGCGGAAGTCGCGGCTGCCCACCGCCAGCGACCCCAGCAGCGGCGTGAGGTCTTCCAGGTGGCCGGCGATCAGGCTGCAGACCTCGCCCTCGCGCTGCCACACCCCATGCACCGCCAGCAGGCGCGACTGCATCAAGGCGCGCCGGTAACGCTCGCGCAGGCTGCGCCAGACGATGGCCTGCACCACGCCGGTCTCGTCCTCCAGGGTCACGAACATCACGCCGCCGGCGGTCTCGGGCTGCTGGCGCAGGGTGACCAGACCGGCGTGGCGCACCAGGCGCCGGTCCGGCGCATGGGCCAGCTCGGCGGCGGTGGACAGGCGCCGGGCCTGCAGCTGCGGGCGCAGCAGGGCCAGCGGGTGGCGGCGCAGGCTCAGGCCGGTGGAGCGGTGGTCCCAGACGATGGCTTCGCCCTCGGGGGCCGGGGGCAGTTCCACCGCCGGCTCGGCAATCGGTGCTTCCTGCAGCAGGGCCGGCGGGGTGTGGCGGGCCACCGCGTCCCACATCTGCTGGCGGCGGTGGCCGCTCAGGCTGCTCAGGGCGTCGGCGGCGGCCAGCAGGCTGAACTCGTGCGAACCCAGACCGGCGCGGTGCCCGAGGTCGGCCACGTCGCGCCAGGGGCCCCGGGCGCGGGCCTGCACCAGCCGCCGGGCCGCGATCGGGCCCAGGCCGTTGACCAGCCGCAGGCCCAGGCGCACGGCCGGTGGTGCACCCGGCGTGGCACCTGACGCGGCACCGTGCAGGTCGTGCAGGGTGCAGTCCCAGTCGCTGTGGCTCACGTCCACCGGCAGCACCGTCACGCCGTGGCGCTGCGCGTCGGCCACCAGCTGGCGCGGGGTGTAGAAGCCCAGCGGCTGGCTGTTGATCATGGCGGCCAGGAACTCGGCCGGGTGGTGGCACTTGATCCAGCAGCTGGCGTACACCAGCAGGGCAAAGCTGGCGGCATGGCTTTCCGGGAAGCCGTAGCTGGAGAAGCCCTTCACCTGCTCGACCACGGCGTCGGCAAAGGCGGGTGTGTAGCCGTTGGCCAGCAGGCCATCGACCAGCCGCTGGCCGTAGTGGCCCAGGCCGCCGCGCCGCTTCCAGGCGCCCATGGCGCGGCGCAGGCCGTCGGCCTCGCCGGGGGTGAAGCCGGCGGCCAGGATGGCGATCTGCATGCACTGCTCCTGGAACACCGGCACGCCCAGGGTGCGGCCCAGGGCCTGTTCGAGCGCCGGGCTGGGGTAGCTCACCGGGGCCTTGCCCTGGCGCCGGTCGAGGTAGGGGTGCACCGCCCCGCCCTGGATCGGGCCGGGGCGCACGAGGGCGATCTCGATCACCAGGTCGTAGAAGCAGCGCGGCCGCAGGCGCGGCAGCATGGCCATCTGGGCGCGGCTCTCGATCTGGAACACGCCCACGGTGTCGGCGGCGCAGACCATGTCGTAGGTGGCGTCGTCTTCGGCCGGTATGTCGTGCAGGGCCAGCGGCCGGCCGCGCCGCTGGCCGATGAGGTCGAGCGACTTGCGCAGCGCGGTCAGCATGCCCAGGGCCAGCACGTCGACCTTGAGCAGGCCCATGGCGTCCAGATCGTCCTTGTCCCACTCGATGACGGTGCGCCCGGCCATGCGGGCGTTCTGCACCGGCACCAGATCGGTCAAAGGCCCGCGGGTGAGCACGAAACCGCCGGTGTGCTGCGACAGGTGGCGCGGCAGGCCCACCAGCTGCCCGGCCAGCTCCAGCAGCAGGGTGACCCGGCGGTCGTCCGGGTCGAGCCCGGCTTCCTGCAGCCGCTCGGGCGGCACCCGGGCGCCGTCCCACCAGCCCAGGCTGCGGGTCAGCCGGGCCAGCGCCTCGGCCTCGATGCCCAGGGCCTGCCCGACGTCGCGCAGGGCGCTGCGCGGCCGGTAGCAGATGACGGCCGCCGTGAGCGCGGCCCGCTCGCGCCCGTAGCGCCGGTAGAGGTACTGGATGACCTCTTCGCGCCGCTCGTGTTCGAAGTCCACATCGATGTCGGGCGGCTCGTTGCGTTCTTTCGAGATGAAGCGTTCGAACAGCACCGACAGGCGCGCCGGGTCGACCTCGGTGATGCCCAGGCAGAAGCAGACCACGCTGTTGGCCGCCGACCCGCGCCCCTGGCACAGGATGCCCTGGCCGCGCGCGAAGGCCACGATGTCGTGCACCGTCAGGAAGTAGTGCTCGTAGCGCAGCTCGCCGATCAGGCCCAGCTCGTGGTCGATCTGCCGCTGCACCGCCGGCGGCGTGCCCTGCGGCCAGCGCCAGCGCGCGCCCTGTTCCACCAGCTGCTGCAGCCAGCTGGCCGGGGTGTGGCCGGCGGGCACCACCTCGTCGGGGTACTGGTAGCGCAGCTCGTCGAGCGAGAAGTGGCAGCGCGCGGCCACGTCCAGCGTGGCGGCCAGCAGGTCGGGCGGGAAGCAGCGGCCCAGCACCAGGCGCGAGCGCAGGTGCCGCTCGGCGTTGGGCTGCAGCGCCAGCCCGCAATCGCGCAGCGGCCGGCCCAGGCGGGTGGCGGTCATCACGTCGTGCAGCGGCTTGCGCGAGCGCACATGCATCTGCACATCGCCCACCGCCACCAGCGGCACCGCCGTCAGCGCGCTGCTCTGGCGCAGGCGGTGCAGCCAGAGCTCGTCGTCCAGCGCGCGGCGCTGCTCCACACCGAGCCAGCAGCGGCCCATAAAGCGCTGCAGCAGCCAGCCGGCCAGCGCATCGAGCTGCGGCTGGGTGCTCTCGCGCGCCGGCACCGCCACCACCACGCAGCCGTCGAGCGCGCCCTGGCGCGCGGCGGCGTCGAGCTGCGCGGCATCGAGCCGGTAGCTGCCCTTGGGGGCGCTGCGCCGCAGGCCGGTGATGAGGCGGCACAGCTGGCTGTAGCCGGCCGCATGGCAGGCCAGCACCACCAGGGTGAAGCCGGCTGCGCCGTCATCGACCCGGAACTGGCTGCCCACCAGCAGCTTCAGGCCGCATTCGCGCGCCGCCACATGGGCCCGCACGATGCCGGCCAGCGAACATTCGTCGGCCAGGGCCAGGGCGCTGTAGCCCAGGGCATGGGCGCGGCGCACCAGCTCGTCCGGCGGGCTGGCGCCGCGCAGGAAGCTGAAGGCACTCAGGCACAGGAGCTCGGCATACGCCGGCAAGGGAGCGTTCATGCCCGGCCCTCACGCGAAATGGCCGTGCAGGTACCAGGCCGGTTCCTGCTGCTGCGCCACCGGCCGGGTGCAGAACACCCACAGCAGGCCGGCGCGCGGCGAATGGGCGACCCAGTAGTCGCGGGACAGGGGGGGCGGATCGGCGGCGGCAGCGCGGGTTTCGCCGTCCCACCAGCCGCCCTCGACCCGCTGCGGCCCCACCAGCAGCTGCAGCTCGCCCTGGTAGTGCGGCCGGTGGCCGCGCACCGCCAGGCGCAGCGGCTGCGGGCGCAGAAAGCCGGGCTGCGGCCCCACGGCGGGCTGCGATCCCACGGCCGGTGCCGACCGGCGCGGGCGGCTGCGCTGCGCTGCAGGCGCGGTGGCCTGGGCAAGCTCGACGGCTTCGGGGACTTCGGTGACCTCGGTGGTCGGACACCAGCGCACCATGGCCTCGGGCCGGTGGTCCTGGCACAGCACCGGGCGCAGCACCCGCTGCGGCCCCAGCCGGGCCGCCAGGCGTTCGAGCACCGGCTGCAGGGCTTCGGCCTCGGCGCGGGCAGGGTCGGCCCACCAGTCGGCGGCCTGGGGGTTCAGCGACTGCACCTCCACCGCTTCGAGCACCAGCTCGCCCACCGGGGCCTGCAGGGTGACCTGGGCCAGGTGCTCGGACAGCAGGCGCTGCAGGTGGTCGATGTCGCGCGTGGGCGTGGCGGTGCGCCACAGCAGCTCGCCGCCCGGCCCGGCATCGCGCGGGCGCAGGCCGTCGTGCAGCCAGCGCAGCCGGCAGGCCCGAACCCCGGCCTGGCGCGCGGTCAGCCAGCCCTGCAGCGGCAGCAGCAGGCGCCGGGCACCGTCCACCAGCGCTTCGGCCTGCTCCACGCGCCAGGGCAGTTCCAGCCGGGCCTCGAAGCGGTCGGGCACGCTCACCCAGGCGTGCACCGAGGGGCGCAGGCCATGGGCCTGATCCAGCGCCTCCAGCAGCGCCGCCCCGAAGCGGCGGGCCAGGGCACCGCGCGGGCGGCGGCGCAGATCACCCAGCGTGTGGCAGCCGGTCTGGGCCAGCAGCGCGGCATGGGGCACGGCAGCGTCCAGCACGGTCAGCGGCAGCGGGTCGATGTCGGCCGGCCCGGCATCGGGCGTGCCGGGCAAGCCGGCCCGGGCCAGCGCCAGCGCCGCCAGCGCCTGGGGCGCCCAGGCCGGCGGGGCCAGGCCCAGCTCGCGGCCCTGCACCTCGACCCGGGCGCGCAGCGCCGGCCAGCCACCGAACAGGCGCAGGCTGGCCTGCACCTCCATCAGCACCGCATCGCCCTGGCAGGTCACCCGGGGCGTGAAGCTCAGTGCCCAGTGGGTGAGGGCCTGCGGCCAGGGCTGGGGCCGCGCATCAGGCGGCGGGAGCCAGGCGGCCCAGAGCATGGTGCACCTCGTTGGCGGCCGGCTGCTCCGGCAGCGCCATCGGCAATGGCATGGCCTCCACAGGCTGCAGCAGCCCGTCCGGCAGGGCCTGGCCCAGCCGCTGCTGGCGCGGCGAGAGCACGGCCGCCAGGCCACCCGGCACCGACGGCAGGGTCAGCGACCGCAGCAGCGGTGGCCCGCGCCGCTTGAGCACGTCCACCTGCAGGCTCCAGCCGCTGCCCGACGCCAGTCGCAGGCGCAGCGGTGCCGGCGACGACGCCCCGGCGGCCGACCACGGCCGGCACAGGAACACCGGCCGCCCGGCACCGGCCGCCAGCACCTGCAGCCGGCGCAGGGCGCCCGGGGGCGCGGCGTCCAGCCACAGCAGCACGGCGGCGGCCCGGTCGCGCACCAGCTGTTCGGCGGCCCACAGCAGTTCGCGCACCGCATCGGCCTGCACCCAGACCAGCCGCGCGGGGGCCAGCCCGCCCGACCACCAGCCCGGCGGGTGCGGTGG
>PNMF01000085.1 GCA_013823485.1 Comamonadaceae bacterium
AACCGGTGCTGGTGGTCAACGGTGATCAGGACCGGATGGTCCCGACCGTCAACACGCACGACCTGGCCCGCTGCCTGCCCAACAGCGAGCTGATCATCTACCCCGATGCCGGACACGGTGGGGCCTTCCAGTTCCACGCCGACTTTGTGCGCAGCACGCTCGAGTTCCTGGCCCGTTGATACCGACCCCAGGACTGCGGCACCATGAAAGACACCCACGCCTCTCCCCTGTCCGGACACTTGCTGCTGTTGCTCGCGGGCATGGCGGCTCTGGGCTCCCTGGCGACCAACATCATCCTGCCGACCTTTCCGGCCATGGCTGCAGACCTGGGCACATCGGTCAAGGACCTGAGCGCCACCCTGGCCAGCTTCTTTGTGGCGTTTGCGCTGGGGCAGCTGTTTGTGGGACCGTTGTCCGACCGCTACGGCCGCAAGCCGCTGCTGTTGGGCGGCATTGCCGTGTTCGTGGCGGGCAGCGCCCTGTGTGCGTGGTCCGACAACCTGCCGCAACTCATTGCAGGCCGCATCGTGCAGGCGCTGGGAGTGTGTGCCACCTCCGTGCTGTCCAGGGCCATCGCCCGGGACCTGTTTCAAGGCGAAGCGCTGGCCCGCACGCTGTCGCTCATCATGGTGGCCATGGCCGCTGCACCGGGCTTTTCGCCGATGCTGGGCGGCGCCATGAGCGCCTGGCTGGGCTGGCGATCCACCTTTGCCGTGCTCGCGGTCCTGGCGCTGCTGCTGGGCGTGCATTACCTGGCCAGCCTGGGCGAAACCCACCGCCTGGACCGGCGTGCGCCGCTGTCGGTGCCGGCCGTGCTGCGCAGCTACGCCAGTCTGCTCGTCGACCGCCGCTTCATCGCCCCTGCGTTGTCGGTCAGTCTGGTCATCGGTTCGCTGTACATGTTCTTTTCAATGGCCCCTGCCATCCTGATGACCGGATTCGGCTTCTCTCCGCTGGGCCTCTCGGTGTTCTTCGCATCCACCGTGCTGGTGGTGTTCGCGGCTGGTTTCCTGGCCCCGCGTCTCGCACGCCGCCGGGGACAGATCCCGGTGGCACGGGGCGGTCTGTGGACCGCTCTGGTGGGTGGCGCTGCCCTGCTGGCGGGGCCACATGACGTGGTGCATTTCTCGGTGGCCATGACCATCTTTCTGCTGGGCATGGGTCTGATCAACCCGCTGGGAACGGCCATTGCTCTGCAGCACTTCGGGCACCAGGCCGGCGCTGCTTCGGCCCTGCTGGGCTTTCTCCAGATGATGTGCGCAGCCGCCGCCATCGGCCTGGCTGCCTGGCTTCCGTGGTCGGTTTACGGGGCGTTCTGCACCGTTCTGACCGTCAACCTGGGCCTGGCGCTGGTGTCGTTCAGAGGTGCACGCACCTGATGGCCGGTGCTGATCTGCCGACCTCCGCCTTCTCAGGACGCCTTCAGGAGAAAGCCGGCCAGTTCATTGAATAGCCGGTACCGGGCGTGTTCCAGATGCAGGAGATGGGTCCCCACCTCCAGCGTGACCATCGTCTTCCCGGCGGATCCGAGCGCCGCGAACAAGGCCTCGGCATCGGAGGTGCTCGAAAGTCTGTCCTGTGCGCCACGGATGAGCAGGGGTTTCGTGGGCCACCCCCTGCTTTCCCAGCTTCACACCGTGGAGGGCTACCTGCGGGCGGTGCATTGCAGCGTCACGCCGCGCGGTCCCGCACTCGGCCGGATCGAAGCGGCGCTGGGCGCCTTGTCACCGCACCGCAAGGTCGCGCTGCAGGTGCCCGACTTCCTGTCGGTGCCGACGCTGGTGGGTCAGTCGGATCTGGTGGCCGCTGTGCCCTCGACCCTGGTCAAGGCACACCCGGAGCGCGATCGGCTGCATGTGTTTGCACTGCCCGTGCCGCAGGCCCGTTTCACGGTGATGCAGCACTGACACGGACGGGTGCAGGAAGATCCCGCCAACCAGTGGTTGCGGCAGAGCGTCCACGACGTCGTGCCGGCCAGCCTCAAAGACCGCAGGAAGCCTGGCGGTCAGTAGCCCATGCGCGCGACCGAAGCGCCGATGCCGCCCCGTGACGTGTTCGAACCCGCATCCACGTTGTCGCGACGCGGCACATCAAAGTTCGAGATGTAGGCGGCATCGCCGATGAACACCAGCCCCGACGGGAACTCCAGCGGGCCCGCGACGCCGTTGCGCGCCATCTGCTGCACCTGGCCCGCCGGTGTCACCTTGACGATGGCGTTGAGTTCATTGACGGCCACCCAGATGTCGCCCCGGCGGTCGACGGTGATGCCGTCGGCCCCCTCGAGCAGGGGGTTGCGGGCGAGCATCACAGGCGGGCCGCCCCTGCCGTCGGCGCCCAAGGTCACCTTCCACAGCGCGCCGCGCGCGGTGTCGGCCACCAGCAGAGCGCCGCTGGCATCGAAGGCCAGCCCGTTGGCCACGATGGGCTGCTGGGTGCGGCCGTCGGGCAGCGTGCGTGTGAAGCGCTCGATCTGCGCCGCCGGCTGCGCTGCACCACCCGCGGCCGGCACGCGGTACACGGTTCCGTTGGCCCCACCCGACACATACACGTTGCCGGCACGGTCGATGGCCAGCCCGTTGGCGCCTGTTGTACCGGTGCCGAAGGTGCTGGCAACGCCCGGCTTGGCGGGGTTCAGATCGGCAGCGCGCACGCGCACCACCTCGTTGAAGGCGTTGGCGGCGATCAGCAGGTCGCCCTGGGCATTGAAGGCCAGACCGCCGCCGTTGCCCCCGACGGTCTGGCCATTGATCTGGCGTGGCTCGATGCGCGCCACCACCACCGGCCGGGGCGACTTCGGGTCGATGCGCAGGATGTTGCCGCTGACGCGGTCGGGCAGGTAGATCAGGCCGTTGCGGTCGGCGGCGATGCCCTCGACGATCACCGTCCGATCGACGCTGGCCGGATCGAGGTCGACCAGGATGGAGGGCGTGGAAGCGATGGGTGCCGTGCCGATGGCGGCACAACCGACGAAGGTGAGGGAGAGGGCCAGCAGGCCGGTCGTGGCAGCTTTCATCCGGGGTGTCTTTCTCGGTGGGTTGGAGGGCGCCGGCGCCTGGCGGCCGGGCGGGTCGCACGGACTCTAAGACCGAAATCACGGACCTCGGGCACAGGGCGGATGAAGTCAACCGGCCTGTACGGTCACTCAGCGGCAGGACGCCCGGGCGCTGCCCCTACCATCCTGCCCATGAGCTCCCAATACGAATCCCTGCGCCCCGACCACCTCTACCGGGACATCTTTGACGTCGACGCGCCCGAGGGCAGCGGGGGGGCCCCAGGTCTGGCCGCGCCGCCCGGGCGTCTTCATCCGCAACCTGCCGGCACCGCCTTCGGTGGACGGCGCCGAACACACGCCCCCGGGCGCGGTCGGGCGCGAGCGGGTCGTGGGGCAGTTCGGTCTGGTCCCGCCCTGGGTGAAATTGGCTTCCGATGCCAGATTGCGGTCGACGAAACTGGTCAACGCACGCGCAGAGACCGCCAGCACATCCAACCATTTCCGCAGCGCCTGGCTGGGTGCGCAGCGCTGCATCGTGCCCATGATGGCGTTCCAGGAAGACGACTGGCGCAGCGGCAAGGCGGTGCCCACGCGCATCGCCCGGGTGGACGGCAAACCCATGGGCGCTGCCGGTCTGTGGGAATGCTGGACCGGCGCAGATGGCGAGGTGATCGTCAGTTTCTGCCTGCTCACGGTGAACGCCAACAGCCACGCGCTGATGCACCGTTACGGGCCACCGGGCAGCGAAAAGCGCATGGTCGCGATCCTGAATGAAGGGGCGTACGGCGCCTGGCTGAACGCCGCGCAGCCGGAGAAGGCGCGCGAGTTCATGCGGGCGTACCCGGCCGAAGGGCTCACCGCCAACCCGATCGAGAAGAAGCGCTCAGCCGGGTGACCGGCCCGGCGTGGCCGAGGCGCCCTGGCCATCGCGAAAGCTGCGTCGGTAGGACGACGGCGAGGTGCGCAACTGGTCGGCAAAGTGCTGCCGCAACGACAGCGAGGTGCCGAAGCCCGCTTCGCCCGCGATCTGTTCGATCGACAGGTCGGTGGTTTCCAGCAGTTGCTGGGCCCGGCCGACGCGTTCTGCCGACAGCCACCGGTTCACGGTCGTGCCGGTGGCTTCGCGAAACCGCCGTGTGAAGGTTCGGCGGCTCATCAGCGCTGCGTTGGCCATGGCATCCACCGTCAGCGGCTCCGACAGGTGCGCGCGCGCCCACTGCAGGACACCGGGCAGGCGTTCCTCGCTCGGCAAGGCCGGCACGGGCTGCTCGATGTACTGCGCCTGGCCGCCCTGGCGATGCGGCGGGGTCACCAGCAGGCGCGCGACCCGGTTGGCGACATCGGCTCCGTGGCGCAGCCGCAGGATGTGCAGGCAACAGTCGATGGCGGCCACCGTGCCGGCGGAGGTGATGACACGGTCGTCGCCGACATACAGCACGTCGGGGTGGAAGTGCGTTTTCGGAAACCGCTGGCCGAAGAGTTCACGGCAGGCCCAGTGGGTGGTCGCAGGACGGCCGTCGAGCAGACCGGCATCCCCGAGCACAAAGGCCCCGAGGCACAGACCGATGATCTGCGCGCCGCGCGCATTGGCATCGCGCAGGGCATTCGTCAGCGCAGCGGGAGCGGCGAGCTCCGGGTGGTTCCAGGCGGGCACGACCACGATGTCGGCACCGACCATGGCGTCGAGCCCGTCGGGCACCTCGATCTCCATGCCCTGATCGCACCGCACGCGGCCCGGCGTGGTTGCGCAGCAGCTCACCCGGTAGGGCGGCAGGCCGGGGGGCGTCGGCTGCACGCCGAAAACCATGCCCGGCACCGACAGGTGAAACAGGCTGACGCCATCGAAGGCGAGGACGGCGACATGGACGGGTGTCATCGGCATATTTTGGCCCGATTGTTTCGATGATGGTCATTCAGGCCAATGGTGTGGCGGGCGCTGCTTCACCAGAATGCAGCCCTCGCGACCGTGAAACACGGTCAGTCCCCACCCGAACAGGAGTCCGCACCATGAGCAAACGCGCCACCATCGTTGTCGACCTGCAGAACGAATACCTTCCGACCGGCCAGCTGCCCCTGGTCGGTCTGGATGCCGCCCTGTCCAACGCCGCCCGGGTCGTGGCCGCAGCGCGCGCCAGCGGTGAACTGCTGGTCCATGTCCGTCATGAGAGCGCCCAGCCCGACGCGCCGTTCTTCAGGCCCGGCACCGGCGCCGTCGAGATCATTCCGGCGGTGGCCCCGAAGGACGGTGAGCCGGTGATCGTCAAGCACCACCCCAATTCCTTCCGCGCCACCCGGCTCAAGGCGCTGCTGGAGGCAGAGGGGGTGACCGAACTGATGGTCATCGGCGCGATGAGCCACATGTGCATCGAGGCGACCAGCCGTGCCGCGGCCGATTTTGGCTACCCGGTCACGGTGGCGCACGACGCCTGCGCCACCATGAACCTGGAGTTCGGGGGCACTGCCGTGCCGGCCGCCCAGGTGCACGCCGCATCGATGGCCGCGCTGGGATTCGGCTACGCGTCGGTCACGACCACCGACCAGCTGCTGGCCTGAGGTTGCCCCGGCGGGCTTCTGCCGACGCATTCCCTTGCTGTTATACATAGCGGTTTGCGCTGCAGGCCGCTCAGGGGAAACGCATGTCGATGAAGACCATTCTGAAATCCGCCGCCTTGGCACTGGCCGTGGCGGCCGGTGCGCCGGCTCTGGCGCAGGGCACGCCCATCAACGCACCGGCGTTCGATGCGCTGGTGGCCCAGGGGCCGGTGGCCGATGCCGCGACGGTGGCCTCCAGCACCTGGGCCAGCAAGATCCGGCAGGCGGGCACGCTGCGCCTGGGCGGCACCCAGACCTCGAACCTGTTCTCGCTGCTGAACGAAAAGGATGGCCGGCTGCGCGGCTTCGATGCCGGTGTGGCCCAGCTGCTGGCGCGCTACATCCTCGGCCCCGGGGCCCAGGTGCAGTTCACGCAGGTGACCTCGTCCACCCGCGAGCAGGTGCTCATCAACAACCAGGTGGACCTGGTGCTGGCCACCTATTCCATCACCCCGGCGCGCGCCGAGAAGGTGGCGTTTGCCGGCCCTTACTTCACCTCGCAGGCGGGGGTGCTGGTCAAGGCGAACAACAACGCCATCCGGTCGCACAACGACCTGGCCGGCAAAAAGGTCGCCACCCAGGCCGGCTCCACCGGACCGGCCATCCTGGCGCAACACGCACCCAAGGCGGTGGTGCAGGAATTCCAGACCCACCAGGAAGCGCTCGACGCCCTGCGCCAGCGCCGGGTGGACGCCTACGTCACCGACCACACCCTGCTGCTCAATGCCCTGAGCCTGGGCACCGGCGACGCGAAACTGGCCGGCGCGCCCTTCGGTGCCCAGGACCTGTATGGCATCGGGCTGGCCAAGGGCTCCGACGGCGTGGCCTTCGTCAATGCCTTCCTGAAGAAGATCCAGGCCGACGGCACCTGGGCCCGGCTCTGGACCATCGCCATCGGCCAGCGCACCGGCAGCACCGCGGTGCCCACGCCCCCGGCCATTCCTTGAAGACCCTGGCGGCTCCGACGGCATGACCGAGCTTGCCCGGCTTCTGGCCGACCACGGGCCGGCCTTCGCGCAGGCCCTGCTGCTCACCTGGAAGCTCACCCTGATGTCGTTCCTGCCCGGCGTCGCGCTGGGTGTGGTGGTGGCGGTGCTGCGCCTGTTGCCGCTGCCGCCGCTGCGCGCGGTGCTGACCGTGTATGTGGAAATCTTCCGCAACATTCCCAGCGTGGCGCTGCTGATCTTCATCGTGTTCGCGCTGCCCGACCTGAATGTGCTGATCGACTACGAGCCCAGCGTCGTCCTGACGCTGACGCTGGTCTGCTCCGCCTTCACGGCGGACTATGTGCGCACCGGCATCAACACCATTCCCGGGGGCCAGATGGAGGCCGCGCTCAGCCTGGGCCTGCGGCCGATGCAGGTGGTGGTGGCGGTGGTGCTGCCGCAGGCCCTGCGCTCGGTGGTGCAGCCCATGACCTCGCTGCTGATCGCGCTGATGTTGTCCACCTCGCTGGCCTCGCAGGTGCCGCTGCCTGGCCGTGAACTCACGGCGCTGGTGTCCCGGATCGCCAACGAATCGGCTTCGGGCATGGCGGCCTTTGCGGTGGCCGCCGCCCTGTATGTGGCCAGCGGTCTGCTGATCGCCTGGGCCGGCGCGGCCCTGGACAAGCGGGTCCGGATACTGCGATGAGCCGCCCGCTGGAAGACGTCCTTTTCGGCGCGCCGGGTGCGCGGCCCCGCACCGGCACCCGGGTGGCGAGCTGGCTGGCCGGGGCGGCGCTGCTGGCGCTGGCGGCGGGCGTGGTGGTCGGCTTCGGCTCGGCGGGGCAGCTCGATGCGCGCCTGTGGCGGCTGTTCACCCAGGCCAGCACCTGGACCTTTCTGGCCGACGGCCTGCTGGGCACGCTGGCCTCGGCGGCCATGGCCGCCGTCATCGCGCTGGGCTTCGGTCTGGTGCTGCTGCTGGGGCGCCTGGCGCGGCCCCGGCTGGTGCGCTGGCCGAGCGTGGCGCTGATCGAGTTCCTGCGCGGCACGCCCACGCTGCTGTTGATCTATGTGTGCTTTCTGGTGCTGCCGCCGCTGGGCATCCAGCTGAGCACCTACTGGATGCTGACCCTGCCGGTGGGCCTGAGCACCGCCGCCGTGGTGGCCGAGGTGTACCGCGCCGGGGTGCTGGCCGTGCCCCGCGGCCAGACCGATGCGGCGCGCAGCCTGGGCCTGACCGAGGCGCAGGTGTTCTTCCACATCGTGTTTCCGCAGGCGCTGCGCTACATCGTTCCGGCGCTGGTGGCTCAGCTGGTGATCGTGGTCAAGGACACCACCTTCGGCTATGTGGTCACCTATGGCGAGCTGATGCAGAACGCCCGGGTGCTGATCGCCAACCACCAGTCGCTGGTGCCGGTGTACCTGGTGGTGGCGCTGCTGTACTGCGCCGTGAACTACGGCATCTCGCGGGCCAGCCGGCGGCTGGGCCGGCCGCTGCACTGAGCGTTGCGCTGCCCGGTCACCAGCGCAGCACCCGCCCGCCCAGCCAGCCGCCGACGCAGCCGGTGAGCAGGATGCCGGCGGTGTACCAGATGGCCACGAAGGTGGCCGACGACTCCGGACAGGCCAGCGAATAGCCGATGGCGCCGAGCGAGCCGGCCAGCAGGCCGCTGGCAAAGCCCGCCTCCTGCAGCCGGGTGGGGGCGAGCCGGCGCAGCGCCCACAGGATGCCGGCCAGCGTCGGCAGCGAAAGCGCCATCAGCAGCCAGGGACAGACCAGCCAGCTCTGACCGAGCACCGCCTCCAGCCGCTCACCCGGCGGGGCGGCGGCCAGCAGGGCAGCGCCGCCGGCGGCCATGACGCCGATGACCACCCGCACGGCGGTCCTGGGGGCCTGGAGCCGGGCAATGGGCCGCGCCAGCCGGGCGGTCAGCACCGCAGCGGCCACCGCCAGCGAAACGGTGTAGGCCAGCTTGATCCAGGGCGCTGGCGTCTGGAACATGACCGCGGGCAGCGGGCCGATCACCCACAGCGCCAGCAGGGTGCTCACCACCAGGCCCGCCAGGGCCACCGGCAGCAGCCGCCGGGCCACGGCGGCGCGCGGCGCAGGCCCGGCGCCCTGGGCCAGCATGTCGATCAACAACTCGGTTTTCATGGGTTCGGTCCTTTGACCAGATCGGCCAGTCGCTTCAGCCCCCGGTGCACCTGGACCTTGATGGCGGACTCCGAAATCCCGGTCCGTTGCGAGGCCTCGGTCACCGACAGGCCTTCCAGCTTGGTCAGCGCGATGGCTTGCCGCTGCAGTTCGGGTAATGCCTTCATCAGTTGCTCCAGGTCCCTTGATGCGTGGTGGTCCTCGGCCGGTGCGGCCAGGGGCGACCCTTCCAGCTCATCGTCTTCGTACGCTTCGTGCAGGTCTTCCCGCCGGCCCCGGCGCCGCCACAGGTCGATCAGCTTGTGCCGGGCGATGGCGGTGAACCAGGCGCTGACCGCAAACGACGGGTCGTAGGTGCCCCGCTGCAGGTGCACGGCCAGCAAGGTTTCCTGCACCAGGTCTTCCACGTCGTCCAGCAGGTTCGGCATGCGGCGGCGGTAGTACGCGCGCAGCCGACGTGCCATCCGTTCGAGGGCCTGCCGGTAGGCGCCCTCGTCCCCGGCCTGGGCCAGCGCCCACAGTGGCCTGATGTCGGATTCGAAGTCGGTGAGACCTGCTTCACGCTTCATTTCGTCGGCACGGCGGGTTTGGTTACACGGGATGGCGCAGTGTATCGATCGACCACCGCCGGTCCGGCATCAGAAGGCCGTAACCTTTCGGCGTGCCGGAGCGAATAGCCTGCAAGCCCCTGATCCTTCGAAACCCTACCGAACCACGGAAGCCCGCCGCCATGAGACCCACCCTCCCCCTGCTGGTCCAGACCGACTTCCCCGCCATCCGCCGCCGCCGGCTGGACACCCTGCAGGTGAACCTGGGCTACAAGTGCAACCAGACCTGCGTCCATTGCCATGTGAACGCCGGCCCGAACCGGACCGAGATGATGGATGAAGCCCACATCGGACTGGTGCTGGACGTGCTGCGCCAGCGCCAGCTCGGCACGCTGGACCTCACCGGCGGCGCGCCGGAGCTCAACCAGCACTTCCGCGATCTGGTGCGGGGCGCACGCGCCCTCGGGGTCCGGGTGATCGACCGTTGCAACCTGACCATCCTGTCGGAGCCCGGCCAGGAAGACCTGGCCGCATTCCTGGCCGAGCAGGGCGTGGAGGTGACCGCCTCGCTGCCCTGCTATTCGCCGGCCAACGTGGACCGGCAGCGCGGCGACGGCGTGTTCGACCGCAGCATTGCCGGGCTGCAGCAGCTCAATGCGCTGGGTTACGGCCAGGAGGGCTCGGGTCTGGTGCTGAACCTGGTCTACAACCCCCAGGGCCCGGTGCTGCCGCCGCCCCAGGGCGCCCTGGAGGCGGACTACAAACGCGAGCTGCTGGCCCACTTCGGCATCCGCTTCAACCGCCTGTTCGCGCTGACCAACATGCCGGTGCAGCGCTTCGGCAGCACGCTGCTGAGCAAGGGCACCTTCGAGGACTACCTGCGCCTGCTCAAAGGGGCCTACCAGGCCGAAAACCTGGAGACGGTGATGTGCCGATCGCAGGTCAGCGTGGACTGGCAGGGCTTCCTGTACGACTGCGACTTCAACCAGATGCTGGCCCTGCCCGCCACGCTGCCCGGCCAGGCCCGCCCGCACCTGCGCGACCTGCTGCAGGCCGACGGCGAGGGCCAGCCGATCCGCGTGGCCGACCACTGCTACGGCTGCACCGCCGGCCAGGGCAGCAGCTGCGGCGGCGCGCTGGAGCCGGCGGCCGACGCTGAAGCCGAGGCCGATGCCGACCACGCACCGGTCCGGGAGGTCTGATGGCCCTGTCATCACCCATCAGGCGCTGGGGCATCGTTGCCCTGGTCGTGCTGGCCCTTGGGCTGGCGTACCAGCAGCTCGGGCTGGGGCAGTGGCTCACGCTGGAGCAGCTCAAGAACAGCCGCGACACGCTGGTGGGCCACTACCAGGCCCAACCGCTGCTGACCGCCGGCGTGTTCTTCGCGGTGTATGTGCTGGTGGCGGCCTTGTCGCTGCCGGGTGCGGCCATCCTCACGCTGGCCGGCGGGGCGGTGTTCGGGCTGGGCGTGGGCCTGCTGATCGTGTCGTTTGCCTCCAGCATCGGCGCCTTGCTGGCCTTCCTGGTGGCGCGCGGCCTGCTGCGCGACATGGTGCAGGCCCGCTTCGGCAAGCTGCTGGCCCCGATCAACGAGGGGCTGGCCAAGGACGGCGTGTTCTACCTGCTCACGCTGCGGCTGGTGCCGGTGTTTCCGTTCTGGCTCATCAACCTGCTCATGGGCCTGACCCGCATCGGCGCGCGGCCGTTCTACCTGGTCAGCCAGGTGGGCATGCTGGCCGGGACCGCCGTGTATGTGAACGCCGGCACGCAGCTGGCCGCCATCGAATCCACGGCCGATGTGCTGTCGCCGGCCCTGCTGGGCAGCCTGGCGCTGCTGGGCGTGTTCCCGCTGGTGGCCAAGTGGGCGGTGGGCGTTCTGCAGCGGCGCAAGGTGTATGCCGGCTGGAACCGGCCGCGCCGCTTCGACCGCAACCTGGTGGTGATCGGTGCCGGCGCCGGTGGCCTGGTGTCGGCCTACATCGGCGCGGCGGTGAAGGCCCGGGTGACCCTGATCGAGGGCCACAAGATGGGCGGCGACTGCCTGAACTACGGCTGCGTGCCGAGCAAGGCGCTGATCCGCTCGGCCAAGGCCATGAAGCAGCTCCGCAAGGCCGAAACCTTCGGGCTGCGCGGTGCCCGGGGCGAGGTCGACTTCGCCGCCGTGATGCAGCGCATCCACAGCGTGATCCGCGACATCGAACCGCACGACTCGGTCGAGCGTTACACCGGCCTGGGGGTCGAGGTGCTGCAGGGCCATGCCCGCATCGTCTCGCCCTGGGAGGTGCAGGTGACCCTGGCCGACGGCAGCCAGCAGTCCCTGACGACCCGCAACATCGTGATCGCGGCCGGCGCCAGCCCGTTCGTGCCGCCGATTCCGGGGCTGAAGGAAGCCGGCTTCCTGACCAGCGACACCATCTGGGGCCTGACCGCCTTGCCCCGCCGGCTGGTGGTGCTCGGGGGCGGCCCCATCGGCAGCGAGCTGGCCCAGTCGTTTGCGCGCCTGGGCAGCGAGGTGACCCAGGTGGAGATGGCGCCCCGCATCATGGGGCGCGAGGACCCTGAGGTCAGCGAGCTGGTGGCCGCTTCGCTGCGCGCCGACGGTGTGCGCGTGCTGACCGGGCACAAGGCGGTCCGGGTCGAGCAGGCCGACGGCGAGAAACGCCTGATCGTCCAGCACGACGGGCAGGAAATCGCCGTGCCTTTCGACGAGCTGCTGTGTGCCGTGGGCCGCAGCCCGCGGGTGACCGGCTACGGCCTGGAGGAACTGGGCATTGCGCTGACGGCACGCAACACCATCGAGACCAACGCCTGGCTGCAGACGCGTTACCCGAACATCTATGCGGTGGGCGATGTGGCCGGCCCGTTCCAGTTCACCCACACCGCCGCCCACCAGGCCTGGTACGCCGCCGTCAATGCGCTGTTCGGCCGCTTCAAGCGCTTCAAGGCCGACTATTCGGTGATTCCGTGGGCCACCTTCACCGACCCGGAGGTGGCGCGCGTGGGCCTGTCCGAAACCGAGGCGCGGGAGCAGGGCGTGCCCTTCGAGGTCACCCGCTACGGCATCGACGACCTGGACCGCGCCATTGCCGACGGCACCGCGCACGGCTTCGTGAAGGTGCTGACCGTGCCCGGCAAGGACCGCATCCTGGGCGTCACCATCGTCGGCGAGCACGCCGGCGACCTGC
>PNMF01000086.1 GCA_013823485.1 Comamonadaceae bacterium
GCCATGTGGATCGCCGGTGTCATGCAGGGCCTGATGTGGCGTGCGGTCAACCCGGACGGCAGCCTCACCTACACCTTCGTCGAGTCGGTCAAGGCCAGCTTCCCCTTCTATGTGATCCGCCTGGCCGGTGGCCTGCTGTACCTCGGCGGAATGATCGTGATGCTCTGGAACGTGGTCATGACCGCCCGCAGCGGCCAGGCCGAAGAGGTCCGCGTGCCCGCCCCGCAGCCCGCCCACGCCTGAGTGCACCCGAGGAACAACGACATGGCACAAGCTGACAAACCCACCGGTTTCACCCACGAGCGGATCGAGACCAACAACTTCCTGATGATCGTGCTCATCGTGCTGGTGATCGCGGTCGGCGGACTGGTCGAGATCGTCCCGCTGTTCTTCCAGAAGTCCACCACCCAGCCGGTGGAGGGCCTCAAGCCCTACACCGCGCTGCAGGTGGCCGGGCGCGACATCTATGTGCGGGAGGGTTGCTACAACTGCCACTCGCAGATGATCCGCCCCTTCCAGGCCGAGACGCTGCGCTACGGCCACTACTCGGTGGCCGGCGAATTCGTCTACGACCGCCCGTTCCAGTGGGGCAGCAAACGCACCGGCCCCGACCTGGCCCGCGTGGGCGGCCGCTACAGCGACGAGTGGCACCGGGTGCACCTGAACAACCCGCGCGACCTGGTGCCGGAGTCCAACATGCCGGCCTACCCCTGGCTGGAGAAGCGCACGGTCAAGGCCGAGGGTCTGCCGCGCCGCATGGAAGTGCTGCGGACCCTGGGCGCGCCCTACAGCGATGAAGAGGTCACGGGCTCGGTCGAGGCCGTCAAGGGCAAGACCGAAATGGAAGCCCTGATCGCCTACCTGCAGGTGCTCGGCACCGCCATCAAGTAAGGAGCGCCGCCATGGACATCAATGACCTGCGCAGCATCGTCACCGTGGTGAGCCTGCTCACCTTCCTCGGCATCGTCGGCTGGGCCTGGTCCCGCCGCAACAAGGCCAGCTTCGACGAAGCCGCCCGCCTGCCGTTCCAGGACGAGTGACCCGACAACCGAAACGAGAACCATCATGAGCGACTTCACCCACGACTTCTGGTCCTGGTACGTGGCCGGACTGACCCTGGTCAGCATCATTGCCTGCGCCGTGCTGCTGTGGATCAGCGGCACCACCAAGGTCAAGGCCCATGCCGACAACACCACCGGCCACGTCTGGGACGGTGACCTGCAGGAACTCAACAACCCGCTGCCCAAGTGGTGGGTCTACCTGTTCATCATCACCGTGGTGTTCGCCATCGCGTATGGCGTGCTCTATCCCATGTTCGGCCAGTACAAGGGCGTTCTGGGCTGGTCCTCGCAAGGCCAGCACACGGCCGAGGTGAAAAAGATGCAGGAGGCCATTGCCCCCATCTATGCCGCCTTCCGCGCCCAGTCGCCCGAGCAGCTGGCGGGCGACGCCCAGGCCATGGCGGTGGGCGAGCGCCTGTTCCAGAACAACTGCGCCCAGTGCCACGGCTCCGACGCTCGTGGCGCCCGCAGCTTCCCCAACCTGACCGATGGCGACTGGCTCTACGGCGGCACCCCGGCCGACATCAAGACCACCCTCATGGAAGGCCGCAACGGCGTGATGCCGCCCATGGCCGCCGCCGTCGGTGCGCCCGACGACGTGCGCAACCTGGCCCACTATGTGCTGAGCCTCTCGGGCAGCCCGCACGACGCGGTCAAGGCGGCCGTGGGCAAGAGCAAGTTCGGCGCCTGCGCCGCCTGCCACGGCATGGACGGCAAGGGCAACACCGCTATGGGCGCCCCCAACCTGACCGACAACATCTGGCTGCACGGCTGGGGCGAGGAGGCCGTGGTGCGCGCTGTGACCAACGGCTTCAGCAACCAGATGCCGGCCCAGATGGGCAAGCTCAATGCCGACCAGATCCAGGTGCTGACCTCGTATGTCTGGGGCCTGTCGAACAAGCCGGCAGCGCGCTGAAAGCCCATTGCCGGACCGCTCCATGACCGACCGAAAGACCATCATCCCCATCGTGCCCGTGGCCGCGACGGCCACCGGCGACGACGAGGTGATGGTCTCGCTCTATGCCTCGCGGCAGAAGATCTACCCGCGCTCGGTGTCCGGCCTGCTCTCGCGCTGGCGCTGGGCACTGGTGTGGATCACCCAGCTGGTGTTCTACGGCCTGCCGTGGCTCAGCTGGAACGACCGGCAGGCGGTGCTGTTCGACCTGGAGGCGCGGCGCTTCTTCATCTTCAACCTGGTCCTGTATCCGCAGGACTTCATCTACCTCACCGGCCTGCTGGTGATCTCGGCCCTGGCCCTGTTCCTGTTCACGGCGGTGGCCGGGCGGTTGTGGTGCGGTTATGCCTGCCCCCAGACGGTCTACACCGAGATGTTCCTCTGGATCGAGAAACAGGTGGAGGGCGACCGCTCGGCCCGCCAGCGGCTGGACCAGGCGCCCGCCAGCCTGAACAAGGTCGGCCGCAAATCGCTCAAGCACGGGCTGTGGCTGGCCCTGTCGGTCTGGACCGGTTTCACCTTCGTGGGCTACTTCACCCCGATCCACGAGCTGGCCGGCCTGGTCGCCAGCCTCTCGCTCGGGCCGTGGCAGACCTTCTGGATCGCGTTCTACGGCCTGGCCACCTACGGCAACGCCGGCTTCCTGCGCGAGCAGGTCTGCAAGTACATGTGTCCCTATGCGCGCTTCCAGAGCGCCATGTTCGACCGCGACACCATGATCGTCACCTACGACGAGCACCGTGGCGAGCCGCGCGGTGCGCGCAGCCGCAAGGCCGACCCCGCCACGCTGGGCCTGGGCAGCTGCGTGGACTGCACCCTGTGCGTGCAGGTGTGCCCGACCGGCATCGACATCCGCAACGGCCTGCAGTACGAATGCATCGGCTGCGGCGCCTGCATCGACGTCTGCAACGACGTGATGGACAAGGTGGGCTACCCGCGCGGGCTGATCCGCTACGCCACCCAGAACGGCATGGACCAGGGCTGGAGCCGGGCGCAGATGCTGCGCCGGGCCCTGCGCCCGCGCGTGCTGGTCTACACGGCCATCCTGGGTGCCATCACGCTGGCGGTGCTGGGCAGCCTGTTCCTGCGCACGCCGCTGAAGGTCGATGTCATCCGCGACCGCGGCGCATTGGCCCGCATGGTCGAGCAGGGCCGGATCGAGAACGTCTACCGGCTGCAGATCATGAACGCCACCGAATCCACGCAGCGCTACCGGGTCAAGGTCAAGGGGCTGCAAGGCATTGCGCTGGCGCCCCAGCCCGATGTGGTGGTGGAGGTCCAGCCCACCGAGGTCCGGGCCGTGGGCGTGAGCGTGCAGATTCCGCCCGGCGCAGCGGTCACCGGCTCGCACCCGATCGAATTCGACATCCGCGCCGTCGACCAGCCCGACCTGGGCGTGAGCGAACCCTCCACCTTCATCGTGCCGCGCTGACGCGGCCCACCGAGACACCACCATGAACACTGCTGCCCGCACCGAACCGACCCGATCCGAGCCCTGGTGGCGCGTCAAGGCCATGTGGCTGGTGGTCGGCGGACCGCTGCTGGTCGTGGTGGCCAGCCTGATCACGGTGGTGATCGCGGTGAAGAACCCCGACCCGGTGCTGGACAAGACCGCCTACGAGCGCGACCTGGCCGCCGCCCGTGCCCTGAGCGGACCGGAGCGCGAAGCGGCGCTGATCAAGCTGCAGCCGGCCCACCAGGCGCGCAACCACGCGGCCGCGCCGGTGGTGCCGCAGGACCGCTGAGCCGGGGAGGGCACATGACCGCACGCACGACCGAGCGCATGACCGCACGCACCTGGCTGATCGTGGGCTGGCCGGCCTTTCTGGTGGCCGGCGTGCTGGAGATGGTGGTGTTTGCCATGGTCGACCCGGGCGACCTGCACACCTTCGGGGGCGGCCGCATCGGCCTCTCGCCCCAGGCGGTCTACACGCTGGCCTTCTTCGTGTTCTGGGGTGCCACCGCCGTGGCCGGTGCGCTGACCCTGATGCTGTCCCGCCCGGCCGACGACATCAACCGCGTCGGCTGATCGCGCCGGCTGACCCCGCCGGCGTGCGCGGCCTCAGAGGCAGCTGCGCGAGTTGACGATCTGCTTGAGCGCCTCGGTGTCCTTGATGTGCACATAGCGCTGCTTGACGTCGATGATGCCGTCCTCCACGAACTTCGAGAACGTGCGGCTCACCGTCTCCAGCTTCATGCCCAGGTAGCTGCCGATCTCCTCGCGGGTCATGCGCAGGATCACCTCCGACTGCGAGAAACCCCGCGCGTGCAGGCGCTGCACCAGGTTCAGCAGGAAGGCCGCCAGCCGCTCCTCGGCACGCATGCTGCCCAGCAGCAGCATGACGCTGTGGTCGCGCACGATCTCGCGGCTCATGATCTTGTGCACATGGTGCTGCAGCGTGGTGAATTCACGCGAGAGCTGCTCCACCTCGTCGAACGGCATGACGCACACCTCGGCGTCTTCGAGCGCGATGGCGTCGACCGAATGGCGGTCATTGACGATGCCGTCCAGCCCGATGATCTCGCCCGTCATCTGGAATCCGGTCACCTGGTCGCGACCGTCGGGCGTGGTCACGCAGGTCTTGAAGAAGCCGGAGCGCACCGCATAGAGCGAGCTGAAACGGTCGCCCGCGTTGAACAGCGCCGTCCCCCGCTTGATGCGGCGACGGGTCGAGATGATGTGGTCAAGCTTGTCCATTTCTGCCTCGTTCAGCCCCATGGGCAGGCAGAGTTCGCGCAGGTTGCAGCTGGAACAGGCGACCTTGATGGCTTGAGCGTCCATAAGCGGGTCGTGATTTTTTCGAGAGATTACCCGATGCACCGGGGGGTGTCGATGCAAGTGCACCACGCCAGTGCGGATTCCTGCTTCGGGGCCGGCTCTTGATCCGTATCAATACCGACCCGGGTGCTCCGCGTCACAGTGCGTCCAGACGAGGAAGAACTGAGGAGAAACGCCTGTGAGCCACGCCATCCCTGACGACCTGCTGCAACGCTTCGACGTGCCGGGTCCCCGCTACACCTCCTATCCGACGGCGGACCGTTTTGTCGAAGCCTTCAGCGAGTCGGACTACACCCAGGCGCTGGAGCAGCGCCGTGCCGGCTCCATGGCGCTGCCGCTGTCCATCTATGTGCACATACCGTTCTGCGAATCGGTCTGCTACTACTGCGCCTGCAACAAGGTCATCACCCGGCACCACGGCAAGGCGGCCGAGTACCTCCGCTACCTCTCGCGCGAGATGGAACTGCAGGTGCAGCACCTGGGGGGCGGACAGTCGGTGTCGCAGCTGCACCTGGGCGGCGGCACGCCGACCTTCCTGTCGGACGAGGAGCTCTCCGACCTGATGCACATGGTCCGCCGCCACTTCAACCTGGTGGCGGGCGGCGAGTACTCGGTCGAGGTCGACCCGCGCACCGTCACCCGCGAGCGGCTGGAGGTGCTGCACCGGCTGGGCTTCAACCGGCTGAGCTTCGGCGTGCAGGACTTTGACCCGGCGGTGCAGAAGGCGGTGCACCGGGTGCAGCCGGCCGAACAGGTGTTTGCGCTGGTGGAGGCGACCCGGGAGATCGGTTTCGAGTCGGTCAATGTCGACCTGATCTACGGCCTGCCGCTGCAGACGCCGGAGTCGTTTGCCCGCACGCTCACCCAGGTGTCGCTGCTGCGGCCCGACCGAATTGCCCTGTACGCCTATGCCCACCTGCCCAGCCGCTTCAAGCCGCAGCGCCGCATCCTGAGCGCCGAGCTGCCCAGCCCGGGCGACAAGCTGGCCATGCTCTCGGCCTCGCTCGATGCACTGGGCGATGCCGGTTATGTGTACGTGGGCATGGACCACTTCGCCCTGCCGGACGACGCCCTGGCCGTGGCCAAGCGCCAGGGCCGCCTGCACCGCAACTTCCAGGGCTACAGCACCCGGCCCGACTGCGACCTGATCGCGCTCGGCGTCTCGGCCATCGGCCGCGTGGGCGCGACCTACAGCCAGAACGCCAAGACGCTGGAGGAGTACTACGACCTGCTCGACCAGGGGCGCCTGCCCATCGTGCGTGGCCTGGCGCTGAACCGCGACGACCTGCTGCGCCGCGCGGTCATCATGTCGATCATGTGCCAGGGCGAGCTGTCGTTCGAATCCATCGACCTGGGCCACCTGATCGACAGCCGAACCTACTTCGCCCGCGAGTTCATCGCCCTGCGGCCGCTGGCCGAGGCCGGGCTGGTCGAGCTCGACGACAGCGGGCTGCAGGTCACGGCGCGCGGCTGGTACCTGGTGCGGGCCATCGCCATGGTGTTCGACCGGCACCTGCAGACCGACCGGGACCGGGCGCGGTTCTCGAAGATCATCTGAGCGGCATCGCGGCTACAGTTTCCCCATGCAGACATCCATGGCCTTCACGGCCCTGTTCATGGGCCTGGTGGGCGGCCCGCACTGTGTGGCCATGTGCGGGGCCGCCTGTGCCGGCATCGCCCGGGCGTCCAACGGCCGGGGTACCCGCGCGCTGCTGACCTTCCAGGCCAGCCGCATGGCGGGTTATGCGCTGTTCGGCGCGTTCGCGGCCGGTTCGGTGCAGGGGCTGGCCTGGCTGGGCACCCACACCGCCGTGCTGCGCCCGGTCTGGACCAGCTTCCATGTGGCGGCCCTGCTGCTCGGGCTGGTGCTGCTGGTGCGGGCACGCCAGCCGGCCTGGATCGACGGCCTGGGGCAGGGCATCTGGCGCCGGGCCCGGCCGCTCATGACCCGGCTGGGGCCCCGTGCGCCGGTGGTGCTGGGCATGGGCTGGGCGCTGATGCCGTGCGGGCTGCTCTACTCGGCCCTGCTGGTGGCCTCGCTCACGGCCGATGCGCTGGAGGGCGCGACGGTGATGGCGCTGTTCTCGCTGGGCACCTCGGTGTCGCTCACCGCCGGCCCGTGGCTGCTGCTGCGCCTGAAGGACGCGCGCTCCGGCGCCTGGGGCATCCGGCTGGCCGGGCTGGCGCTGCTGGTGACGTCCGGCTGGGCCTTGTGGATGGGCATCACCCAGCCCACCGGCCTGTGGTGCGCCTGAGCGTCAGCCGCGCGAACGCTGCGGCAGCGTGGCCAGCACCAGCCCCAGCAGTGCGATGCCGAAGGCCAGCAGCTGCAGCGGCGTGAGCCGCTCGCCCATGAACAGCACGCCGATGGCGGCCGCACTGATGGGCAGCATGATGGTGAAGACCCCGGCCTGCGAGGCCGGCACGGTGCGCAGGCCGGTCATCCACAGCCACACCGTCCAGACGCTGGCGGCCAGCCCGTAGAACACCAGCAGCAGCCACATCGGCGCCTGCACCGCGGCAAAGTCGAACGACAGCGCGGCCCACAGCCCCATCGGCGTGACCAGCGCCAGCCCCACCAGATTGATGAGCGCCGAAATGCGGCGCGGCCCCAGGCCGTCGGTCAGGCGCTTGCCGATGACCACATACGACGCCTCGCACACCACGGCCGCGAACACCAGCAGGTTGCCCAGCCAGGCCAGTGAACCGGCAGCCTCCGGCGTGGCCGGTTTCTGCAGCGAGAACAGGCCGATGCCCACCGCCGCGCAGGCGATGCCGGCCAGGCTGCGCCCACCGATGCGCTCGCGCAGAAAGATCCAGCTCAACACCGCCACCACGGCCGGAATCGACGACATCACCACCCCGGCCGCCACAGCCGTGGTCAGGCTCACGCCGTAGAGCATGCAGATCGAGAACAGGAAGTTGCCCAGGAACGACTCCAGGAACAGCAGCCAGCGGGTGCGGGGCGTCATCGGCGGCTCGTCGGCCGGCTTGCGCAGCCAGTGAGCCATGGCCAGCGCGCCCACACCGAAACGCAGCCAGGCCAGCAGGAACACCGGGAACACCAGCACCAGCGGCTTGGACAGCGCCACATAGCTGCCCACCAGGGCCATGCTCAGGGCCAGACAGGCGTATGCCATCCAGCGGGGGAGGGTGGAAACGGTCATGTGTGCGGTGTGCAGAGACAGGGAGCCGCCGATGATGCCCGACGCGTCTGCCGTGTTTTCAGGATGGAAGATTTGCATTCCGCCATGCAAAAAGACGAATTGTTGCGCTGCAAGAATTTTTCTCAATCCAAGAAAACGGATTCCGCATCGAGAAAATCGATGTCGCAGACCATTGATTTTCCTGAAGAAAATTATTTCTCTTATATAAGACATAAGAGCTTCACAAGGTCTTCTATAAGACTTACAGTCAACCCAACGGCACCGCCATGGTCATGGACCCGCTGCCGGTTCTGCCCACCGTTTTCAAACCCCTCCAGGAGCACCACCATGCCGCAATCCCTGAATCAGCAACTCAGCCGCGCCCAACAGATCGAAGCCCTCGAAAAAGACTGGGCCACCAACCCCCGCTGGAAGGGCGTCAAGCGGGGCTACAGCGCCGCCGACGTGGTCCGCCTGCGCGGCAGCCAGCCGATCGAGCACACCCTGGCCCGGCGCGGTGCCGAGAAGCTGTGGGACAAGGTCAACGGTGGCGCCAAGAAGGGCTACGTGAACGCCTTCGGCGCCATCAGCGCCGGTCAGGCCATGCAGCAGGCCAAGGCCGGTCTGGAGGCCGTGTACCTGTCGGGCTGGCAGGTGGCCGCCGACGGCAACACCTCCGAGACCATGTACCCCGACCAGTCGCTCTACGCCTACGACTCGGTGCCCACCATGGTCCGCCGCATCAACAACACCTTCAAGCGTGCCGACGAGATCCAGTGGAGCCGTGGCATCGAGCCGGGTTCGCCGGAGTTCATCGACTACTTCCTGCCCATCGTGGCCGATGCGGAAGCCGGTTTCGGCGGCGTGCTCAACGCCTTCGAACTCATGAAGAACATGATCGCCTCCGGCGCAGCCGGCGTGCACTTCGAAGACCAGCTGGCCGCCGTGAAGAAGTGCGGTCACATGGGCGGCAAGGTGCTGGTGCCCACCCAGGAAGCCATCGAGAAGCTGATCTCGGCCCGCTTCGCTGCCGACACCATGGGTGTGCCCACCCTGATCCTGGCCCGCACCGACGCCGAAGCCGCCAACCTGATCACCTCCGACCACGACGCCAACGACAAGCCCTTCCTCACCGGTGAGCGCACCCAGGAAGGCTTCTACCGCGTCAAGAACGGTCTGGAGCAGGCCATCAGCCGTGGCGTGGCCTACGCCCCCTACGCCGACCTGGTGTGGTGCGAGACCGGCACGCCCGACCTGGGCTTCGCCCGCGAATTCGCGCAGGCCGTGCTGGCCGCCTGCCCGGGCAAGCTGCTGAGCTACAACTGCTCGCCGTCCTTCAACTGGAAGAAGAACCTGGACGACAAGACCATCGCCGCCTTCCAGGAAGAGCTGTCGGCACTGGGCTACAAGTACCAGTTCATCACCCTGGCCGGCATCCACATCAACTGGTTCAACACCTTCCAGTTCGCCCACGCCTACGCCCGCGGCGAAGGCATGAAGCACTACGTCAACATGGTGCAGGAGCCCGAGTTCAAGGCGCGCGAGCAGGGTTACACCTTCGTGTCGCACCAGCAGGAAGTCGGCGCCGGCTACTTCGACGACGTGACCACCGTCATCCAGGGTGGCTCCTCCAGCGTGAAGGCGCTCACCGGCTCGACCGAAGAAGAGCAGTTCCACTGATCCCCGGTCCGCCACAGAGCGGAAGAGGAGACACGAAGCCCGGGCCGGTCCCGGGCTTTTTTGCGCCGGTGTGGCCGGCAGGGGGCACCCGGGCTTCGGGGAGAATCGCGCCATGACCGCACCCCAGGGAGAACAGCCGGCCGCAGCGGCCTACCGACGCGAGATCGACGGACTGCGCGCCATCGCCGTGATGGCCGTCATCGTGGCCCATTCCGGCCTGGGCTGGCTGCCGGGCGGCTTTGCCGGGGTGGACGTGTTTTTCGTCATCTCCGGCTATCTGATCACCGGCATCCTGCTGCGCGAGCTGGCGTCGGATTCGTTCAGCTTCCGCCGCTTCTATGCCCGCCGTGCGCGGCGCATCCTGCCGGCCCTGTTCGTGATGCTGGCGGTCTGCTGGGTGGCCGCGGCCTTCCTGATGACGCCTTCGCAGTTCAAGGACCATGCGCTGGCGCAGGCGTCCACCGTCATCTTCCTGTCCAACGCCTACTTCTGGAGCCTCTTCGGCTACTTCTCGCCGAACGCGGCCGAACAGCCGCTGCTGCACACCTGGAGCCTGGCGGTGGAGGAGCAGTTCTACCTGCTGTTCCCGCTGCTGTTGCTGCTGCTCTGGCGGCTCGGCCGGATGCGCGCCGTGGCGGCCGGCGTGGTGCTGATGGCCTTGCTGAGCCTGGCCGTGAGCGAGTGGGGGTGGCGCCACAAGCCCGAGGCCAACTACTTCTTCTCGCTGTCCCGTTTCTGGGAGCTGCTGGCCGGCAGCCTGTGTGCCGCGATCGAGCGCCGCCGCCCACCGACCTGGCCGGTGCTGGCCTGGGTCGGGCTGGCCTTGCTGCTGGGCTCCCTGGTGCTGCTGAACGAGAGCTTGCCGTTTCCTTCGGTGTACGCGCTGGCCCCGGTGGCGGGCACCGCCCTGCTGCTGCTGCATGCCCGCGCGGGCACCGGTGTGGCCCAACTGCTGTCGTGGCCCGGTCTGATCGGGGTGGGGCTGATCAGCTACAGCGCCTACCTGTGGCACCAGCCGGTGTTTGCGCTGGCGCACCTGCGGGGCTGGCTGCACGGTGGCAGCGCCGGCCTGTGGGTGTCGCTGGCCCTGATCGCCCTGGTGCTGCTGCTGGGCTGGCTCAGCTGGCGGCTGGTGGAGCTGCCCTGGCGGCACGGGGTGCAGAACGTCCGGCCCGACTGGGGGTTGGGGCGGCGCGGGGTCGCTGTGCTGGGGGTGGCTTCGGCCGGTGTGCTGTTCGCCGGCGGGCTGGCCGAGCAGTACACCAGCACCATCCTGTGGCGGTTTGCACCGGAAGACCGGCCGCTGGTCAGCCTCAGCCGCAAGGACGCCAAGAAGTACCTGCACGCCCACACCCGTTCGGTGGAGGCGGTGCCCTTCACCGAGGGCAGTGGCCGCCGCGTGCTGGTGGTGGGCGACAGCTTCGGCAAGGACCTCATCAATGCCCTGCATGAGTCCGGGCTGGACCGCGGCCTGCAGGTGTCCTTTCACGGCATACCCGCCGAGTGCGGCAACCTGCTGCTGGACCGCCCCGAAGCCGAGGTGTTGCCACCGGGCCTGGGCGCGGCCTGCGATGGTGTCGACCGCTACCGCAGTCCGGGTCTGCTCGCCCGGGTGGCCGCGGCCGACGTGGTCGTGCTGGCCTCGTACTGGCAGCCCTGGCAGGTGTCCTGGCTGAAGGACTCGGTCGGCCGGCTTCAACGCATCACGCAGGGGCGGGTGCTGCTGCTGGGCCCCAAGAGTTTCGGTCGGCCCGACGTGAACCGACTGCTCGCACTCACGGCGGCCGAGCGGCAGGCGTGGCGGCAGCCGCCGGATGGCATCACGCACCAGACCCACAAGGCCATCGAGGCGCTCGGCATCGACGGCTTCGTCGATGTGCAGACCATGGTGTGCGAGGGTGGACAAGCATGCCCGGCGGTCGGCCCCACCGGCCATCTGCTGTCGGAAGACGGGGTGCATCTCACCCGCGCCGGCGCGGTCTGGCTGGGCGAACGGCTGCGGGGCAGCGCGCTGCACGCCGGCCTGCACCGACCCTGACGCCGCGTCCCGCCGGTGGCTTGTGGGAAAATGGCCGGCTTTGCAGTCCGCAGACCCGCTCCCGGGTGCCTGCCGGCGCGGCCCCGGCCGCGATCCTCGTCTTTCCGAACTCCGCCATGCCCCAGATCACGCTTCCTGACGGTTCGCAACGCAGCTTTCCCGCACCGGTGACGGTGGCCGACGTGGCCGCCTCCATCGGCACCGGCCTGGCCAAGGCCGCGCTGGGCGGCAAGGTGGATGGCCGTCTGGTCGACACCAGCTTCACCATCGACCGCGACGTGTCGCTGGCCATCGTCACCGCCAAGGACGCCGACGGCCTGGAGATGATCCGCCACTCCACCGCCCACCTGCTGGCCTACGCGGTC
>PNMF01000087.1 GCA_013823485.1 Comamonadaceae bacterium
GACACCAGTGCCGCGCTGCTCTGGATGAAGCAGAAGGGCGCGATTCCCTACGCGTACACCGCCAACCTGGGTCAGCCCGACGAGCCCGATTACGACGAGATCCCGCGCAAGGCCCTGGCCTACGGCGCCGAGAAGGCCCGCCTGATCGACTGCCGCAGCCAGCTGGCCCATGAAGGCATTGCCGCCCTGCAGTGCGGCGCCTTCCACATCAGCACCGCCGGCGTGACCTACTTCAACACCACCCCGCTGGGCCGTGCCGTGACCGGCACCATGCTGGTGGCGGCCATGAAGGAGGACGACGTCAACATCTGGGGCGACGGCTCGACCTTCAAGGGCAACGACATCGAGCGTTTCTACCGCTACGGCCTGCTGACCAACCCGAGCCTGAAGATCTACAAGCCCTGGCTGGACCAGCGCTTCATCGACGAGCTGGGCGGCCGCGCCGAGATGAGCGCCTTCATGACGGCCAACGGCTTCGGCTACAAGATGAGCGCCGAGAAGGCCTACAGCACCGACAGCAACATGCTGGGCGCCACCCACGAGGCCAAGGACCTGGAGCACTTGAACTCCGGCATCCGCATCGTCAACCCGATCATGGGCGTGCCGTTCTGGCGCGAGGACTGCGTGGTCAAGGCCGAAGAGGTGACGGTGCGCTTCGAGGAAGGCCAGCCGGTGGCCCTGAACGGCCAGACCTTTGCCAGCCCGGTCGACCTGATCATGAAGGCCAACGAGATCGGTGGCCGCCACGGTCTGGGCATGAGCGACCAGATCGAGAACCGCATCATCGAGGCCAAGAGCCGCGGCATCTACGAGGCCCCGGGCCTGGCGCTGCTGTTCATCGCCTACGAGCGCCTGGTGACCGGCATCCACAACGAGGACACGATCGAGCAGTACCGCATCAACGGCCTGAAGCTCGGCCGCCTGCTGTACCAGGGCCGCTGGTTCGACCCGCAGTCGATCATGCTTCGCGAAACGGCCCAGCGCTGGGTGGCCCGCGCCATCACCGGCGAGGTGACCATCGAGCTGCGCCGTGGCAATGACTACAGCATCCTCAACACCGAGAGCCCGAACCTGACCTACGCGCCGGAGCGCCTGAGCATGGAGAAGGTGGAGGACGCGCCGTTCTCGCCGCTGGACCGCATCGGCCAGCTGACCATGCGCAACCTGGACATCACCGACACGCGCGACAAGCTGGGCATTTATGCCAAGAGCGGTCTGCTGTCGCTGGGCGAAGGGGCGCAGATGCTCAAGCTGGAAGGTGGCAAGGGGGACTGAGCTTCCTTGTGATTCCTGGAAAGGCCGCTCTGTTGGGCGGCTTTTTTTGTGGGTTCTTCAAGACCTCGCGGGCGGGGTGGCCGGTGGGTGTGTGGGCTCTGGTCTCGCTCGCGGGCGGCTGGGTGGGTTGGCATCGGTTGCTTCTTGAACGCCAGATGGGCGGGCACTGGTTTGTGGCAACCGCGAATCGGACCGGCGCCCACACACCCACCGACCACCCCGCTGAAGCAACGCAGGTACGCCAACGGCCGCGCACCACCATCGTGTGGACGGGCTGGGGCGGGTGCCGGGCCGCCGGCTGCATTCGCGGCCGCCACAGAGTGTGCACACCCACACGGCGTTGATGAAGAAACACCAGAGCACCCGGGTAGTCGCCCGCGAGGCAAGCCAGAGGCCCGGCGCCCGCCCCAGCCCGTCAGAAAAAGCCGAAGAACGAAAAGGTCAGATCACCACAGGTTCAGGCTCCAGCCGGATCCCGAACCGCTCGTACACGCTGGTCTGGATCGCCCCCGCCAGCGTCATCACCTCACCGCCCGTGGCGCCGCCCCGGTTCACCAATACCAGCGCCTGCTTCTCGTACACCCCCGCGTTGCCCACCCCCCGGCCCTTCCAGCCGCAGGCGTCGATCAACCAGCCCGCCGCCAGCTTCACCGTGCCGTCGGGCATCGGGTAGTGCACCACCCGCGGCTCGCGCGCAATGATGTCGGCGCACTGCTCCGGCGTGACCGTGGGGTTCTTGAAGAAGCTGCCGGCGTTGCCGATGACCGCCGGGTCCGGCAGCTTGGCGCGGCGGATGTCCACCACCCAGTCGAACAGCGTGCGGGCGTCGGGCGCGTGCTGGCCGGTCTCGGCCATGCGGCGCTCCAGATCGGCATAACCCAGCACCGGCTTCCAGGGCTTGGGCAACCAGAAACGCACCCGGGTGATCAGCGCGCGGCCGGCCAGCCCGAGGCTACGGCCATCGGCCGGCGCGTGCTTGAACACCGAATCGCGGTAACCGAAGCCGCACTGCGCGGCCTTCAGCGTGAAAGGCTCGCCGGTGTGCAGGTCGACCGCGTCCAGCGAATGGAAGCGGTCCTGCAGCTCCACACCGTAAGCGCCGATGTTCTGCACCGGGGCCGCACCCACCGTGCCCGGAATGAGCGCCATGTTCTCCAGGCCCGGCCAGCCCTGCTCCAGCGTCCACTGCACGAAGGTGTGCCAGTTCTCGCCGGCACCGGCCTCGACCAGCCAGCCCTTGTCGGTGGCTTCGATCAGGCGGCGGCCCATGATCTCGACCTTCAGCACCAGCGGGCGCACGTCGCCGGTGATGACCAGGTTGCTGCCGCCACCCAGCACGAACGGCGGGGTGCTGGCGGTGAGCTCGGACCACTGCGGATCGGCCCGCAGCGCGGCGATGTCGGCCTCGGTGCGGATGCGCGCCAGGTGCAGCGCGCGGGCCACGATGCCGAAGGTGTTGTGGGGCTGCAGGGGTACCTGCTTCTCGACTATCATCCGCCGATTCTCTCACCCGGGCCGCCGCGTCTGGCCACACGGCCACCGCCTGCGGCCCCCCTGCAGCCCCTCTTCCCGCACACCACCATGCCTTCTTTCGACACCGTTCTCGAAGCCGATTTCGTCGAGGTCAAGAACGCGATCGACCAGGTCTCCCGCGAGATCGGCACGCGCTTCGACTTCAAGGGCACCAGCGCCGCCATCGAGCTCAAGGACAAGGAAATCACCCTGTTCGGCGACGCCGATTTCCAGCTCCAGCAGATCGACGACGTGCTGCGCAACAAGCTGGCCAAGCGCAACGTCGACGTGCGCTTCCTCGATGTGGGCAAGGTCGAGAAGATGGGCGGCGACAAGGTCAAGCAGGTGGTCAAGGTGCGCAACGGCATCGCCACCGAGGACGGCAAGAAGATCCAGCAGGTCATCAAGGGCAGCAAGCTCAAGGTGCAGGCGGCCATCCAGGGCGATGCGGTGCGTGTGACCGGCGCCAAGCGCGACGACCTGCAGGCCGCCATGGCCCTGATCCGCAGCGAGCTGAAGGACCTGCCGCTGTCGTTCAACAACTTCCGCGACTGACCCCTGCCCATGCGCCGCCCTGCCCTGCCCGCGCTGCTGACGGCGGTGGCCCTGCTGGTCATCGGCAGCCTGCCGGCGGCGGCGCAGCAGGTGTCCATCGGCGGCGTGTCGGGCGCGCGGGCACTGCTGATCGTCGATGGTGGCGCGCCGCGCTTTGTCGCGGCTGGTCAGACCCATCAGGGCGTGAAGCTGCTGAAGGTGGAAGGCGACACCGCCACGGTCGAGATCGACGGCCGCCGGCAGTCCCTGCGTGTGGGTGAAGCGCCGGTCAGCCTGGGCGGCGGCGCAGCGCCCCAGGGCAGTGGCCGGGTGGTGATGACCGCCGACAGCCGCGGTCATTTTTCTCCGGCGGGGCAGATCAACGGGCGCTCGGTGCAGTTTCTGGTGGACACCGGGGCGACCGAAGTCATCCTCTCCGAGCTGGAGGCCAGGCGCATCAACCTCGAATTCGCCAAGGGCCAGCGGGTCACGGTCTCCACCGCCAACGGCCAGGTCAACGGGCACCGGATCCAGCTCGATTCGGTGCGGGTCGGCGAGGCCATGATCTATGGGGTGAGTGCCATCGTGCTGCCGCAGCCCATGCCCGCGGTGCTGCTGGGCAACAGCTTCCTCAACCGGTTCCAGATGCAGCGCACCAACGACCAGCTCACGCTGGAGCGGCGCTACTGAGCCACCCGGTCAGGCCACGGCGGCCGTGACCACGATCTCGATCCGCCAGCCCGGATCGGCCAGTGCGGCCTGCACCGTGGCACGGGGCGGGGCGGTGCCGGGCACCACCCAGGCGTCCCACACCGCGTTCATGGCACCGATCTCGGTGATGTCGGCCAGGAAGATCTGGGCCCGCAGGATGCGCGACTTGTGGCTGCCGCATTCGATCAGCCGCTGCTCGACCTGCGCCAGCACATCGGCGGTCTGACCGGCGATGTCGGTGTCGCCCCGCTCCGGCACCATGCCGGCCAGGTACACGACACCCTGGAACACGGCGGCCTCGCTGTAGCGTGCGGCCATGCCGACGCGGTGGATGTAACGCTCGGGCGAACTCATCGGGTCACTTCTTCTTCGAGCCCAGGCGGCTCTCGGTGCCGGCCAGCAGGCGGTTGATGTTCTCGGCGTGGCGCCAGATCAGCAGCACGCCCATGACGGCCAGGGCCAGCACCATCACGCCCGGCGCGTCCCAGGCGACACCACGGCCCAGCAGGAAGTAGGCTGGCGCGAACACGGCGGTGACGATGGCCGCCAGCGACGAGAAGCGGAAAAAGTACGCCACGATGACCCAGGTGGCCAGCGAGGCCAGCCCGAGCCACGGGTTGAAGGCGAGGATGACGCCGGCCGCCGTGGCCACGCCCTTGCCACCCTGAAAGCGGAAGAACACCGGGAACAGGTGCCCCAGAAATGCCGCCAGCCCCACCAACGCCACCGTGCCGGCGCCCAGGCCCCAGGGCTCGCCCCAGCCCTGCACCAGCACCACCGGCAGCCAGCCCTTGAAGGCATCGAGCAGCAAGGTCAGCACCGCCGCCTTGCGGTTGCCCGAGCGCAGCACATTGGTGGCGCCCGGGTTCTTGCTGCCATAGGTGCGCGGGTCGTTCAGGCCCATCAGCCGGCTCACCAGCACGGCGAACGACAGCGAGCCGATCAGGTAGCTGACCACGGTGGCCAGCAGCGGGTAGAGGAAGTCCAAGGGAATGCTCCGAAGCGGTCATGCGGGCCCTGAAGCCCGGAAGGTGCGGCCTATTCTGCCAGCGCGCACTGCACGCCCACCGCGCCCAACGGCCCGGCCAGCACGGCCGGATCGATGCCCACCAGAAAGCCGCGCCGGCCACCATTGATCCAGATGCGCGGCAGCCCCAGCACGGTGGATTCCACATACACCGGCATGGCCCGGCGCAAACCGAAGGGCGAGGTACCGCCCACCAGATAACCGCTGTGGCGGTTGGCCACCTCGGGCTTGCAGGGTTCGATGGAGCGCACCCCCACCTGGCGCGCCAGGTTCTTGGTGGAGACGGTGCGGTTGCCGTGCATGAGGATGGCCAGCGGCTTCGCGTCCTGGTCCTGCATGATCAGCGTCTTGACCACCGCGAACGGGTCCAGGCCCAGCACCTGCGCGCTGTGCTGGGCACCACCGTGCTCCAGGTACTCGTACGGATGTTCGGTGTACGCGATACCGTGCGCCTTGAGCCAGGCGGTGGCCGGTGTCTCGCTGACGTGAACCTTCTTGCCCATGCCGCAACGTCACTGGGCCGGGTCGCGCAGCTCCCAGCGGATCTGGTCGATGCCGGCCAGCAGTTCGGGCGACAGCTGCACGCCCCAGGCGTCGATGCATTCGTCGAGCTGGGCCACGCTGGTCACGCCGATGATGGTGCTGGCCACCCGCCAGTTGCGGTAGCAGAAGGCCAGCGCCAGCTGGGCCGGCGTGAGGCCGTGTTCGCGCGCCAGGGCGCTGTAGCGGCGGGCAGCGGCCAGCGATTCCGGCCGACCCCAGCGCTGCTTGCGCATCGACTCAAAAATGGCCATGCGGCCGTGGTCGCCCACCAGGCCGGTGTCGTCGTACTTGCCCGACAGCAGGCCGAAGCCCAGCGGCGAATAGGCCAGCAGCGACACCCCCAGGCGGTGGCAGGTCTCGTCCAGCGCGTTCTCGTAGGAACGGTTGATCAGGCAGTACGGGTTCTGCACCGTGGCCACGCGCGGCAGGCCGCGCTCCTGGGCCAGCCGCACGAATTCATGCACGCCCCAGGGCGATTCATTGGACAGACCCACCGCCCGCACCTTGCCGGCCTTGACCAGGGCGTCCAGTGCGTCGAGCTGCTCGTCGATGGCGGCGCAGTCGCGGTCTTTGGACGGGTCGAAGTACAGGCTGCCGAACACCGGCACGTTGCGGGCCGGCCAATGGATCTGATAGAGGTCGATCACTTCGGTCTGCAGGCGCTGGAGGCTGCCCTCGCACGCCGCGATGATCTCGGCGCGCGTCAGGCCCGACTGGTCGCCACGGATCCACGGCATGCCGCGCGACGGGCCGGCCACCTTGGTGGCCAGCACGATGCGCTGGCGCATGCCGGGTCGGGCCGCCAGCCAGCGGCCGATGATGGTCTCGGTGGCGCCGCAGGTCTCGGCGCGCGCCGGCACCGGGTACATCTCGGCGGCATCCAGAAAATCGACGCCGCGCTCCACCGCGCGGTCCAAGATGCGGTGGGCATCCGGCTCGGCCACCTGCTCGCCGAAGGTCATGGTGCCCAGGCAGATGGGCGATGCACGCAGCGGGCTCTGGCCCAGGGAAACAGGGGTCATGGGAAACATTCGTATACAGAGGCGATACAGGGTGAGGGTATAAGTTTAGGGTGTCACACCCCCGATCCAACAGGAGATCCTCCATGAACAAGAACCCCTCCGTCACGCCCCGGGCTTCCCGCCTCACTCTGGGGGTGGTCGCCACCGCTCTGGTGCTGTCCGGCTGCGCCAACATGAGCGAGACCCAGTCCGACTCGGCCAAGGGCGCGGGCATCGGCGCACTGGCCGGCGCTGTGCTCGGTGGCCTGACCGGTGGCTCCAAGGGCGCCACGCAGGGTGCCGTCATCGGCGCGGGCGCGGGCGCACTGGGCGGCTACATCTGGTCGACCCGCATGCAGGAACAGAAGAAGGCCATGGAGCAGGCCACCCAGGGCACCGGCATCGGTGTCAGCCAGACGGCCGACAACCGCCTGAAGCTCGATGTGCCGGCCGACGCCGGTTTTGCGGTGGGCCGCTCGGCCATCAACCCGGCGCTGGCGGGCGTGCTGAACCAGTTCGCCGGCACGCTGCAGCAGAACCCGGTGACGCAGGTCACCATCGTCGGCCACACCGACAACACCGGCAGCGACGCCATCAACAACCCGCTGTCGGTCGACCGAGCCAACGCCACCCGCGACTACCTGGTGGGACGCGGCGTGTCCGCTGCCCGCTTCACCACCGACGGCCGTGGCTCCCGCGAGCCGGTGGCCGACAACAGCAGCGCCACCGGCCGTGCCGCCAACCGGCGGGTGGAGATCTATGTGGCCGAGCCGGCCACCACGGCTCAGCGCTGAGCGCCGCCGCTCACGCCAGGGGCTCGAACCCCGACTCCGCCGGGGACACCACCGACACGAACTTGAGCGGCACGCTGCCGGTGTTCAGGGCACCGTGCCAGTCGCCGGTGGCCGCCACGGCCACCACGCCGGGGCGCAAGGGCAGTGGAGCCGCGCCCGGTTGGGTGTAGTACTCGCCCTCACCCGACAGCACGATCCAGGTGTCCTGGCCGGTCGGGTGTCGGTGCATGCCGATGCGCTGGCCCGGCTCCACCTGCCAGCAGACCACCGCCGCATCGGGGGAAGCGGTGATCACCACCCGCGGCGGTTCGGGCTGATCGGAGCGGAAGAACCGGTGGCTGTCGAATGTGCGTTGCTGGTGCATGGGTGGCCCTCCGTGGACGGAACGGCGTGCACCAAGCAAGGCACGGGCCACGGGTTCAACGAGCCGCAGCCTGGCGCGCCCGCTCCTCCTCCTGCAGGCGCAGCACCCGGCGCTGCACCTTGCCGGTGGTGGTCATGGGCAGGGCGTCGATGAACTCGATGTCCTTGGGGTATTCGTAGGGGGCCAGCTGCCCCTTCACATGGGCCTGAAGCGACGCCACCAGCGCCGCGTCGGCGCGGTGCCCGGACGCCAGCACCACATAGGCCTTGACCACCGCGCCGCGCTCCGGGTCCGGCTTGGGCACCACCGCCGCGTTGGCCACCGCCGGGTGCTTGACCAGACAGTTTTCGATCTCGCTCGGGCCGATGCGGTAACCGGCGGCCTTGAACACGTCGTCGCTGCGGCCCTGGTACCAGAGGTAGCCCTCGGCGTCCTGCACCGCCAGGTCGCCGGTGCGGCACCAGCTGGACGCCGGGTCGCCGGTGAACTTGGACCGGGTGGCCTGCTCGTTCTTCCAGTAACCCAGGAAGAACACCGGGTCGGGATCGCCGTGCACATCGAGACGGTGCACCGCCACGTCGCCGGCCGTGCCGGGCGGGCATTCCCGGCCCTCGTCGTCGATGACCGCGACCCGGTGACCGGGATAGGCCTTGCCCATGCTGCCGGGTCGGGCCGGGTAGAGCCGGTCGCAGTTGCCGACGATGTAGTTGATCTCGGTCTGGCCGAACATCTCGTTGACCACCACGCCCAGCTGCTCTCGGCAGTAGGCAAACACCGCGTCGCCCACCGCTTCGCCCGCGCTCATGATGGCTTCCAGCCGGAAGCGGAAATGCTGCGCCGGGCGGGGGTAGGCCTTCATCATGGCCTTGAGTGCCGTGGGGAACAGGAAGCTGTGGGTCACGCCGTGCCGCTCGATCAGCTCGAAGGCCATCTGCGGGCCGAAGCGACCGTTGTGGGCCACGATGGGCCGGCCGAAGTACAACGTGGGCAGCAGGGCATCCATCAGGCCGCCGGTCCAGGCCCAGTCGGCCGGCGACCAGAACACCGCTTCGGAGGGCCGGCGCGGGTCGAAGGGATCGAAGCCGAACCAGTTCTGGCTGCACACGAAGCCAGTCAGGTTGCCGATGAGGGCGCGGTGCGGAATCAGCGCACCCTTGGGATTGCCGGTGGTGCCACTGGTGTAGATGAGCACCGCCGGATCTTCGGCCTGGGTGATGGCCAGGTCGAACCGGCCAGCGGCCTGGGCGCACAACGCGTGCCAGTCCAGCACGCCGCCATCGGCCGGGGCATCGACGCACACCACGTGGCGCAGCAGGGGGCTTTCGGCGGCCACCGCCTGAATGCCGGGGAGCGTGCCGGTGTCGCACAGCGCCACCACGGCCTCGCTGTCGTGCAGCCGGTACGACAGGGCCTCCGGCCCGAACAGCTGCGACAGCGGCATGCCCACCGCACCCATCTGCAGCACCGCCATGTAGGCCACCGCGGTCTCGAAGCGCTGAGGCAGCACGATGGCGACCCGGTCGCCCCGACGCACGCCGAGCGAGACCAGCACGTTCGACAGGCGATTGGCCGCGGCCTGCAGGTCGGCATAGCTGTGGCTGCGGTCGGGCTGCCCTGGCGCGGTGTCGATCACCGCCGTCATGCGGGCGCGTTGCGGGTCGGCGGCCCAGCGCCGGGAACACACCTCGGCCATGTTGAACCGCTCGGGAACCTGCCAGCCGAAGCGGCCGTGCAGGGCGGCGTGCAGGTCGAGGCGGGGGGTGTCGCTGCCTTGACGGTGGGGCATCGTCTGTCTCCGTGGGCGTCTCTATGATCGGCCGAATGTACCAAGTGCGACGACCCCCCCGCAGCGAATTCCGGCCGGTTCGCGGCCTGTCCTATCACCTTCGCGTCTGGGGTGAACCCGACCCGCAGACCCCGCCGCTGGTGCTGGTGCACGGCTGGATGGACGTGTCGGCCTCGTGGCAGTTCATGGTGGATGCCCTGTCGCAGGACCGCTGGATCGTGGCCCCGGACTGGCGCGGTTTCGGCCTGACCCGCAGCGAGGGCCCGCCGGTGGACAGCTACTGGTTCCCGGACTATCTGGGCGACCTCGACGCCCTGCTCGACCAGATCGCGCCCGACCGGCCGGTGGACCTGGTCGGCCACAGCATGGGGGGCAACGTGGCCACCATCTACGCCGGCGTGCGGCCGGCGCGGGTGCGGCGCCTGATCAACCTGGAGGGCTTCGGCATGCCGGCCACCCGGCCCTCGCAGGCCCCGGGCCGCTACGCACAGTGGCTGGACGAGATCCGCGATTGCCGCCAGGGGACCAAGGGGCTGCAGACCTACGACGACCTGCAGGGCGTGGCCCGGCGCCTCATGAAGACCAACCCGCGCCTGCCGGCCGACAAGGCCGAGTGGCTGGCCGGCCACTGGGCCGCGCCCGACGCCCAGGGCCGCTGGGCCATCCTGGGCGATGCGGCCCACAAGGTGGTCAGTGCCTACCTGTACCGGGCCGACGAGGCGGTGGCGGTGTACGAGCGCATCACTGCACCCACGCTGTCGGTCATTGCCAGCGACGACAGCCTGGCCCTGTGGTGGAAAGACCGCTACACCCTGGCCGATTACCGCGAGCGCATCAGCCACATTCCGCAGCTGCAGGAAACCGGCCTGCCCGACAGCGGACATATGCTGCACCACGACCAGCCGGTGGAACTGGCGCGTCAGGTGGAGGCCTTCCTGGCCTGACACACCTGGTTGCCGGTCAATGGCGGGCCGACACAAGCCTGACCGCGTCAGCAGGCACACTCGGCGGATGCCCATCCGCCACCACCTGCCCCACACCCTGCTCTCCCTGGCCGCCCTGGCGGCCCTGTCGGTTGCCCCGCTGGCCCATGCCGGCGTGACCGACGCCATCTGCCCCGGTCTGGGCAACGAGGCCGAGCCCACCCGGCCACGCTACGAGCTGTTCTATTCCCCGTACACCCACCACTGGACCTACTCGCCCGAGCACCGCACGGTGCACGCGCTGAGCCTGAGCCGGCGGCTGGAGAACGGCCGGTTCTGCGGCTTCAGCCTGTTCAACAACTCGTTCGGCCAGCCTTCGGCCTATGTGTTCGTGGGCAAGGAATGGGAAGGTCTGTTCCCGTCGGTGCCGCGGTTGTCGCTGGGCGTGACCGGGGGGATCATTTACGGCTACGTGGGGCGCTTCAAGGACAAGGTGCCCCTGAACGTCGGCGGGTTCGCGCCCGCCGTCATCCCCTCGGTGAGCTGGCGCCTGACCGACCAGGCCGCCCTGCAGGTGCAGCTGCTGGGCACGGCGGCCATCATGGTCGGCGGCACCTGGCGGTTCTGAGGCGGGGGCGTGAGAAAATCGCGCCTTTAGCCAGAACACGCAGGAAGAACACCATGGAAGCCGAACGCAGCAACGCCATCCGCAGCCAACTCGAGGACCTGACCGCCCGGGTCGTCGAGCTCCGGAGGTATCTTTGACTACGATGCCAAGGCATTGAAACTCTCGGAGGTCACCAGCGCGCTGGAAGACCCCGCCGTCTGGGACAACCCCAAACGCGCCCAGGAGCTGGGCAAGGAAAAGAAGTCGCTGGAAGACGTGGTGGTGGTGCTGGACCGCCTCACCCGCGAACTGGCCGACAACTCCGAACTGTTCGACATGTCGGCCGCCGATGGCGACGACGCCGGTCTGGAGACCATCGAGGCCGAAGCGGGCCAACTCAAGCTCGATGTCGAGAAGCTCGAGTTCCGCCGCATGTTCAACAACCCGGCCGACCCGCTGAACTGCTTTGTCGACATCCAGGCCGGCGCCGGCGGCACCGAAGCCTGCGACTGGGCCAGCATGCTGCTGCGCCAGTACATCAAGTACGCCGAGCGCAAGGGCTTCAAGGCCACGGTGGAAGACGAGACCGCCGGTGATTCCGCCGGCATCAAGAGCGCCACCATCAAGATCGAGGGTGAATACGCCTTCGGCCTGCTGCGCACCGAGACCGGTGTGCACCGCCTGGTGCGCAAGAGCCCGTTCGACAGCTCGGGCGGCCGCCACACCAGCTTTGCCTCGCTGTTCGTCTACCCGGAGATCGACGACTCGATCGAGATCAACATCAACCCGGCCGATGTGCGGGTCGACACCTTCCGCGCCAGCGGCGCCGGT
>PNMF01000088.1 GCA_013823485.1 Comamonadaceae bacterium
GGCCGGCGGCGTAGGCGACTGGCGCCAGCTCTCCAACATCAACGACCCGCTGCCGCAGGCCATGAAGGTGGTGGTGGGCGAGAACAGCGGCTGGCTGCACATGCTGGTGTGGATCGGCCTGTTCGGTCTGGTGGCGTCGTTCCACGGGATCATCCTGGGCTACTCGCGCCAGATGTATGCGCTGGCCCGTGCCGGTTACCTGCCGGCCTACTTTGCTGCGGTGCACCCGCGCTTCAAGACGCCGGTGCGCGCCCTGGTGGGCGGCGGTGTGGTGGGCGTGCTGGCGGTGTTCTCCGACCAGTTCATCACCATCGGCGGCCAGCCGCTGACCGCCAACATCGTGACCATGGCGGTGCTGGGCGCGCTGGTGATGTACATCATCTCCATGGCCTCGCTGTTCAAGCTGCGCGCCACCGAGCCGGGCCTGCAGCGCCCGTACAAGGCGCCGTTCTACCCGGTGCTGCCCGGCATTGCACTGGTGTTCGGGCTGGTCTGCCTGGGTGCGCTGGTGTACTTCAACCCGATCATCACCGGCCTGTTCCTGGGCCTGATGGCGGTGGCATGGGTGTACTTCGCGCTCACCTCCGGCCAGCGCGACGCCGCACCGGCCGACGAGATGCTGGGAACCGCCAAGTGAGCTTCGACGTCACCCTCGGGCCGCTGCGCTACCGCTTCGACTCCCTGCGCGAGGTGATGGCCAAGGCCACGCCGCTGCGCTCGGGCGATGCGCTCGCCGGCCTGGCAGCCGACACCGAACAGGAGCGCATCGCGGCCCGCTGGGCGCTGGCCGATGTGCCGCTGAAGCGCTTCCTGACCGAGGCGCTGGTGCCCTACGAGGACGACGAGGTCACCCGCCTCATCATCGACAGCCACGACGCAGCCGCCTTCGCGCCCATCAGCCATCTCACCGTGGGCGGCTTGCGCGACTGGCTGTTGTCCGAGAAGGCCACCGGCCCGGTGCTGCAGGCACTCGCCCCTGGCCTCATGCCCGAGATGGTGGCGGCGGTCAGCAAGCTGATGCGCAACCAGGACCTGATGCTGGTGGCCCGCCGCTGCGAGGTGGTCACCCGGTTCCGCAACACCCAGGGCCTTCGCGGCCACCTGAGCGTGCGGCTGCAGCCCAACCACCCCACCGACGACCCGGCCGGCATCGTGGCCAGCCTGATCGACGGGCTGATGCACGGCGCCGGTGACGCGGTGGTGGGCATCAACCCGGTGTCCGACAGCGTGCCCGACCTGGTGCGCCTGAACCATGTGCTGGCCGATGTCATCGGCCGTGGCATACCCACCCAGAGCTGCGTGCTGACCCATGTGACCAACACCATGCGCGCCATCGAGCTGGGCGCGCCGGTGGACCTGGTGTTCCAGTCGATCGCGGGTACCGAAGGCACCAACCGCAGCTTCGGCATCGACCTGGCCTTGCTGGACGAGGCCCACGCCATGGCGCAGTCGCTGGGCCGGGGCACGGTGGGTTCCAACGTGATGTATTTCGAGACCGGGCAGGGCAGTGCGCTCTCGGCCAATGCCCACCATGGCGTGGATCAGCAGACCTGCGAGGCCCGCGCCTATGCGGTGGCCCGCCGCTACCAGCCGCTGCTGGTGAACACGGTGGTGGGCTTCATCGGGCCGGAGTATTTGTTCGACGGCAAGCAGATCACCCGCGCCGGTCTGGAAGACCACTTCTGCGGCAAGCTGCTGGGCCTGCCCATGGGCTGCGACATCTGCTACACCAACCATGCCGAGGCCGACCAGAACGACATGGACAACCTGATGGTGCTGCTGGCCACCGCGGGCCTGAACTTCCTGATCGGCGTACCCGGTGCGGACGATGTGATGCTCAACTACCAGAGCACCTCGTTCCACGACGCGCTGGTGCTGCGCGAACTGCTGGGTCTGAAGCGCGCGCCGGAGTTCGAGGCCTGGCTGCAGTCCATGGACATCACCGACCCTTCCGGCCGCCTGCTGCCCGCCGCGCAGGCCTGGCGCTCGGCCGGCGAACACCTGAGCCTGCCTGCGGCATGAGCGAACTGCCCGACCTTCCGCCCGATCGGTCCGACCCGCCCGCCACCGGCGACGACCCCTGGGCGCACCTGCGCCGCTTCACGCCGGCCCGCATCGGCCTGGGCCGCAGCGGCGTGAGTGCCACCACCCGCGAGGTGCTGGCCTTCTCGCTGGCCCATGCGCAGGCGCGCGACGCCATCCACCTGCCGCTGGACACCGACACCCTGGTGGCCGAGGTGCAGGCCCAGGGCTGGAGCGATGTGCGGGTGCTGCAGAGCCGCGCCCGCAGCCGGCACGAATACCTGCTGCGGCCCGATCTGGGCCGCCGCCTGAACCCGGCCAATGCCGAAGCGCTGCTGCCGCCCGAGGCCGCCCCCGACCTGGTGCTGGTGGTGGGCGACGGCCTGTCGCCGCTGGGCATACAGCGCCATGCACCGGCCCTGCTGGCCGCCCTGCGCGAGGCGCTGGACCCGGCCCTGCGCCTGGGGCCGCTGGTGGTGGTGCGCGAAGCCCGCGTGGCCGCGGGCGACGAGGTGGGCGAGCGCCTGCGCGCTGGCATGGTCGCGATGCTGGTGGGCGAGCGGCCCGGCCTGAGCTCGCCCGACAGCGTGGGCATCTACCTCACCCACCAACCGAAGGTGGGCTGCAGCGACGCGCAGCGCAACTGCATCTCCAACGTGCGCCCGGCCGGGCAGGACCCGGTCACGGCGGCCCGCCGGCTGGCCTGGCTGGTGGCCGAGGGTCGGCGCCTGGGCCTGACCGGCGTGGGCCTGAAGGACCACAGCGGGCTGCCGCTGGTGGGACACTCGCCGCCCGCCTGACCCGGCGCTTCAGGCCAGCAGCTCCCGTTGCCTGGCCGCCAGACGCACCCCCAGCGCGGCGATGTCCACCGAGGAAGCCCACACCCGCGGGAACAGCGTGTTGTGCTCTTCATGGACGTGGCGGGTCATGCAGGCGGACAGCGCCAGCATCTGCCGCAGGGTGGCGGGGTGGTCGACATCGGCCTCGCAAAGCTGCCCGATCAGGTGCTTGATGCCGGCGTGTTCGACGGTGGCGTCGGTCACCATCAGCGGCTGGTCCGCCGGGGTCGGTATGGCGGGGTAGAGGATCTCTTCCTCGATCTGCATGTGCACGCCGAGCTCCCGGCATATCTGGTCGCGCAGCCACTCCTTGCGGGTGGTGGACAGCGCATGCTCGAAATGCGCGAACAGGTTGTGCAGGTGGTAGTGGTCGGCGATCAGCAGGGTCAGGGCGTCGGGCGGGTCGTCCACCTCGGTGGGTGGCGGCTGGGTGGCGGTCAGGCTGGTCATGGTGTCCTCGCTTTGGAACCCTGCACCGTAGGAGGCCGCCGGGTCCGGGTCTGTGCGCTGGCGCACCCAGCCGTCGCGGGCGGGGCGTTTCATAATTCGCCATGACCCGTGCCCCGCTGTCCGCCCCGCAACGTACTGTGCCGATGCACACGCTGCCGCCAGTCCGGGTGGTGGGCCTGGGGGCCTCGGCCGGTGGCCTGGCCGCGCTGGAGTCCTTTCTGGGCGGGGTGCCGCCGGGCAGCGGGCTCGCCCTGGTGGTGGTGCAGCACCTGGACCCCACGCGCAAGGCGCTGCTGGTCGAACTGCTGCGGCGCGCCACGCCCATGCCGGTGACCGAAGCCACCGACGGCCTGCGGCTCCAGCCCGACCATGTCTATGTCATACCGCCCGACCACGACCTCACGGTGGTGGCCGGTGCGTTGCGCCTGAGCAGTCCGCACCAGCCGCGCGGCCTGCGCCTGCCGATCGACCGGCTGTTCGAGTCGCTGGCGGCCGATGGCGGTGAACGTGCCGTCGGCGTGGTGCTCTCGGGCATGGGCGCGGACGGCACGCTCGGCCTGCGGGCCATCCGGGCGGCCGGCGGTCTGACCCTGGTGCAGTCGCCCGAGACCGCCCGCTATGCGTCCATGCCCCAGAACGCCCTGGCCAGCGGTTGTGTGGATATCGCCGCACCGCCCGGGGAACTGGCCGCGCGCCTCCTGGCAGCCCGGGGTGCGGTGCCCGGCAAAGCGGCACCACCGGACGACGAGGCGGTGCTGGGCATCCTGCTGCAGCTGCTGCGGGACCATACCCGGCACGACCTGTCGGACTACAAGCCCAGCACGCTGCGCCGCCGCATCGAGCGGCGGCAGGCGGTTCACGGCCTGGACAGCCCGGCCGCCTATGCCGCCTTCGTGCGCCAGAACCCGCAGGAGATCGACCTGCTGTTCAAGGAAATGCTGATCGGCGTGACCCGGTTCTTCCGCGATCCCGAGGTGTGGGACGAACTGCGCGACCAGGTCATGCCCACGCTGCTCGACCGGGCCCGCTCGGGCGAGCCTTTGCGGGCCTGGGTGGTCGGCTGCTCCACCGGGGAGGAGGCCTACACGCTGGCCATGGTGCATGCCGAAGCCTCGGCCGCGTACACCGCCCGCACCGGACAGCCCGCGCCCGGTCTGCAGATTTTCGCCAGCGATCTCAGCCAGGAGGCGGTGGCCGTGGCGCGGCGGGGGCTTTACCCGTCCGGTGCGGTCGACGAGCTGGGGCCGGAGCGGCTGCAGCGTTTCTTCCGGCCGGTGCAGGGCGGCTACCGCATCGACAAGCCGATCCGCGACCGGGTGCTGTTCGCCCAGCACGACGTCATCCTGGACCCGCCCTTCACCCGGCTGGACCTGCTCTCGTGCCGCAACCTCATGATCTATTTCAATGCGGCCCTGCAGCGCCGGCTGCTGCCGCTGTTTGCCTACAGCCTGCGCCCGGGCGGCGCGCTGCTGCTGGGCGGCTCCGAGACGGTGGGCCACGGGCCCACGCTGTTTGCCCCGGTCAACCCCAAGTCGCGCCTGTACTGGCGCAACAGCCATACTCTGCACGCCGGCGCGGTGGACTTTCCCGTGGGTCTGCGCAGCGCCGTGCGACCCCACCACAAGGACTTCGCCGTGCCCGCATCCACACCGTCCCCGGCCAATCTGCAGACCCTGGCCGAGCAGACGCTGCTCAAGGCTTTTGCACCGGCAGCGGTGCTGGTCAATGACCAGGGTGATGTGCTGTATGTGCACGGCAGCGTGGGGCCGTACCTGGAGCCGGCGGCCGGCAAGGCCAACTGGAACATCCATGTCATGGCCCGTCCGACCATCCGGACCCAGGTCGCGGTGGCGCTGCGCCAGGCCCTGCACGACGGTGCGACCGTCGAACTTGTCGGCCTTCGGCTCGATGAAGATGGCAGCCGGGCAGCGGTGGATGTCACGGTCAGCCTGGTGGGTGTGTCCGGTGCGCCGTCGGTGCAGGCGGCCCCGGCCGGCCTGCTGCTGGTGGCGTTCCGGCCGGCGCCGGTCCCGACCCGAAGCCGGCGGCGCCCGGCCGGGGGCGAGCTTCCGTCCGAGGCCCTGCAGGCCGAGCTGCAACGCTGCAAGGACGAGATCCAGGCCCTGCGGCTGGAGATGGGCGCGTCGGCCGAGGAACTGCAGGCCGCCAACGAGGCCCTGCAATCGGTCAACGAGGAGCTGCAGTCGGCCAATGAGGAGCTGACCACTTCCAAGGAAGAGTCGCAGTCCATGAACGAAGAGCTGCAGACCCTCAACCAGGAACTGCAGACCAAGCTCGACGACCTGGCGCTGGCCCACAGCGACATGCAGAACCTGCTCAACAGCACCGACATCGCCACCCTGTTTCTGGACAACGAACTGCAGGTGCGGCGCTTCACCGAACAGATCACCCGCCTGATCCACCTGCGCGAGAGCGACATCGGCCGTCCGCTGACCGACCTGGCCAGCACCCTGGACTACCCCGACCTGGTGGCCGATGCCCGCCAGACGTTGCGGACTTTGACTTTCACCGAAAAGGAAATCGCCACCACCGATGGCCATTGGTATATGGTGAGGATCAAGCCGTACCGGACCCTGGCCGATCTGATCCAGGGGGTTGTGATCACCTTCATCGACATCACGGCCGCCAAGGCGCTGGAAGCGCGCCTGCGCCAGGGTTGATGCCGGTCCGGTTGCCTCAGGAGATGCCCTCATGAAACCGAACGACATCGCTTCCAGCCTGCCGGGCCTGCGCCGGCGTGCGAATGTGTTGCTGGACGAGGGCCGTGTGCCCGACGCCGGCCGCTACAACGCCTCGGAGGCCCTGCGGGTGCTGTGCCGGCTGGCGCTGGAGCAAGGCACCGCGCCCGATGCCCTGGTGCTGCTGCACGAGCTGCAGGTGCACCAGGTGGAGCTCGACCTGCAGAACGACGAGCTGATGGCTTCGCGCCGTGCCCTGGAAGACGCGCTGCGGCAGCAGTCGTTCCTGTTCGACCGTGCGCCGGTGGGCTACCTGCTGCTGGACGATCGGGGGGTGGTGCGCGGCTTCAACCGGATGGCGCTGGAGCTGCTCGGTGCGCAGTGGGAATCCCTGCAGGACACGCCGATGTCCGGCCTGCTCACGGCGGCCAGCCGCGAGCAGCTGCAGCACATGCTGGGCTTCGCCACCGCCGGGGCGGCGCCCCGGACCTTTGCCCTGCAGGTGCTGCCGGTGCGCGGTCCTGCGGTGCTGCTGAACGCCACGGCCGACCGCAATGCCATGGACGACGGTTTCATGGTGGCGTTGATGCCGCCCCCGGCAGACTGAGCCCGGCGGCCCGGACCGGGCGGCTCACAGACGGTCGCCTCGAATGATCCGCAGCAACAGCACCACGACGGCCACCACCAGCAGCAGGTGGATCATGCCGCCCATGGTGGTGGCCGTCACCAGGCCCAGCAGCCAGAGCACCACCAGCACAACGACAAAGGTATAGAGCATCGGATTTCCTTCCAGGGGTGGATGTCAGGGGCGGGTGGATGCGGACCGGCGCTTCCACCACAGCGCCGCCAGCAGCGCTGCGACCAGCCCGGCCAGCAGCAGGGGGCGGTCGGGGGTCCATCGGCGGGGGGCGTGCAGCGGTGGGCGGACGGCGGGTTCGGCGCGGCGTCGGCGCCAGGCCAGCCACAACGCCCAGGTGGCCGACAGCCCGGCCTGCCAGGGCGAAGCCCCCAGCCCCTGCAGCAGCCCGGACACCGCGCCCAGCGGGTGGGCCGACCGGGCGCGGGCATCCTGCTCCAGGGCCTGCAGCCAGCGCTCGCGGCTGTGCTGCAGCCGGGTCACGGCATCAGGCAAGGTGTTCATGGGTGGCCTGCACGGCGCAGCCACTCGGCGTCCAGGGCCAGCTGCCGGCCCAGTTCGGCCAGCGTGCTGTCCGGAGCGGTCCGGTCGTGGCCCCACCACAGCAGGCCGAAGGCCAGCACCAGCGGCACGGCCGGCACCAGCACCCAGACCCACACCTGCTCCGACCACAGCATCAGCGCCAGGCCGGCCAGCACCGCGCCCACCGCCGCCAGGGCCAGGGCGCCGAGCTGACAGAGCAGCTGGCGCTTGAGGCGCCGGCCGTCCTGCGACAGGCCGGCCGCCAGCAAGGCGGCATAGGCCGAGCCGTGTTCGGCCAGCAGCTCCGGATGCCGCAGCACCAGGTGCAGGGCAGGGTGGATCAACGCCCGGCCCGGGTGAACAGCGCGGCCAGCCCCACCAGCGCGGCACCGGCGGCGGCGGCCATCAGCACCGAAGCCACCGGGTGGGCCTGCACATAGTGGGTGGTGGCGTCACGGACCTGCAGCGAGTGGCTGCGCACCGAGTTCAAGCCCTGCCGGGCCAGTTCCTCCGTGCCGTCGACCAGGTGGCGCATGGAGCTGCTGCCCTGGGTGGCCAGGTCTTCCAGGGGGGTGTTCTGCATCGGGTTCATGGTGGTGTGTCCTCAAGGATGGGAATGAAAGGGGTGAACGAGCGGAGGCCGTTCACTTCAGGCGCATGTCGTTGCGCACCGAACGCACGCCGGCCACGTCCTGGGCCACGCGCACCGCCGTGGCAATGTCGGCCTGCGAACTGACGAAGCCGCTGAGCTGCACCACGCCCTTGAAGGTCTCGACATTGATCTCGGCCGATTTCAGGGTGGGTTCGTTGAAGATCGCCGCCTTCACCTTCGTGGTGGTGGCGGTGTCGTCCATGTACTGGCCGGTGCTTTCCTGGGTGGGGGTCGACTGGCAGGCGCTCAGGCCGGTCAGCGCGGCCAGGGCCAGCAGCAGGGCGGCCGGCAGGTGTCGGTGGGTCATGGGTGTCTTTCGAAAGGTGGGGCGGTGTGCCGGGGCCGCTCTGGCGCGGTGGGGGGAGTCACTGTGCGCGGCCGCATCGGCCGTGTCTGTGCGCCAGCGCACCGATCTGCGGCGCTGCAGGCCTCAGGCTGCATCTCCAGCCATCGATGAAGGACTTCACCATGAGCCATCAGGGGCCATCGCCCATGGCCTCGCGCCTCGAGCACGACGCCATGGGCGACATTCCGGTCGATGCACAGGCGCTGTGGGGCGCGCAGACCCAGCGTGCCCTGCAGCACTTCCCGATGGTGGGCGAGGGCATGCCGACAGCCGTCATCCGCGCGCTGGCCCTGATCAAGGGCACGGCGGCCCGGGTCAATGCCTCGCTGGGCATGCTGGACGCGCCCCAGGCCGACGCCATCGCGCGGGCCGCCGACGAGGTGCTGGCCGGCGACCACCCGAGGGCGTTTCCGCTGTCGCTGTGGCAGAGCGGGTCGGGCACCCAGACCCACATGAACATGAACGAGGTGCTGGCCAACCGCGCCTCCGAACTGCTGGGCGGGGGCCGGGGTGCGGCCCGCACCGTGCACCCCAACGACCATGTCAACCGGGGGCAGTCGTCCAACGATGTCATGCCCACAGCGCTGCACCTGGCGGTGCTGCTGGCCAGCCGCGACGAACTGTTGCCGGCCCTGGAGCGGCTGCGCCGCACGATCGATGCGCAGGCTGTCGAATGGGCCGGGCTGGTGAAGGTGGGGCGCACCCACCTGCAGGATGCGGTGCCCCTGACGCTGGGTCAGGAGGCATCGGCCTGGTCCAGCCAGCTGGAGCAGGCGCAGCAGGGCTGGCTGGGGCTGCTGGCGCCGGTGCACCAGCTGGCCATCGGCGGCACGGCCGTGGGCACCGGTCTGAATGCCCACCCCCTGCTGGCCGAGCACATGGTGGCCGCACTGGCCGAGGCCACCGGCCTGCGGCTGGTGCGGGCGCCCAACGCGTTTGCCGCCCAGTCGGCGCACGATGCACTGGTGGCCGCCCATGGCGGGCTGCGCACGCTGGCCGTGGTCCTGATGAAGATCGCCAACGACCTGCGCTGGCTGGCCAGCGGTCCGCGCTGCGGCCTGGGCGAACTGGTGCTGCCGGCCAACGAGCCGGGCAGTTCGATCATGCCGGGCAAGGTGAACCCCAGCCAGTGCGAGTCGCTCATCATGGTGGCCGCGCAGGTGATGGGCAACGACGTGACCATGGGCTGGGCCGGCACGCTGGGGCACTTCCAGCTCAACACCGCGCTGCCGCTGATGGCGCACAACCTCCTGCACAGCCTGCAGCTGCTGGCCCGGGGCACACACTGCTTCGAGCAGCACTGCGTGCGCGGCATCGCACCGCAGCCCCGGCACATGGCCGACCAGGTGGCCCGCAACCTCATGCTGGCCACTGTGCTGGTGCCGCACCTGGGACACGACGACGCGGTGCGGGTGGCCCAGCGCGCCCAGGCCGACGGCAGCACCCTGCGCGAGGCGGCGCTGGCGTGTGGGCGGGTCACGCCGGCGCAGTTCGATGCCTGGGTCCGGCCCGAGGACATGACCGGGCGGCCGACATGATCCGCATGGAACTGGAGGTGGCCCTGCGCTACGAGATCGACGCCCATGGCGCCGACTTCATCTTCAACATCCATGCCGCGCAGACCGACAGCCAGACGGTGTCGGACGAATCGTTGCAGGTCAGCCAGCCGGTGGCCTGGCAGGTGCACACCGAGCCGGACACCGGCAACCGCCGGCTGCGCATGCGCGCCGGACCGGGTCTGCTCGCGCTGCGTTATGCGGCCACGGTGGAGCTCATCCACCACCGCCACGCCCCGGCGGCACTGGCCGAGGTGCCGGTGTGCCGGCTGCCGGCCGATGTGCTGGGTTATCTCTACCCCAGCCGTTACTGCGAGTCCGACCGGCTGGGCCGCCTGGCCATGCAGGAGTTCGGTCACCTGCCGCCCGGGTGCGAGCGGGTGCTGGCCATTGCGCGGTGGGTGCAGCGGCGCATCACCTTCCGCTCCAGCAGCTCGAACTCGGCCACCTCGGCGGTGGACACCCTGGTCAGCCAGGTCGGTGTGTGCCGCGATTTTGCGCACCTCATGATCGCGCTGTGCCGGGCGCTCAACATACCGGCTCGCTTCACCACCGGGACCGACTACGGCGCCGACCCCGGACTGGGGCCACCCGACTTCCACGCCTATGTGGAGGTGTACCTGGGACGGCGCTGGTACATCTTCGACCCGTCGGGTACCTCCATCCCCATGGGTTTCGTGCGCTTCGGCACCGGGCGCGACGCCAGCGACGTGGCCTTTGCCACCATCTTCGGCAACGTCGTCACCCATGCGCCAGTGGTCAGCGGCATGGCGGTGGTGGACGCCTGCATCGGTGCCCTGCAGCCGCACCACTGCCCCGAGACCCTGTCGACCGACGCGCCCCAGGCCGTCGGCCGTCAGTGCCGTGACAGTGCCATGCGCAGCCGGTGGTCGGCGGCGTAACAGGTGCACGCGCACACGGTGAGCGCGTTGCGGTCCAGCACGGTGACTTCGCCCCGGTGGTAGCGGATCAGGCCGCTGTGCTGGAAGCTGCTGGCGGCCACCGTCACCCCCGCGCGGCGAACCCCCAGCAGGCGCGCCATGCCTTCCTGCGTGACATGAAAACGGTCGCTGTGCGCGGCGTCCTGGCACACCAGCAGCCAGCGCGCCAGGCGCGCGCTCAGCAGGTGGAACCGCTCGCAGGCCGCCGCCAGCGTCTGCCGGTGCAGGTGCAGCAGCACGCTGCCCTGCACCGCCCGCAGCAGCGAGGGGTGCAGGGCGCATTCGCGCCGCAAGGCCCGCGCGCCGATGCGCCAGCTCAGACCGGCCCCCTGCACCACGGCACGCCAGGGCGCCTTGCCCGGATCCATCAGCAGCTCGCCGCCCAGCATGCCGTCGCGCCCGACCATGCCCACCTGCAGCGCCGGGTAATGGTCCATGTCGAGCACCAGCGAGACGAACCCGGCGGTCAGGAAATGTGCATGGCGCAGCGGCTGGCCCCGCACCCCCAGCTCGGCCGACGCCGCCAGCTCGAACGGCTCGCAGCGGGCCAGCAGCTGCTGGCGTGCCGCACGGGGAAGCTGCCGGATCAGCAGGTTGTCGTCGGGGAGCATGTCGGGGGGATCCTCGGGTGGTCGGCGTTGATCGACACCAGCAGTGGCGGCCCAGTGTGGGGCGCCGTGGCCCGGCCGACTGTGCCCTGCCGCACCGATGGGCCGGCGGAACAGGCCTGCCGCCGTCCGACCGCACCGCTGCGGTGTTCCCCGGTATTCCCGCTTCAGCGCGCCAGGCGGTGCGGCAGCAGGCGGTCGTACTCTTTCTTGACCACCGAATAACACTCGCAGACCCGCGCCTCCAGCGCCGGCCGGTCGAGCACCTTGATGTGCCCGCGCGCATAGCTGATCAGGCCCAGGCGCTGCA
>PNMF01000089.1 GCA_013823485.1 Comamonadaceae bacterium
GCCCGCCTGGAGCGTGGTGAGCCGGTGGCCGGGCTGGTCGACCCGGCGCGTGGTTACTGACTCCGGAGACCTGCCATGCCCCTTCCATCCCGCGTCCGCCTGATCGATGTCGGCCCCCGCGACGGCCTGCAGAACGAGAAGCAGCCGGTGGCCGCCGAGGTCAAGATCGGGCTGGTGCATCGGCTGCAGGCCGCCGGCCTGGCCGAGATCGAGGTCACCAGTTACGTCAGCCCCAAGTGGGTGCCGCAGATGGCCGACAACCATGCGGTCATGAGCGGCATCCAACGCCCGGCCGGTGTGCAGCACTCGGTGCTCACGCCCAACCTGAAAGGCTTCGAGGCGGCACTGGCCGACCGGCCCGACGAGATCGTGGTGTTCGGCGCCGCCAGCGAGGCCTTCAGCCAGAAGAACATCAACTGCAGCATCGCCGAGAGCATCGAGCGCTTCGCACCGGTGGTGGAAGCCGCGCTGGCCGCCGGCATCCAGGTGCGTGGTGCCATGAGCTGCACCGTGGGGTGCCCGTATGAGGGCGACATCGCGCCCCAGCGCGTGGCGTATCTCGCCGGGCTCATGAAGGGCATCGGCGTGCAGCGGGTCGACGTGGCCGACACCATCGGCGTGGGCACGCCGCGCCGGGTGCAGGCGGCTCTGGAGGCTGCGCTGCAGCACTACGGCATCGACCAGGTGAGCGGCCATTTCCACGACACCTACGGCCAGGCCCTGGCCAACACCCTGGCCTCGCTGGAGCTGGGCGTGTGGAACTTCCAGGCCTCGGTGGCCGGACTGGGCGGCTGCCCGTATGCCAAGGGCGCCACCGGCAACGTGGCCACCGAAGACCTGGTGTTCATGCTGCACGGCATGGGCATTGAAACCGGCATCGATCTGGACGCGCTGGTGGATGCCGGCGCCTGGATCAGCGAACAACTCGGCCGCCCCACCGCCTCGCGCGTGGGCCGTGCGCTGCTGGCCCGCCGGGCCGCCTGAAGGAGACCGCCATGGAATGGCAGGTGTGGATCGCTTATTTCGTGGCCTCGTGGGCCATTGCGCTGTCGCCCGGTTCGGGCGCGGTGCTGTCCATGACGCACGGCCTGGCCTACGGCGTGCGGGGCGCCAGCGCCACCATCCTGGGGCTGCAGGCCGGGCTGGCCGTCATCCTGCTGGTGGCCGGTGCGGGTGTCGGTGCGCTGCTGGTGGCCTCGGCCACGGCGTTCACGGTGGTCAAGGTGGTGGGCGCGGCCTACCTGATCTGGCTGGGCTGGCGGCAATGGCGGGCGCCGGTGGACGCGGTGCCCGACGGCGCCGGTCCGACCGCAACGGTTTCCTCGGCAGGGTTGCCTTCGGTGCGCCAGCGCCTGGCCATCGGCTTCTTCACCAACGTCACCAACCCCAAGGGCATCGTGTTCATGGTGGCGGTGCTGCCCCAGTTCATCGACCCGGCCCGCCCGCTGTGGCTGCAGCTGCTGGTGCTGCTGGTCACCACCATCGGGGTCGACCTGATCGTCATGCACGGCTACGCCTTTCTGGCCTCCCGCGCCCAGCGCTGGCTGGCCACCGCGCGGGCCCGCCAAGCCCAGAACCGGGTGTTTGGCGGGCTGCTGATGGCCATGGGGGCGAGCCTGGCGCTGGTGAAGCGCGGGGCATAGGGGCATGTGCAATTTCTGGAGTCGCGTCTGATGGCCCTGGCCCATGCGGCCAGGGCCGGCCCGCTGTTCAGCTGCAAGGGCAAGGGCAAGGGCAAGGGCAAGGGCACGCAGGCCTTGAGGCACCAGGCAAGCCAGGGCTTTGTGGTCAAGGTGGGTTCGTGATTCGCGACCAGCGATGACTTAACCATCTTCTATATGCATAACGCATATATGACGAGATCTGCTTTGTGAAATCAATCGAGCTGTGGCATATTCCATATGCATATTGCGCATGGAGTGTCCTGTGAGCAGTTCTGGAATCCAGTCGCGGTTGAGCCACACCCAGTGGACCTTGAAGCCGCAAGACCTGGCGGTGGCCTTCAAGCTGGTCTGCCTCAAGGGGCAGCGGTTGCCTTACGCGGCCTTGGCCCAAGCCTTGCAGCTCTCGCCGTTTGAGGCCCATGCTTGCATCACCCGTCTGTCGGCCTCGCGCCTGTTGACCGAGGTGGACGGTGTGCCCAGCTTGGTGATGCCCGCGTTCCGCCCTCTGGTGCTGCAGGGGGCGGTCTATTTCTTCCCGCCGGTTCGCGGCGAGGTCACGGTGGGTTTCCCCACGGCCCAGGGGGTCGAACCGCTCAAGTCGAAAGTCATGTTCGCGGAAGAGCTGCCGCCGGTTTGGCCGCACCCGGACGGCACGACACGCGGGGTCACCCTGCTGCCCCTGTACCCCAAGCTGCCCTTGGCGGCGCTGAAAGACCCGGCGTTCTACGAACTGCTGGCGCTGTTCGATGCACTGCGCATCGGTCAGGCGCGTGAACGGGAACTGGTGCGCGGCATGCTGGAGGAACGGCTGAAATGAGCAACCCGAATCTGGCCATCCTGGAGCTGGTGGCCAGCGCCCTGGGCCCGGTGTGCGACGACGTGGTCTTTGTGGGCGGCTGTGCGACCGGCCTGTTGCTCACGCAGGTGCGTCCGGATCGCATCCGCATCACGGAGGATGTGGACATCATTGCCCAGGCGCTCACGGCCCGCGAGTACCACGCGATTGAGGACAAGGTGCGTGCGCGCGGCTTCAGCAACGACCTGCGCCCGGGCGCGCCCATCTGCCGTTGGGTCCTGGGCGCCGTCACGGTGGACGTGATGCCCACCGTGCAGGACATCCTGGGCTTTGCCAACCGCTGGTACCCGCTTGCCGTGGAAACCGCCACGCCGGTGGCCCTGGCGTCCGGCTTGAGCATTCGCCTCATCACCGCGCCGGTGTTCATTGCCACCAAGCTGGAAGCCTTCAACGATCGAGGCCGCAACGCAGATGGGCAACCCGATTACCTGGGCAGCCACGATCTTGAGGACATCATCACCGTGGTGGACCGACGCCCGGAGCTTCTGGCCGAGTGTGCCGAGGCGCCAGAAGAGCTGCGGGTGTATCTGGCCCACGCCTTCAGCCACTTACTGGCCGATGCAGACTTCAACACCACGCTGGCAGGGCATCTGCCGGGCGATGCCGCCAGTCAGTCGCGATTGCAGAAACTGCGGGACGCACTGAGAACGCTGTCCCGTCTCGGGGCTTGATGCCGCGCCGCTACCATCCCCCCATGAGCGATACCCTCACCCCCACCAACCCCGCCCCCGCTGCCGCCACCACCGCCGTGCAGCGCGTCACCGATGCCCTGGCCGCCCTCCGCCATGCCCACACACCGGTCATGCTGGACGATGCCGCCCGCACCGCGCAGCAGGCGGCCGAAGCGCTGGGCGTGGCCCTGGGGCAGATTGCCAAGAGCATCATCTTTCGCCGCAAGGGCGACGACCGTTCGGTGCTGGTGGTGACCTCCGGCGACCGCCGTGTGGACGAGAAGAAGGTGCAGGCGCTGGTCTGCCCGGAGGGCACCAGGCTGGGCCGGGCCGATGCCGATTTCGTGAAGGCGCGCACCGGTTTCTCCATCGGCGGCGTGTCGCCGCTGGCCCATGCCGAGCCGCCGGTGGTGCTGATCGACCGCGAGCTGTTCCGCTTCGACCGGGTCTGGGCCGCAGCCGGCCACCCGCACGCGGTGTTCCCGCTCACCCCGCAGGAGCTGGAGCGCTATACCGGCGCGCCGGTGGCCGACGTGACGCAGGAGGCCGCATGAACCGCGCCGTGACCCTGCAGGCCGCGCGCGAGCGGCAGCCGGGCGTGGTGGCGCCGTCGCCCTGCATCTCGGTCTGTCGGCTGGACGACGAGCGCACCCATTGCGTGGGCTGTCACCGCACGTTGGCCGAAATCGGCGCCTGGGCGCGGCTGGACGACGACGCCAAGCTCGACATCTGGCGCCAGGTGGAGGCCCGGCAGGGCATCGCGCCATGAAGGACATCGCGTTCTTCTACGACCCGATCTCGCCCTATGCCCACCTGGCATTCCTGGCCCTGCCGCAGGCGCTGGCCGGGCACAGCGTGGCGGTGCATTACCGGCCCATCCTGTTCGCTGGCTTGTTGAAGGCGCATGGCCAGCTGGGCCCGGCCGAGATCGCACCAAAACGCGACTGGACCTACCGCCAGGTGCAGTGGCTGGCCCATGCCAACGGGCTGCCGCTGGAGATGCCGGCGGCGCATCCGTTCAACCCGCTGGCGCTGTTGCGGCTGGGCCTGGCCGCCGCGCTGCCCGAGGCCCCCGGTGAAACCAGCCGCTGGGTCACGGCTCAGCTGTTTGCCCATGTCTGGCAGTCCGGCGGCGCCGATGCCACCGACCCGGCCCGCCTGCAGGCGCTGGAAGCCCGGTTGCAGGCCCACGCCGCCGAATGCGGCCGCCCCTGGCAGGACCCGGCGGGCGATGCCGTGCGCCAGCAACTGCGCGCCAACACCGACGAGGCCCTGGCCCTGGGCCTGTTCGGTGTGCCTTCGCTGGTGGTGGACGGCCGGGTGTTCTGGGGCTTCGATGCCTTGCCCATGGTCGCGGCCTGGCTGGCCGGCCACGAATGGTTTGCCCCGGGTGGCGCGTGGGACCAGGCCGCCCGCCTGCCGGCAGCGGTGCAGCGCCCGCGCTGACCGCCCGCCGGGTTCAGCCGTCGAGCGCTTCGGCCAGGGTCAGCACCTCGCCGGTGCGGGCGGCTTCATAGCCCTGCAGGCCGGCCACCCGTGACCGGAATGCGGGCGAGCGCAACACCGCCAGCACCGGCCGCAGTTCGTCGCGCTCCAGGCCGTCGGCCGGCAGCGCAAAGAAGTAGCGCTCCTTGAGCAGCGGAATGAAGTGCAGGCCGAAGCGGTGCGCGGCGGTCTGCACGCCCATGCCCACATCGGCCATGCCGCTGGCCACGAAGGCCGCCACGGCGGCGTGGGTGAGTTCGGTGCTGTCGTAGCCGCTCACCTGCCGCGGCGCGATGCCGTGGCGCTTCAGCAGCAGGTCGGTCAGCACGCGGGTGCCGGAGCCTTCGGGCCGGTTCACGAAGCGCAGATCGGCCCGTGCCAGATCGTCCACACCCCGCACACCCAGCGGATTGCCCGCCGCCACGAACAGGCCCTGGGTGCGCACCGCCAGGTGCACCAGCCGGTGCTGGTGCCGGTCCAGCCAGGGCGCGTAGCGCGCGGCGGCGGCGTGCTGGAACTCGCCCAGCGGAAGGTGAAAGCCGGCCAGTTCACAGTCGCCTTGGGCCAGGGCCGCCACCGCCTCCAGGCTGTTGCGGTAACGCACCTCCACCCGCACCGCGCGGGCGGCCAGTTGTTCCCGCAGCGCGGCCACCGCAAAGCCATGGCTGGCGTGCAGGCGGGGCACGGCGCGGCGGCGGCGCTGCACCCGGCCCAGTTCGCCTTCCACCTCGGCGGCCAGGGTTTCCAGCAATGGCTGCAGCCGCGCGGCCACGCGGGCATCGGCCCAGACCAGACGTCGGGCCAGTTCGGTCGGCACCGAGCCCTGGCCGCGCCCGCGCTCCAGCAGGGGCTGGCCCAGCACCGCTTCGGCCTGCCGCAGCAGGCCCCAGGCATGCCGGTACGAGAGGCCCAGGTCGCGTCCCGCCTGGGCAATGCTGCCGCTGGCCTGCACGCCGGCCAGCAATTGCAGGAGCGCGCCGGCATCGAGTGCCGGGCCTTCGTCCGGGCCTATGTGCCATCGGGTGTCGATCTGTATGCGCATGGTCCCAGTTTATGCACTGGGCGACATATTTGAAAACTGCCCCGGTGCTACCCTGCGCCGCATGAGCCCGACCCCTTCCACCGTCATTCCCATCCACCCGGCCAGCAACACCGCCGACACCGGCACCGGCCGCCGTCGCCCGGGCTTCACGCCCAAGGGCCGGCAGGTGAACGATGCTGCGCGCGCCCGGGTGGCTGCGCTGTGCGACGGGCTGGAGGCCCGGGCCGATCTGCTGATCGAGCACCTGCACCGGCTCAACGATGCCGAAGGCGCCCTGCGCCGGGGCCAGCTGGCCGCGCTGGCCGAACGCCTGCGGCTGAGCCAGGTGGAGGTGTTCGAGGTCGCGAGCTTCTACCACCACTTCCGCATCGTGGACGACGCCGACGCGGTGCCGGCCATCACCGTCCGGGTGTGCAACAGCCTCTCGTGTGCCCTGGCCGGTGCCGACGCCTTGCTGGCCGACACGCAGCGCGCGCTGGCCGGCCGGCCGGTGGCGGTGGAGGCGGCGCCCTGCATCGGTCTGTGCCACGGCGCACCGGCCGCCTGCGTGGGGCAGCACCGGTTGGCGCAGGCCACCCCGCAGATCTTGGTCGACGCGGTGGACCGGGGCCAGGTCCATGCGCAACCCCTGCCCGCGCCGACCCCCGGCCGGTGGACACAACTGCAGCGCCTGCTGGCGGGCGAGGTCACGGCCGACAGCGTGCTGGCCGAGCTCAAGGCCTCGAACCTGCGCGGCCTGGGCGGTGCCGGTTTCCCGGCCTGGCGCAAGTGGGAGACGGTGCGCGCCCAGCCGGGTCCGCGCATGGGGGTGGTGAACATCGACGAAGGCGAGGTCGGCACCTTCAAGGACGCCGCCGTGCTCGCCGAGGGCATTCCGCAGGTGCTGGAAGGTGTGCTGATCGCCGCCGAGGTGGTGGGCCTGGAACACGTGTGGCTGTACCTGCGCGACGAATACCACGACGCCCGCGCCCTGCTGCACGCCGAACTGGACCGGCTGCAGGCCGACCTGGCTCCGCTGCGCGCGCGCTTCCCGCAGTGGCAGCCGCCCCGTATCGAACTGCGCCGGGGCGCGGGCGCCTACATCTGCGGCGAGGAATCGGCGCTGATCGAATCCATCGAGGGCCGGCGCGGGCTGCCTCGCCTCAAGCCCCCCATCGTGGCGGTGCACGGCGTGTTTGGCCGGCCCACGCTGGCGCACAACCTGGAGACCTTGTGGTGGGTGCCCGCCATCGTCGAACACGGCGGCGCCTGGCTGGCCGGCCAGGGCCGGCGCGGGCGCAGCGGGTGGCGGCGCTTCTCGGTGTCGGGCCGGGTGGCCCGGCCCGGTGTGCACCTGGCGCCGGCCGGCATCACGCTGCGCGAACTGATCGATGAACACTGCGGTGGCATGGCGCCGGGCCACACGCTCAAGGCCTATCTGCCGGGCGGTGCGTCCGGCGGCATCCTGCCGGCTGCGCTGGCCGATGTGCCGCTGGACTTCGACACGCTGGCCGAACACGGCGCCTTCGTCGGCTCCATGGCGGTGGTGGTGCTGGGCCACACCGACAGCGTGCGCGATGCCGCCCTCAACCTCATGCGCTTCTTTGAACACGAATCGTGTGGCCAGTGCACCCCGTGCCGGGCCGGCACCACCCGTGCGGTCGAATTGATGCAGGCCCCGGTGTGGGATGTGGACGTGCTGGCCGAACTGTCCGCCGTGATGCGCGACGCCAGCATCTGCGGCCTGGGGCAGGCCGCGCCCAACCCCATGGACAGCGTGCTGCGCTTTTTCCCGGCAGAAGCCGGCCTGAGCGGGAGCGTGGCATGAGCGTCATCCACTTCACCTTGAACGGGCAGGCCGTCACCGCAGAGGCCGGCGAAAGCCTGCTGGACGTGGCGCAGCGCTGCGGCACCGAGCTGCCCCACCTCTGCCATGCCGACGGCCTGGGCAGCCCCGGCAACTGCCGTGCCTGCGTGGTGGAAGTGCAGGGCGAACGCGTGCTGGCGCCATCGTGCTGCCGGGCCCCGGCCGAAGGCATGGTGGTGCACACCGCATCCGACCGCGCCACCCGCGCCCGCCGCACCGTGCTGGAACTGCTGCTGGCCGACGCACCCGCCACCACCGCGCTCAGGCACGACAGCGAACTCGCCCGTTGGGCCGAACACAGCCAGGCCCGTGCAGACCGTTTTCCGCGCCGCGCCGCCGTCGGCCAGGACGCCTCGCACCCCGCCATGGTGGTCAACCGGGATGCCTGCATCCAGTGCACCCGCTGCATCCGCGCCTGCCGCGACGTGCAGGGCAATGACGTGCTGGGCCTGGCCTTCCGCGGGGGTCATGCGCAGATCGTGTTGGACCAGGCCGACCCGATGGGCGAGAGCACCTGCGTGGCCTGCGGCGAGTGCGTGCAGGCCTGTCCCACCGGCGCCATCGCCCCGGCGCATGGCGTCTTCGCGAAGCCGGCGCAGAAACAGGTGGATTCGGTCTGCCCGTTCTGCGGCGTGGGCTGCCAGCTCACCTACCAGGTCAGCGACGAACGCATCCAGCATGTGGTGGGGGCACAAGGTCCGGCCAATCAAGGCCGGCTCTGCGTGAAAGGCCGCTTCGGCTTCGACTATGCCCACAGCCCGGAACGGCTCACCACCCCACTGATCCGCAAGCCCGGCGTGCCCAAGGACCCGCTGGACGTGCGCCGGCGCGACTGGCGCGAACTGTTCCGCGAAGCCACCTGGGACGAGGCGCTGGACGCCGCTGCTGCCGGCCTGCGCCGTGCCCGCGAAACGCAGCCCGCCACCGGCCGTGATGCGGCTGTGGCCGGCTTCGGTTCGGCCAAGGGCACCAACGAAGAGGCTTACCTGTTCCAGAAGCTGATCCGCAGCGCCTTTGCCACCCACAACGTCGATCACTGCACCCGCCTGTGCCATGCCTCCAGCGTGGCCGCGCTGATGGAGGGCCTGGGTTCGGCGGTGGTCACCAACCCGCTGCGCGATGTGCAGCACGCCGACTTCGTGCTGCTGATCGGCGCCAACCCGGCGCAGAACCACCCGGTGGGCGCGAGCTGGATCAAGAACGCGGTGAAGCGCGGCACCCGGCTGGTGCTGGCCGATCCGCGCCGCACCGAGCTGGCCCGCCAAGCCTGGAAGCACCTGGGCTTCCAGCCCGGCACCGACGTGGCCCTGCTCAACGCGCTGCTGAACGTCATCATCGAAGAGGGCCTGACCGACCCGGCCTACATCGCCGCCCACACGCTGGATTTCGAGCGCCTGCGGGCCCATGTGGCCGACTTCACGCCCGAGGCCATGGCGCCGGTCTGCGGCATACCGGCCGACACCCTGCGCGAGGTGGCCCGCGCCTACGCCACCGCCGGCAACAGCATGATCCTGTGGGGCATGGGCGTGAGCCAGCACACCCACGGCACCGACAACGCCCGCTGCCTGATCGCGCTGTCGCTGATCACCGGGCAGATCGGCCGGCCCGGCACCGGCCTGCACCCGCTGCGGGGCCAGAACAATGTGCAGGGCGCCAGCGACGCCGGCCTGATTCCCATGGTGCTGCCCGACTACCACCGGGTCAGCGACCCGGCCTCGCGGGCGCAGGCCGAACGCCTGTGGGGCCTGGCCCCGGGCAGCCTGGGCAGCGAACCGGGCCTGACCGTGGTGGAGATCATCGATGCGGCGCACGCCGGCCGCATCCGCGCCATGCTGATCCAGGGCGAGAACCCGGCCATGAGCGACCCCGATGCCACCCATGCCCGCGAGGCCCTGGCCGGCCTGGACCACCTGGTGGTGCAGGACATCTTCCTAACCGAGACCGCCTGCCTGGCCGATGTGGTGCTGCCCGCCACCGCCTGGCCCGAGAAGACCGGCAGCGTCACCAACACCGACCGCTGCGTGCAGCTCGGCCGCAAGGCCGTGGCCGCCCCCGGGGAGGCCCGGGCCGACGGCTGGATCACCGAACAGCTGGCCCTGCGCCTGGGGCTGGCCTGGGGCTACGGCATCGCGTCGGACGGCTCGGCCACGCCGGATGCCACCCGGGGCATTGGCGCGGTGTTCGAGGAAATGCGGTCGATGATGCCCAGCATCGCTGGCCTGTCGTGGGCGCGGCTGCTGCGCGAGGGGGCGGTCACTTACCCGGTGACCGAGGAGTCCGACCCCGGCCACCCGGTGGTGTTCACCGACGGCTTCCCCACCGCCAGCGGCCGGGCCACGCTGGTGCCGGCCGAACTGCGTGCCCCGGCCGAGCGGCCGGACGCCGACTACCCGCTGGTGCTGATCACCGGCCGCCAGCTGGAGCACTGGCACACCGGCAGCATGACCCGCCGCGCCACCGTGCTGGACGCGCTGGAGCCCGCCCCGGTGGTCAGCCTGCACCCGGCCACCGCGGCCCGCCTGGGGCTGGCCGCCGGCGACAGCGCCCAGGTGCGGTCGCGCCGCGGCCATGTGACCCTTCCGGTGCGGCTGGACCAGGGCATGCCGGCCGATGCCGCCTTCATTCCCTTCGCTTATGCCGAGGCGGCCGCCAACCTGCTGACCAACCCGGCGCTGGACCCGGTGGGCAAGATCGCCGAACTCAAGTACTGCGCCGTCGACGTGCGGCCGGCCACCGTGCCGGCCTGAAAGGCGCACGGCTCCGTGGGGTCGGGCGGGCCTACCTAGAATGGTCCGCCCTTGACCCTGGAGCCGCACCATGTCCGATGAACGTCCCGTGTCCGAACCCGCCGCCGCCGAACCCCTGCCGGGCGACGAGGGCACCGGGCTGATCCGCATCCGGGGCGCGCGCCAGCACAACCTCAAGAACCTCGACCTGGACATCCGCACCGGCGAGCTGACCGTGGTCACCGGCCCGAGCGGTTCGGGGAAGTCCAGCCTGGTGTTCGACACGCTGTTCGCCGAAGGCCAGCGGCGCTATGTGGAAACCTTCAGCGCCTACGCCCGGCAGTTCCTGGACCGCATGGACAAGCCGGCGGTGGACCGGGTGGAAGGGGTGCCGCCGGCCATTGCCATCGACCAGACCAACCCGGTCCGCAGCTCGCGCTCCACCGTGGGCACCATGACCGAGCTGAACGACCACCTCAAGCTGCTCATGGCCCGGGGTGCGGCCCTGTTCGACCGCGACACCGCGCTGCCGGTGCGGCACGACACGCCCGAGACCATCCTGGCCGAGCTGCACCGCCGGGTGGCGGCGGGCGAGGCCGGCCCCGACCCGCGCCTGGTCGTCACCTTCCCGGTGGAACTGCCGGCCGACACCAGTGCCGAGCAGGTGGAGCAGTGGCTGTCCGCCAGCGGTTACACCCGGGTGCAGGCCGAGCGCACCATCGAGCGCCCGGCCCCGGTCGCCAAGGAAAAGGGCAAGGCCGACAAGGCGGACAAAGCTGCCGCCCGGACCGCCTCTGCCACGGTGCAGGTCAAGGTGCTCGACGTGGTGGCCGACCGCTTCCGACTGGGCAACGCCGAGCCGGTGCGGGTGATGGAAGCCATCGAGACCGGGCTGAAGCGCGGCAGCGGCCAGCTCACGGTGCACGTCATGCCGGAGGCCGGCGACAGCCAGCTCTGGAAGTTCAGCACCGGCCTGCACTGCCCGGAAAGCGACATCCGCTACGCCGACCCGGCGCCATCCATGTTCTCGTTCAACTCGCCGGCCGGTGCCTGCGAGTCGTGCCGGGGCTTCGGCCGGGTGATCGGGGTCGACTACGGCCTGGTCATCCCGAACGACAAGCTGACCCTGCGCTCCGGCGCCATCAAGGTGTTCCAGACTCCGGCCTGGATGGAGTGTCAGGACGACCTGATGCGCCACGCCGAAGCCAGCGGCATTCCGCGCGACACCCCCTGGGCCAAGCTCACGCCGGAGCAGCAGCACTGGGTCAAGCACGGCTCGCCGCAGTGGAA
>PNMF01000090.1 GCA_013823485.1 Comamonadaceae bacterium
TTCGCCGGTGCCGCAGCCTTCTTGGCCGGTGCCGCTTTCTTGGCGGGGGCGGCCTTCTTGGCCGGGGCTTTTTTCGCAGTTGCCATGGTTGAAGTTCCTTCTAGAAGTGGACTTTTTCCCGGCGGAAAACGCGCTTTCTCACCGGTGCTCTGCATGCTAATGGAGATGCAGGACCAATCCAAGGTGGCCAACGCGTGTTTTCCCTCTGAAAACGCGTGTTTTTGAAGACGAAAACAACACTCGCGCGCAGCCAGCATCCCGCTGCTGTGCAGCAGGGGCCGACATGCCCCGTTTTGTCACGAGAATTCGGCTCGTCTGCAGCCCCATCGAACCACCATGACCGACACCCGATTCACCCCCACCTGCGACCTGTGCGACGCCCACAAGAACGACACCTCCGGCGCGTTCCGGGTGCTGCCGCCGGTGTTCCATGACTACGGCGGCCGCACCCGCTTTACCGGCCCGGTGCACACCGTGCGCTGCTTCGAGGACAACACGCCGGTCAAGGCGGCGGTGGAGAGCCCGGGGCAGGGCCGGGTGCTGGTGGTGGACGGCGGCGGTTCGCTGCGCCGCGCCCTGATCGGCGGCAATCTCGCGGCGGCGGCAGCGCGCAACGGCTGGGCCGGCGTGGTGATCGATGGCTGCGCTCGCGACGCGGTCGAGCTGCGAGCCTGCGATGTCGGCATCCGGGCGCTGGCGCTCATGCCCCTGCCGACCGAGCGGCGCACCGAAGGTCAGACCGGCGTGCCGGTGCAGATTCAGGGTGTGTGGGTGCGTCCGGGCGACTGGCTGTACGCCGACGAAGACGGCATCGTGGTGGCCGACCACCCGCTCTGACCGCTTTGACCGCGCGGGCCGTCAGGCCATCAGGCCCTTGTAGAGCATGTAGGCGGCCAGCAGATACAGGATGCCGGCGAAGGCCCGCTTGAGCGATTTCACCGGCAGCGCGTGCGCCGCTTTCACGCCCAGCGGCGCCATCAGCACGCTCATGCTGGCAATCACGATCAGGGCCGGCAGGTAGATGTACCCGACCGAGGCCTCGGGCAGACCGCCCACGTTCTGACCCGCCACGATGTAGCCGAGCGCGTTGGCCAGCGCGATCGGGAAGCCCAGTGCCGCACTGGTGGCCACCGCGTTGTGGATCACCACGTTGCACCAGGTCATGAAGGGCACGCTCACGAAGCCGCCGCCGGCGCCCACCAGCCCCGACAGGAAACCGATCACGCCGCCCGCCCCGAGCAGCCCCGGGGTGCCGGGCAGGGTGCGGGTGGGCTTGGGTTTTTTGTCGAGCAGCATCTGCGTGGCCGAGAAGCTCACGAAGGCGGCAAAGAACAGGGCCAGCCAGTTGCCCTTGAGCACCGCGAACACACCCAGGCTCGCAATGGCGGCACCCAGGACGATGCCCGGTGCCAGACCCTTGACGATGTCCCAGCGCACCGCGCCGCGCTTGTGGTGGGCACGCACGCTGGAGACCGAGGTGAAGATGATGGTGGCCATGGAGGTGGCGATGGCCATCTTGACGGCGAGGTCCGGTTCGACGCCGCGTCCGGTCAGGATGAGCGTGATGAACGGGACCATCAACATGCCGCCGCCGATGCCGAGGAGCCCGGCGAGGAATCCGGTGCCCAGTCCGAGGACGGCGAGTTCGGCGATCAGGAGGGGTTCGAAAGGCATGAAAGGTGTCTGCAAGTGCCACCGGGCCGGCATCCTGAACCGGGGTTCAGGTGGGCGAGGGCAGCGAGGCTTCGGGTTCGTCTGACGCGAGACGCTCGCACCAGCCGCGCAATGTACCAAGCCCGTGCTCAATGAGCATTGGTTGCAGGAACTATAAGGCCCGGCAGCACCGCAGACGGGTTGCATTGTAGGGTGCGTGACACCCCGCCGGCGCCGGTTTTCAGATCAGCCGACCGTCCTTGTCGAGTGTCTGGTCGAGCCGGCGCATCAGCTCGTCGACGCGCGACTGGGTCTGGGGGTCCAGCGGGTCGTGGTCGAAGGAGCCGGGGTCGGCCGACGGCAGGGCGGCTTCGGTCTGGGCGAACGACGAGGCCTGGAACTCGGCCTCTTTCTGCGACAGCTCGAAGGCCAGGTTGAGCGAGGCCAGCACCGCGATGCGGTCGCGCGCCTTGACCTTGCCGGCATCGCGGATGCGGCACATGGCGGTGTCGACCCGCTCCACTGCGTCGAGCAGGGCAGACTCGCCACCCACGGGGCAGGCCAGCAGGTAGCTCTGGCCCATGATCTGGACCTCGATCTGCTTGGTGGCGGGCTTGTTCATGCGCTGTCCTTGGTGGCGGCGGCCGGCAGCCGCTCGATCAGGGCGTCGATGCGCGCCCGCGCGGCCAGCAGCCGCGATTTGAGCGAGTCGCGCTCGGCCTGCAGCAGCGCGACCTGTTCGGTCAGCAGGGCGTTGGTGCGCTGCAGTTCTTCATGCCGCAGCAGCAGGCGTTCCACCCGGTCGGTCAGCTGTTCGATGTGTCTGTTGCTGGTCATGGTCGAGGCCCCGCAGATCGTTCATTGTAGGGTTGGCGTCATCCCCGGCGGCTTAGAATCCGGCCTGTTGGTGCTCGCTGGCCGGATTCTCGGACAGCAGTTCAACGGGAAGCAGGAGGGGAACCCCCAAGGGTGTACCTAACCTGCGCTGCCCCCGCAACGGTAAGCAGACGAGACCCCCGGCCGCTTCGACAGGAGCGTCACCGGTGCTCCGCTTCCATCAATTAGCCACTGGGTGTCCGGCAACGGCACCTGGGAAGGCGATGGAGGTTGTTCTGCCAGCCCGGATACCGGCCAACGAGGTGGTGGTGCGCGCCGCAAGCGCGCGCCGCCGTGACGTCCATGCACCGTCGGGGAAGGCGGTGAGGGCTCCTTGTCATCGTCAACTTTCATGAAATCGCTTCCTTTGCGTGCCCGCCGGGCTGCGCTGCCGCTGGCCGTCCTGGCCGGCTTTCCGTGCCTGCCCGTGGCGGCCCAGGTCTCTCTGGCCGAGCCGGTCGAACTGCGTCCATCGGTGGTCACGGCCACGCGTGTCGAAACCCGGGCCGATGCCCTGCTGAGCGATGTGACCGTCATCGACGGCGAAGAACTGCGCAACGCCCCGGGCCGCACCCTGTCCGAGGTGCTGGCCCGCCGGGCCGGCCTGCAGATGTCGTCCAACGGCGGCCTCGGCAAGACCGCCAGCCTGTTCGTGCGCGGCACCGAGGCGCGCCATGTGCTGCTGCTGGTGGACGGCGTGCGGTTCGGCTCGTCGACCACCGCCACCCCCACGCTGGACAACCTGCCGCTGTCGTCCATCGAGCGGATCGAGATCCTCAAGGGGCCGGCATCGGCGCTGTATGGCAGCGACGCGGTGGGCGGCGTGGTGCAGGTGTTCACCCGCCGGGGCCGCGAGGGGTTCGCGCCGAACGCCAGCGTCACGCTGGGCAGCTACGGCCACCGCGCGGCCACCGCCGGCTTCAGCGGCGGCACCGGTACCGTCGACTACGCCCTGAGCCTGGGCACGGTGCGTGAACGCGGCTTTTCGGCCACCAACCCGGCGGTGGCCTTCAGCGGTCACAACCCCGACGATGACGCTTTCGAGCAGGACAGCATCTCGGCCTCCCTGGGCTGGACGCTGGCGCCCGGCTGGCGCACCGGCCTGACCTGGCTGCAGGCCGAAGGCACGAACGAGTACGACAACGGCGCGGGACCCTTCAACGTGCGGTCCGACACCTTCAGCCGCGCCCTGGGCTGGAGCCTGGAGCGGCAGTGGACGCCGCAGGCCCGCACCCAGTTCAAAGTGGCGCGCAGCGACGACCGATCGACCAACTTCAACACCGCCAGCACCACCTCGGCCTTCAACACCGCCCAGACCCAGCTCACGCTGCAGCACGACTGGGTCACCGCCCTTGGCACGGCCCTGGTCGGGGTGGAATCGATCAAGGAGGCGGTGTCGGGCACGCAGGCCTACGCGGTGCGCAGCCGCACCACCGAAGCGGCCTTTGCCGGCCTGCAGGGCGAAGCGGCAGGCCACATCTGGCAGGCCAACCTGCGGCGCGACAGCAACTCGCAGTTCGGCGGTGCCACCACTGGCTTCGCCAGCTATGGCTACCAGCTGACCCCGAACTGGCGCCCGCACCTGGCCTACGGCACCTCGTTCAAGACGCCGTCGTTCAACACGCTGTATTTCGTCTCGCCCTCGTTCACCGGCAATCCCAGCACCCAGCCCGAACGGGGCAAGAACCGCGAGTTCGGGGTGACCTGGAGCGAGGGCGCGCACGAGGTCAAGCTGACCCGCTTCGACAACCGCATACGCGGTTTCATCACCCTCCAGCCGGCGGTGACCAACGTGCCGCGCGTGCGCATCGAGGGCTGGTCGCTGGGATGGGTGGCCGCCGCCGGCGCCTGGCGCTGGAACGCGCAACTGGAGCTGCTGGAAGCCCGCAACCAGCTCAACCGCCTGAAGCTGGTGCGCCGGGCCGACGAGCAGCTCACGGTCGGCGTGGACCACAGCACTGGCGCCTGGACCTGGGGCACCTCGTTGCTGGCCCAGGGCCGGCGCTTCGACAACGCGGCCAACACGGTGCCGCTGGCCGGATTCGCCACGGTGGACCTGTACGCGCGCTACCGCATCGACCCGCAATGGTCGGTGAGCCTGCGGCTGAATAACCTGGCCGACAAGGTGTACGAGACCGCCCGGGGCTACAACCAGCCTGGCCGTGCGGCCTATGTGACGCTCGACTGGAGCCCGGCGCGATGACGCGGCACTGCCCCGCCGTGCTGGTGGCGGCCCCGGCCTCCGGCCAGGGCAAGACCACGGTGGCCAGTGCGCTGGCCCGCCTGCACGCGCGGGCCGGGCGCCGGGTGCGCGCGTTCAAGTGCGGTCCCGATTTCCTGGACCCGCACTGGCTCGCGCTGGCCACCGGTCATCCGGTGCACAACCTGGACCTGTGGATGACCGGCGAGGCCGACGTGCGCCAGCGCCTGCACCAGGCCGCAGGCGAGGCCGACCTGATCGTCGTCGAGGGGGTCATGGGCCTGTTCGACGGCGAGCCCAGCGCGGCCGACCTGGCGCAGCGCCTGGGGCTGCCGGTGCTGGCGGTGATCGACGCCTCGGCCATGGCGGGCACCTTCGGCGCGCTGGCCTTCGGTCTGCAGCATTTCCGTCCCGGTCTGCCCTGGGCCGGTGTGCTGGCCAACCGGGTGGCGGGCGAGCGCCATGCCGGCATGCTGGCCTCGGCGCTGGGGGCCGGGCCCGACGGTGCGGCGGCGTCGTCCTGGCTGGGTGCGGTGATGCGCGATGCGCGCTTCTCGTTGCCCGAGCGCCACCTCGGGCTCACCGTGGCGGCCGAGCTGCCCGACGCCCTGGCCCGGCTGGACGCGGCCGCCGATGCGCTGGCCGAGACGGCGCTGGGCCGCATGGACGCTCAGGCCCTGCAACGTTGGGCGGTGCCTTTCGAGCCGGTCGAGCAAGGTGAATCATCGGTCCCGACCGCAGCCACCGACCCGCGCCCGCTGGCCGGCCGCACCATTGCCGTCGCGCGCGACGCGGCCTGCTGCTTCATCTACCCGGCCAACCTGGACCTGCTGCAGGCGCTGGGCGCTCAACTTTGCTTCTTCTCGCCGCTGGCCGATGATCCCCTGCCGGTCTGCGACGCCGTGTGGCTGCCGGGCGGCTACCCGGAGCTGCACGCACCGGTGCTTTCGGTTGCCACGCGCTGCCGCGACGGCCTGCGCGCCCATGTGGCCGCTGGCCGCCCGGTGTGGGCCGAGTGCGGCGGGATGATGATGTTGTTCGACACGCTGGAGTTGTCCGACGGCACCGCCCACGCCGGCTGGGGCCTGCTGCCCGGGCGGGTGGTGATGCAGCAGCGGCTCGCCGCACTGGGGCCGCAGCAGCTCGACACCCCGGCGGGCGCGCTGCGCGGCCACACCTTCCACTATTCGCGCACCGAGAGTCCGCTGCAGCCGGTGGCCCATGCCACCGCCCTGCGCGGCGGCGCGGCCGGGCAGGGTGAGGCGGTGTACCGTCATGGCTCGCTGGCCGCCAGTTATTTCCACGCCTGGATGCCCTCGGCGCCGGCCGCTGCGGCCGCGCTGTTCCTGACCCGAACCCCGTCATGACCCCGAACCGCCCCGGCCCGCAACGCATCGTCTGCCTCACCGAGGAGACCACCGAATGGCTTTACCTGCTCGGGCAGGAAAGCCGCATCGTGGGCATCTCGGGCTACACCGTGCGGCCGCGCCGGGCGCGGGACGAAAAGCCGCGGGTCAGCGCCTTCCTGACCGCCAAGGTCGACAAGATACTGGCGCTGGAGCCGGACTGCGTGTTCGGCTTCTCCGATCTGCAAGCCGACATCGCGGCCTCCCTCATCCGGGCCGGCGTGCAGGTCACGGTGTTCAACCAGCGCAGCATCGACGAGATCCACGGCATGCTGTTCCAGGTGGCCGCCATGGTGGGTTGCGCCGATGAGGGTCTGGCCTGGATCGAGGCATCGCGCCGCCGGCTCGATGCCATCCGGGCCGCTGTGGCCGCGCTGCAGGCCCAGGGCCGGCGCCGGCCCCGGGTGTTTTTTGAGGAGTGGGACGAGCCCGCCATCAGCGCCATCCGCTGGGTCTCCGAGCTGGTGGGCGTGGCCGGCGGTGACGACGTCTTCCCCGAGCTGGCGCGCCAGCCCATGGGCCGCGACCGCATCATTGCCGACGGGGCCGAGATCGTGCGGCGTGCGCCGGACATCATCGTCGGCTCCTGGTGCGGCAAGAAGTTCCGGCCCGAGAAGGTGGCGGCCCGGCCCGGCTGGGAAGACGTGCCGGCGGTGCGGAACCGGCAGCTGTTCGAGATCAAGTCGGCCGACATCCTGCAGCCCGGCCCGGCGGCCCTGACCGACGGTGTCGACCAGCTCCACCGCATCGTGACCGACTGGATGCAACAGCATGGCTGACCTGGCCCCCACCCGATCCGCGCGCGCCGAACTGGTCCTGGGGGGTCAGAAGAGCGGCAAGTCGCGCCGTGCCGAAGCCCTGGCCCGCCAATGGCTGCAGGCCGAAGCCGGCCACGCCGCTGTGTTGCTGGCCACTGCCGAGGCCTGGGACGACGAGATGCGCCAGCGCATCGAGCGCCACCAGCGCGACCGCGCCGAACGGGTGCCGGGCATGACCACGGTCGAGACCGGGCTCGATCTCGCGGCCGAGCTGACCGCCCACAGCCAGCCGCACCGACTGGTGGTGATCGACTGCCTGACCCTGTGGCTGACCCGGCTGCTGATGCCGGCCCACGGCCCGGCCCTTGATGCCGCCGCGCCGGTGCAGGCCTTGTGCGAAGCCATCCGCCAGGCACCGGGCCCGGTGGTGCTGGTGGGCAACGAGATCGGTCTGGGCGTGATCCCCATGGGCCGCGAGGTGCGGGCCTTTGTCGATGCGCTGGGCCTGCTCAACCAGTCGGTGGCCGCCGCCTGCGACCACGTCACCCTGATGGCCGCCGGCCTGCCCCTGACCCTGAAGGAGCCTGCATGAACACCCTTCTCAAGCGTTGCTGCGGGGCCTGGCTGACGTCGCTGTGCTGGCTGCTGCTGGCCGCTGGCGTCGCGCAGGCCGCGCCGGTGCGCATCACCGACGACCGGGGCGTGACGGTCGAATGGGCGCAGTCGCCGCAGCGCATCGTCACCGTGCTGCCGTCGCTCACCGAGACCGTCTGCGAGCTGGGCCAGTGCCACCGGCTGGTCGGTGTGGACCGGTATTCCAACCACCCGGCCTCGGTGCGGCGGCTGCCCCAGGTGGGCGGCGGCATCGACCCGCAGATCGAGTCCATCGTGGCGCTGCGGCCCGATGTGGTGCTGATGTCGTCGTCCTCGCGCGGCGTGCAGCGGCTCGAGGCGCTGGGCCTGCGCGTGCTGACCTTCGAGACCCGCAACGCGACCGAGGCCCGCAGCGTCATGCTGCGCCTGGGCGATCTGCTGCAGGTGCCCGATGCGCCGCGCCTGTGGCAGGCCATCGAGGCCGGTGTGGCCGACGCCGCCCGGACCCTGCCGCCCCAGCCGCGCCCGCTGCGCGCCTATTACGAGGTCAGCACCGGCGGCTATGCGGCCGGGCCTGCGTCGTTCATCGGCGAACTGATGGGCCGGCTGGGTCTGCAGAACATCGTGCCGGCCGAGCAGGGGCCGTTCCCGCGCATGAACCCGGAATTCGTGGTGCGGGCCGACCCGGACCTGATCCTGATCGGCGTGCGCAATGCCCACGGGCTGGAGAACCGGCCGGGCTGGCGCGGCATGCGTGCCGTGCGCGAGCAGCGGGTCTGCATCTTCAGCACCGAGGAATCGGATGTGCTGGTTCGGCCCGGCCCCCGCATGGCGGAGGCCGCGCGCGTCATGGCGCGCTGCATTGCATCGCGGGGGGCGCGGTGAGCGGAGCCCGCCACAGCCTCTGGCTGGCCGGTGCGCTGCTGCTGGCCGGCGCGCTGCTGTTGCTGCTGGGCGCGGGCGTCGGCAGCACCGGCATCGACAGCGCCTGGCGGGCCCACGAGGACCCGGTGGCCTGGCAGATCCTGTGGGACATCCGCCTGCCGCGCACCGCCGGCGCCTGGCTGGCCGGCGGGCTGCTGGGCCTGGCCGGTGCGTTGGCGCAGGGCCTGTTCCGCAACCCGCTGGCCGACCCCTTCCTGCTCGGCAGCGCCTCGGGTGCGGCCCTGGGCGTGGCGCTGGCGCTCACGCTGTTCGGCAGCTCGGCCTTCGCCACCGCCTGGGTGGTGCGGCTGGGGCTGACCGGGGCCGCCTTTGCCGGTGCCGTGCTGGGCGTGCTGCTGACGCTGGTGCTGGCGCGCGGGGTGCAGCAGACCCTGCGGCTGCTGCTGGCCGGTGTCATCGTGGGCGTGGTGCTGGGCGCCGCCCGCGACCTGCTCACCACCGCCGCCCCGGACACCCTGCAGGCCATGCAGGGCTTCATGCTGGGCAGCACCGGTTTTGTGGGCTGGACCGCCTGCGGCGTCATGGGCATCGTGCTGGGCCTGAGCCTGGTGGTGTCGGTCGGCCTGGGCCGGGTGCTCGACGGGCTGGCGCTGGGCGAATCCACCGCCATCAGCCTGGGCCTGCCGCTGGCGGCCGTGCGGCTGGTGCTGGTGGGCACGCTCGCCTTGGCCACCGGGGCTGCCGTGGCCCAGACCGGGCTGATCGCTTTCGTCGGGCTGGCCGCGCCGCACCTGGTGCGGGCCATCGTCAAGACCACGCACGCCCGGCTGCTGGCCCTGAGCGCTCTCATGGGCGGCGTGCTGCTGATGGCCGCCGACATCGGTGCCCGCTGGCTGGTGGCGCCGCAGGAGCTGCCGGTGGGCGTGCTCACCGCCGTGCTGGGCGGCGGCTACCTGCTGTGGCTCATGCACCGGCGGCGTGTCGGGGGTGGCCTGTGAGCGCCGCGCTGTCGGTGCGCGGCCTGAGCGTCCGCCTGGGCGGCCGCCCGGTGCTGCAGGGCATCGATCTGGACCTGCCGGCCGGCCGCTGGACCAGCGTCGTCGGCCCCAACGGCGCCGGCAAGTCGACCCTGCTCAAGGCCATGGCCGGGCTGCTGCCGTTCGAGGGGCAGATCCGGCTGCAGGACCGGCCGCTGCACGACTGGCCCGGGCGCGAACGGGCCCGCCGGCTGGCCTGGCTGGGGCAGGGCGAGACCGGCGCCGACGACCTGAGCGTCTGGGACGTGGCCATGCTGGGCCGCCTGCCGCACCAGCCCTGGCTGGCCAGCCCCACCGACGCCGACCGCCACGCGGTGCAGCAGGCCCTGGAAGCCACCCAGGCCTGGGACTGGCGCGAACGCCCGCTGGGCGGGCTCTCCGGCGGCGAGCGTCAGCGGGTGCTGCTGGCCCGGGTGCTGGCGGTGCAGGCCGAGGTGCTGCTCATGGACGAGCCGCTGGCCAACCTGGACCCACCCCACCAGGCCGACTGGCTGCATCTGACCCGGCGCGAGGCGGCCCAGGGGCGCACCGTGGTCACGGTGCTGCACGAAATCGGCATGGCCCTGCACGCCGACCAGCTGGTGGTGGTGGACGGTGGCACCGTGCGCCACCAGGGCCCTGCCAGCGACCCCGCCACCCGCGCCGCCCTGGAGGCGGTGTTCCACCACCGCATCCGCATCCTGGCGGCCGACGACCAGTGGGTCGCGGTCCCTTGCTGATCCAACCTTGCGAGACACCCCATGCAGATCGAATCCCCCCCCACCGACCACAAGCGCCAGGAGCCCACCGAGGAGCGCCGTGGCCTGCTGATCATCAACACCGGCGACGGCAAGGGCAAGAGCACCGCGGCCTTCGGGCTGGCCCTGCGAGCCCATGGCCGACGCCATGTGCACGGCCGCGACGTCAAGATCTACCAGTTCATGAAGGTGCCCAGCGCCCGCTTCGGCGAGCACCGCATGTTCGAGCAGCTCGGCATCCCGATCGAAGGGCTGGGCGACGGTTTCAGCTGGAAAAGCCAGGACCTGGAGCGCTCCGCCGAGCTGGCCCGGCAGGGCTGGGAACGTGCCCGCGAGACCATCCTGGGCGGGCAGCACTTCCTGGTGGTGCTCGACGAGATCACCTACCCCCTGATCTACGGCTGGCTGCCGTTGGACAATGTGGTCCGCACGCTCAAGGAGCGGCCGCGCGATGTCCATGTCTGCCTGACCGGACGCCGCTGCCCGCCCGAGCTGATCGAAATGGCCGACACCGTGACCGAGATGACCCTGGTCAAGCACGCGTACAAGGCCGGCATTCCCGCCCAGCGTGGCATTGAAGACTGATCTTTCTGGAGCCCTGATGAATCCCACCCTCAACGACACCGCCGCACAACCCGTGCGCATCGTGCCCCGCACGGCCGCCACCGCAGCCGACAGCACCGGGCGCTGGTCCGAGGACGATGTGGCCGCCCTGTTCGAGCTGCCCTTTGCCGACCTGATCTTCCGCGCCCAGACGGTGCACCGCGAGCACTTCAGCGCCAGCGAGGTCGAGCTGGCCACGCTGCTGTCGGTCAAGACCGGGGGGTGCCCCGAAGACTGCGGCTACTGCCCGCAGTCGGTGCATTTCGACACCGGCCTGACCGCCGGCAAGCTGATGGCGGTGGACGCGGTCCGCGAGGCCGCCGAGCGCGCCAAGGCCGCCGGCGCCACCCGCTTCTGCATGGGCGCAGCCTGGCGTGCACCCAAGGACCGCGACGTGGAAGCAGTGGCCGAGCTGGTGCGGGCGGTGAAGGACGTGGGGCTGGAAGCCTGCGCCACCCTGGGCATGCTCAACGAAGGCCATGCCGAGACCCTGCGCGATGCCGGCCTGGACTACTACAACCACAACCTGGACAGCGCCCCGGACTTCTACGGCGACATCATCACCACCCGCGACTACCAGGACCGCCTGGACACCCTGGAGCGGGTGCGCGGCGCCGGGGTGAAGGTCTGCTGCGGCGGCATCGTGGGCATGGGCGAGTCGCGCCGCCAGCGCGCCGGCCTGGTGGCCCAGCTGGCCAACCTGGCGCCGGACTATCCCGAGTCGGTGCCGATCAACAACCTGGTGAAGGTGGAAGGCACGCCGCTGGCCGACCAGCCCGATCTGGACCCGCTGGAATTCGTCCGCACCATCGCGGTGGCCCGCATCACCAT
>PNMF01000091.1 GCA_013823485.1 Comamonadaceae bacterium
GCGCCTCACCCACATCCCCACCGGCATCGTGGTGCAGTGCCAGGACGGCCGCAGCCAGCACAGCAACCGCGACGTCGCCTGGCAGCGGCTGCGCTCGCGTCTGTACGACTTCGAGATGCGCAAGCGCATGGAAGAGCAGCAGAAACTGGAAGACACCAAGACCGACGTGGGCTGGGGTCACCAGATCCGCTCTTATGTGCTCGACCAGAGCCGCATCAAGGACCTGCGCACCAACGTCGAGATCTCCAACACCCAGAAAGTGCTGGACGGCGATCTCGATCCCTTCATTGAAGCCTCCCTCAAACAAGGGGTTTGAACATGCTGTCTCTCCGTGAAGGCCCCAGCACCGTGGTGCGGCGCGAAGACTACGCACCGCCGGCGTACTGGATCGACACCGTCGACCTGAGCTTCGATCTCGATCCGGCCAAGACCCGCGTGCTCAACCGCATGCGCCTGCGCCGCAACACCGCCGTGGCCCCCGGACCGCTGCGGCTGGACGGCGAAGACCTGAACCTGGCGCGGGTGCTGGTCAACGGCGCCGGCTGCTCGTTCCGCATGGACGGCGGCCAGCTGGTGCTGGACAACCTGCCGGAAGGCGAGGCCCCGTTCGACCTGGAGATCTTCACCACCTGCTCGCCCGAGAAGAACAGCCAGCTCATGGGCCTGTATGTGAGCCAGGGCACCTTCTTCACCCAGTGCGAGGCCGAAGGCTTCCGGCGCATCACCTACTTCCTGGACCGCCCTGACGTGATGGCCAGCTACACCGTGACGCTGCGCGCCGACAAGGCCCGCTACCCGGTGCTGCTGTCCAACGGCAACCTGGTGGACAGCGGCGAGCTCGACGACGGCCGCCACTTCGCCAGGTGGGTCGACCCGCACCGCAAGCCCTGCTACCTGTTCGCGCTGGTGGCCGGCAACCTGGTGGCGCGCGAGCAGCGCATCGTCTCGCGCAGCGGCACCGAGCACCTGCTCCAGGTGTTCGTGCGCCCGGGCGACATGGACAAGACCGAACACGCCATGAACTCGCTCATGGCCAGCGTGGCCTGGGACGAGGCCCGCTTCGGCCTGCCGCTCGATCTGGAGCGGTTCATGATCGTGGCGACCGCCGACTTCAACATGGGCGCCATGGAGAACAAGGGCCTGAACATCTTCAACACGAAGTACGTTCTGGCCAACAGCGCCACCGCCACCGACACCGACTTCGCCAACATCGAATCGGTCGTGGGCCACGAGTACTTCCACAACTGGACCGGCAACCGCGTGACCTGCCGCGACTGGTTCCAGCTCTCGCTCAAGGAAGGCCTGACCGTCTTCCGCGACCAGGAATTCAGCATGGACCTGTGCGCCGACCCGTCGGCGCGCGCGGTCAAGCGCATCGAAGACGTGCGCGTGCTGCGCACCGCCCAGTTCCCGGAAGACGCCGGGCCCATGGCCCACCCGGTGCGCCCGGACCAGTATGTGGAGATCAACAATTTCTACACGGTTACCGTCTACGAGAAGGGTGCCGAGGTCGTGCGCATGATGCAGACCCTGACCGGTCGCGACGGCTTTGCCCGGGGCATGAAGCTCTATTTCGAGCGCCACGACGGCCAGGCCGTGACCTGCGACGACTTCGCCCAGGCCGTGGCCGATGCCAACCCCGACAGCACCCTGGCCCGCCTGCTGCCGCAGTTCAAGCGCTGGTACAGCCAGGCCGGCACGCCGCGCGTGAAAGTGCGCTCCGAATGGAACGCGGCCGAGGGCAGCTACACCCTGCACTTCTCGCAGTCGTGCCCGCCCACACCGGGTTCGGCCCTGAAGCAGCCCTTCGTGGTGCCGGTGGCAATCGGCCTGCTCGATGAGGCCGGGGAAGACCTGCCCCTGTCGGCCGAGCAGCGCCTGTTCGTGCTGACCGAGGAACAGCAGAGCCTTCGCATCGAAGGCCTGAATGCCGAGCCGGTGCCTTCGCTGCTGCGCGGCTTCTCGGCACCGGTGGTGCTGGAGCACGACTACACCGACGCGCAACTGCTCACCCTGCTCGCGCACGACAGCGACCCGTTCAACCGCTGGGAGGCCGGGCAGCGGCTGGTGCTGCGCCGGGCACTTGCGGCCATCGCGACCCCCGGCCCGGTGAACCCGTTGCCGCTGGACCTGGCCGTGATCGACGCGCTGCGCGCCGTGCTGCGCCACGACGGGCTCGACGCCGCCTTCAAGGAACTGGTGCTGACCTTCCCGAGCGAGACCTACATCTCCGAGCAGCTCGACACCGTGGACCCGCAACGGGTGCACGCCGTGCGCGAAGCCATGCGCCAGCAGCTGGCCACCGCCCTGCACGACGACTGGGTCTGGGCGCTGGAGACCCACAGCGACAACGGCGGCTACCGGCCCGACCCGCGCAGCGCCGGCCGCCGCGCCCTGTGCGGCCTGTCGCTGACCATGCTGTGCCTGAGTGCCCGCGCCAGCGGCGATGCGGTCTGGCCCGGCCGGACCTACCAGCGCTTCAAGGACGCCGGCAACATGACCGACCGTTTCAACGCGCTCTCGGCCCTGGTGATCAGCGACAGCCCGCTGGCCCGTGACGCCCTCACCCGCTTCCACGCCATGTTCCGGCATGAAGCCCTGGTGCTGGACAAGTGGTTCGCCCTGCAGGCCGGAGCCCCCGACCGTGGCGGCAACATCCTGCCGGCGGTGCGGCAGTTGCTGGGTCACCCCGACTTCTCGCTGCGCAACCCGAACCGGGCCCGCAGCGTGATCTTCAGCTACTGCAGCGCCAACCCGGGTGCCTTCCACCGCGCCGACGCCGCCGGCTACGTGTTCTGGAGCGATCGCGTGATCGAGATCGACCGCTTCAACCCGCAGGTGGCGGCCCGCCTGGCGCGCGCCCTGGACCGCTGGAAGAAGCTGGCCGAGCCCTACCGCAGCGCGGCCCGCGAAGCCATCGCCCGGGTCGCCGCCCAGACCGAACTCAGCAACGATGTGCGCGAGGTGGTCACCCGCGCACTGGCCGACTGAAAGCCCCATCCATGAGCAAGAAGATTTCCCTCACCCGCTACCTGGTCGAGCAGCAACGCGTCGACGGCAAGATCCCCGCCGAACTGCGCCTGCTGCTCGAAGTGGTGGCCCGCGCCTGCAAGACCATCAGCCAGGCCGTCAACAAGGGCGACCTCGGCGGTGTGCTGGGCACGGCCGACTCCGAGAACGTGCAGGGCGAGGTGCAGAAGCAGCTCGACATCATTGCCAACGAGGTGCTGATTGAGGCCAACGAATGGGGCGGCCATCTGGCGGCCATGGCCAGCGAGGAAATGGAAGGCATCTACCTGGTGCCCAACCGCTACCCGCAAGGCGAATACCTGCTGCTGTTCGACCCGCTCGACGGCTCCAGCAACATCGACGTGAACGTCAGCATCGGCACCATCTTCAGCGTGCTCAAGAAGCCCGACGGATCGGTCGGCGTGAGCGAGCAGGACTTCCTGCAGCCCGGCGCCCAGCAGGTGGCCGCCGGCTACTGCGTGTACGGCCCGCAGACCACGCTGGTGCTGACCGTGGGCGACGGTGTGGCCATGTTCACCCTGGACCGTGAACAGGGTTCCTTCGTGCTGACGCGCGAGAACGTGCAGATCCCGCCGGACACCAAGGAATTCGCGATCAACATGAGCAACATGCGCCATTGGGACACCCCGGTGAAGCGTTATGTGGATGAATGCCTGGCCGGCAAGGAAGGCCCGCGCGGCAAGGACTTCAACATGCGCTGGATCGCCAGCATGGTGGCCGATGTGCACCGCATCCTCACCCGCGGCGGCATCTTCATGTACCCCTGGGACAAGCGCGAACCCGAGAAGGCCGGCAAGCTGCGCCTGATGTACGAAGCCAACCCGATGGGCTGGCTGGTGGAACAGGCCGGGGGCGCCGCCACCAACGGTCGCCAGCGCATCCTGGACATCGCGCCCTCGAAACTGCACGAACGGGTCAGCGTGGTCCTGGGTTCGCGCAACGAGGTCGAACGCGTCACCCGCTACCACCTGGAGCCCGGTTCAGAGGCCTGACCGACCCCGACCGGCACAGGGGTCGCTGGCTATAATCTCGGGCTGTGCCGGAATAGCTCAGTCGGTAGAGCAGCTCATTCGTAATGAGAAGGTCGGGGGTTCGATTCCTCTTTCCGGCACCACCACATCAGGGGCAGTCTTCACCGACTGCCCCTTTTTTGTGGCCGAAGCCCGGGCAGGCCAATATCCCCAGTAACCCGACGCTCGCACGGGGCCGGCGCTTGCACTAGCATCCGCCGCGCATGAACACCCCACGCCCCGCCACCGATGACACCCTGACCGTGCTGTACGACGGCGGCTGCCCGCTGTGCCGGCGCGAGATCGCCCACGTGCAGGGCCTGGCCGAGCGGCAGGGTGGTGCGGCACTGTGTTTCGTCGACATCAGCCAGACGGCCGACCCGGCCCTGCAGGCCGAGCAACAGCGCCTGCTGGCCCGTTTCCATGTGCAGAAGGCTGACGGCTCCCGGCTGCAAGGCGCAGCCGCTTTCGCCGCCATGTGGGACCGCCTGCCCGGCTGGCGGTGGCTGGCCCGGATGTCGCGCTGGCCCGGCATGTTGTGGCTGCTGGAACGCGCCTACAACGGATTCCTGACGGTGCGCCCTGCCTTGCAGTCGCTGGCGCGGCGGCTTGAACCAGTCAACGACACGGCCACGACCAAGACCGATCCCACGGCCGGCAGCGGCTGGTCGGAACACCTGATCCGGGAGCTGCGGTCCGACCACGCCGGCGAAACCGGCGCGGTGGAGATCTACCGGGGCATTGCCGCCGTGGCCCGCCGGCGCGGAAACGCCAAGCTGCTGGCGTTCGCCGAGCGCCACGGTGCCACCGAATCCGAACACCTGCGGCTGATCGAGGCCTGGTTGCCGCCCGCGCAGCGCAGCCGGCTGCTGGGGCCGTGGCGCCTGGCCGGCTGGCTGACCGGCGCCCTGCCGGCCCTGGCCGGACCGCGCGCGGTCTACGGCACCATCGCTGCGGTCGAGACCTTCGTGGACCACCACTACCAGCAGCAGATCGATCACATCCGCCAGCACGGCGGGCCGCCGGGCCTGCTGGAATTGCTGCTGCAGTGCCAGGCCGACGAATGCCATCACCGCGACGAAGCGGCATCGCTGGCAGGGCAAACGCCCTGGCCGCTGAAGCTGTGGTGCCGCGTGGTGGGCAGCGGTTCGGCGGCTGCCGTGGTGCTGGCCCGTCGCGTCTGACCTTTCCCGAGATTTCGTCCCATGATCGAGATTGCCAGCGTTCTGACCGTGGCCCTGCTGTTCGGCGGCATGGCGCTGTTCTCGTTCGGCTTTGCCGCTTTCCTGTTCACCGCGCTGCCGATGCCGCAGGCCCGGTCCACCATCCGCGCGGCCTTCCCGCACTTTTATCTTTTTGTGCTGACCACCGCGGTGGTGGGTGGCGTGCTGCTGATCGGCGTGGACACGCTCAGCGCCCTGCTGATGGGCGTGATTGCCATCACCGTGGTGCCCACCCGCCAGCTGCTCATGCCGGCCATCAATGCCGCGACCGACCGCGGAGACAAGTCACGCTTCAAGTGGCTGCACGGCGTGTCGGTGCTGATCACGCTGGCCCACATTGCTCTGGCCGGCTGGGCGCTGGCCTTGCTGGTCTGAGGTGAAGACTGCTGCGGTCCGGCCCGACGCAGCCGCGTTGGGTGAAGTCATCCAGATGGCGCTGAGCGACCATGTGAGCTTCGATCAGATCCGCGCTGCCCACGGCCTGTCGGCCGACGAGGTAAAGGCGCTGATGCGCCGGGAGCTGGCACCCGGCAGCTACCGGGCCTGGCGCCGGCGGGTGCGGCGCTTCTCCGACCGACGCGCCAGCTACAAGTAGCGCGTTGCGTCAGAGCCCGGCCATGGGCTCACGCCACGGGGCCAGTGCTGCAGCGTCCAGCCGCAGCCGGACACCCAACGAACCCGAACCCTGGCGCACCGGCGTCTTGCGAAGCCCGATCTCCAGACCGAGGACATCGGGGCAGGCCGCACAGGCCTGGACGATGCGGGTCATGAGCCGCTCCTGGGTTTCGTAGTGGCCGTCCGCGGCGAGTCGATCGATCTCCACCACCAGCGGGTCGTAGTCGAACACCCGGTCCATGCCATCGGTATCGATCAGCACCTGCTCGGGGCGGATCTCCAGCGTGAGGTCCAGCCAGTGGTGATCGGGGACCGTGTCGTCCGGGCCGTAAGTGCCGATGTCGGTCTCGATGCGCAGGTCGCGCAGTTCGATGGTGCTGCTCAGGTTCATGGGGTAATAGAGCACACGGGTTGTGTGTCACTTGTGTGAAAGGGGTGGAGACGCCGGGGAGGTGTCGTAAATGAGTGAAAACCCCGCCTATTTTTTCCCTGACGACAAAATGTCCATCGTGATTGGGGAAAATACCCCCCGTCCCCCTGCGTGGTGCAGGAGACGAAGGCCTTCCGGTCTTGACCTCATTCCACACGGAGTCACATCCTCATGAAAAAGAGCCTGATTGCTCTGGCCGTTCTGGCCTCTTCCGGCGCCGCCATGGCGCAGTCTTCCGTCACCGTCTACGGCCGTCTGGACGCATCGGTGGGTTCTGCCAAGGTGGGTGCTCCTGGCGCCGCCCTGCGTGCCAACACCCAGATGTTCAACAGCAACATGACCAGCAGCCGTCTGGGCTTCCGTGGTACGGAAGACCTGGGTGGTGGCCTGAAGGCCATCTTCGGTCTGGAGTCGAACATTGCCGTCGACGCACCCAGCGCAACCACCCTGGGTGACCGCGCTGCTTTCGTCGGCCTGTCCGGCGGCTTCGGCACCATCAAGCTCGGCCGTCACGACACCTCGTTCGACGACATCCGTGACCTGATGGTCAGTAGCAACCTGTGGGACTCCACCCACCTGGCCTCCACCGAAACCATCGTCGGCGCTGGCGCCAACGGTGCCGTTCCCGCCTCCGCAGGCGTGGGCCAGCTGGCCGACTACGGCGATCGCGCCAACAACCAGATCCGTTACGAGTCGCCCTCGTTCGGCGGTTTCTCGGCCGGCGTGAGCTATGCCTTCGACGAGCAAGTTGCTCCGATCAAGCAGGACATCACCGCCTTCAACCTGCGCTACAAGGCCGGCAACCTCGACGTGGGCTACGCCTACCAGGAGAACAAGAACGCCGCCGTGGCCGCCAGCAACCTCGAGTACAACACCGTGGCCGCTGCCTACAACTTCGGCACCTTCCGCGTCTCCGGCGGCTGGAACCAGGTCAAGAACAAGGCTGCCCGCAAGTCCGACACCTACACCGTGGGTGTGAACGTTCCGGTCAACGCCTTTGACTTCTCGCTGGGCTACAGCACCGCCAAGGCCAAGCAGACCGGCGCCACCTTCGAAAAGGGCGATGCCTTCTCCGCTGGTGTCACCTACGCTCTGTCCAAGCGCACCCGCCTGTACGCAGCTCTGACCAACGGCGACATCGAGAACGCTGCCGGCGCCAAAGTGCGTCAGCGCGACATCTACGCCGTGGGCGTGCGCCACGAGTTCTGATCTTTCGGAACCGGAACACCGGTTCTCCAAGGTTTGTTGATGCCCTCCGGTCGCAAGGCCGGAGGGTTTTTTCATGGCCGTTCGGCGGATGGGGTGCGGCATGTGCCGGGGGTGTTGCGCAGACACCGAAGAACCTACGGTACCGCCCAAGGTATGACCGTTCAGGGGTTTTGATACTGCGCCAGCCGCACGGCACTCCGCCTGCGGTGCATGCATGCCGACCGGCATGACAACTTCTGGAGAACCTCGGTAATGAACAGCAAGCAAATCGTCGCAGTGGCCACCCTGGCCCTGTCGGGCGCCGCAATGGCGCAATCGTCGGTCACGGTCTATGGCCGTCTGGATGCCTCCATCGGCTCCGCCAAGGCAGGCCCGGTGACCGCCGGCGTCGGTCCGAACCGCGTGACCCAGATGTTCTCGAACAACTTCACCACCAGCCGTGTCGGTTTCCGGGGCACCGAAGACCTGGGCAGCGGCCTCAGCGCGCTGTTCATCATCGAGACCAGCCTTTCGCCTGACGCACCTGCCGCCACTTCGCTGGGCAACCGCGCCGCCGTGGTCGGTCTCTCAGGTGGATTCGGTACCGTCAAGCTCGGCCGCCACGACACCTCTTTGGACGACATCCGCGACCTGATGGTCAGCAGCAATCTGTGGGACTCGGGTCACCTCGCATCCACCGAGACCATCCTGGGCGCTGACGCCAACAGCGCGGTCCCGGGGGTTGCAGGCGTGGGTCAGCTGGCCGACTACGGCGATCGGGCCAACAACCAGATCCGCTACGAGTCGCCTTCTTTCAACGGCTTCACGTTTGGGGCCAGCCACGGTTTCGGCGAGGACGTCAAACCAGCCAAGTCAGACCGGACTGCCTTCAACCTGCGCTACAAGGTCGGCGGTCTTGATGTGGGCTACGGCTACCAGGAAAACAAGAGCGTCACAGCGGCGCTGGTCGACAGCAGCATCGAGTACAACACCCTCGCTGCGGCCTACAACTTCGGCGCTTTCCGCATCTCCGGCGGCTGGAACCAGGCCAAGCAGGACAAGGTGGCCAGCCCGGCCAAGTCCGACACCTACTCCATCGGGGTGAACGTCCCGGTCGATGCTCTGGACTTCTCGCTGGGTTACAGCACCGCCAAAGCCAAGACCACACTGACCGGCGCCACCGCGGAGAAAGGCAGCGCCTTCTCGGCAGGCATGACTTACGCCCTGTCCAAGCGCACCAAGGCCTATGCCGCCATCACCAGCGGCGACATCAAGGACGCGGCCGGCACCGAGCTGCGTCAGCGCGACATCTACGCCATCGGTCTGATCCACACCTTCTGATCACCCTCCGAGGCCGGCCTGTCACACGCAGGCCCGTCACCTGCCAGAAGCCCGCCAGCCCACAAGGCCTGCGGGCTTTTTTTCATGCGAGACCGGGGTTGCCCTGCATGCCTTCGATGCGCGGCGCGTTGATGCGCACGCCCTTGACCACTTTCTTGTCGCGCAGGTAGCCGGCCACCACGTCCCAGATCGGCTCTCCCTGCACGCCCTCCTGGACCGAGGCCCAGCCCGCCACCTTGTACTTCTTGCCGGCGTCGATCGGCTTGCCCTTGAGCATCATGTTGTGGATGCGCTGGCCCATCGGGGCGTTGGGCCGGATGGTGTAGGTCATGCCGCCGATGCGGACCATGTCGCCGCCCTGCTGGTAGTAAGGGTCGGGGTTGAACAGGTTGTCGGCCACGTCTTCCAGGATGGTCTTGATCTGCTCGCCGCTGAATTCATTGACCGTCGTGGCGGGATAGGTCATGGCCATCTGGTCCATCATGCGTTCGTAGGTGATGGCCTCGCCGGGCAGCAGGGACGTGCCCCAGCGAACCCCCGGGGAAAACGCGATCTCGGCGCCCTTGTTCTGCATCAGGGCATCGCAGATGACCTGGTCCCAGGAGCCGTTGAAGTTGCCGCGGCGGTAGAGCAGGTCTTCGGTGACCGCCAGCTTTTCTTCCAGGCGCGCCTTGAACGGGGCACGGACGCCATCGATGAGGGCCTGCATCTCGGCATCGGCCTTGAGCAGGTTGCTGAACACCGGCAGCAACCGGTACAGGAAGCCCTGCACCCGACCGCCACGCACGTCGAAATCGAGCACGCCCAGGAACTTGCTGTTGGAGCCGGCGTTGGTGACCAGGGTCTGGCCGCCACCGTTGCGCACGATCACCGGTGCGGGCATGCCGTCGTGGGTGTGGCCGCCCAGAATGGCGTCCACGCCGCGCACGCGCGACGCCATCTTGATGTCCACGTCCATGCCGTTGTGCGACAGCACCACGACCACCTGGGCGCCTTCGGCACGGGCCTGGTCGACCATCTTCTGCATGTGCTCGTCCTGGATGCCGAAGGTCCAGTCGGGCACCATGTAACGCGGGTTGGCGATGGGGGTGTAGGGGAAGGCCTGGCCGATGACCGCCACCTTCACGCCGTTCATCTCGCGCATCGCGTAGGGCTTGAACACCAGGTCTTCAAAGTCGGTGGTCTTGATGTTCTGGGCCAGGAATTCGATGTGGCCCTTGAGATCCTTCTCGACGATTTCCTGCACCCGCTTCGCGCCAAAGGTGTGCTCCCAGTGCGAGGTCATCATGTCCACACCCAGCTTCTTGCAGGCGTCGACCATGTCCTGGGCGTTGGTCCACAGCGAGGTGGCCGAGCCCTGCCAGGTGTCGCCGCCATCGAGCAGCAAGGCGTGCGGGCGGCTGGCGCGCATCTGTTTGACCAGGGTGGCCAGGTGGGCAAAGCCGCCGACCTTGCCGTAGGTGCGCGCCGCCTGCGGGAAGTCGAGGTAGCTGAAGGCGTGGGCGCTGGCGGTGCCGGGGCGGATGCCGAAGTGCTTGAGCAGCTTCTCGCCCACCAGGTGCGGCGGTCGACCCACCGCCTCGGCGACACCCAGGTTCACGCTGGGCTCGCGGAAGTGGATGGGGGTGAGCTGTGCGTGGCAGTCGGTGAAGTGCAGGAAGCTCACATTGCCGAATGCGGGCACGTCGTACAGCTTCTCGCCGGCACCGGGGGCGGCCGCCAGCACGTCGCGGTGGTCCAGGGCCATGCCGGTGGCGCTGGCGACGGCCAGCACCTGCAGAAATTCACGACGGCTGAAGCTCATGTGTATGCCTTCTCAATTGATGGCTGATATTCAAGACACAAAAAAGCCCCGGGGCGGCTGCCCGCCCGGGGCTCGCGGGTCACTTGTTGACCGGCGATGCGGGGTCGAGCAGCAGTGCCATGACGTGGCGCAGCTGGGTCTCGTTGAGGATGCCCTTGTGGCCCACCCGCGGCATCTGGGAGCAGGCGTTGTAGGCACGGGCGTTCCACAGCTTGCCCCAGGTGTACTCCAGCATCGGCTTGGCGGCCGGGCTGTTCGGGTCGGTGACGCCGCGCAGCTTGCCGTACTGATACAGGCTCGGGCCCAGGGTGCCGAAGGAGATTTCTTCCTTGCTGATCTGGTGGCAGTTGTAGCAATTGCCGCCGTTGGCGTCGCCGGCCTTGTCGGTCCAGGTCAGGCCACGGCCGCTCTGCGCAATGCGCTCGCCTTCTTTCCAGTCGCCCAGGAACTTGCCGTCGGACGGCCACTTGACCGTCTTCATGTTGGCGTCTTCGATGGCCTTGGACAGCTTCTCGTCCAGCGGCTTGCCGTCGATCTCGGCAGTGGCGCAGGCGGCGTTGGCCTGGTCCTGGTCGAGCCGGTCCAGCGTGGCGATGCCGCGGGCCTGGAACGAGTTGCGCAGCATGTCGGCCGAGGCTTTCTCGATTTCGGCCGGCGCGGGTGCAGAACTGCAGGAGGCCAGCAGCACGGTGGTGGCCACTAGGGCCACGGCGGCGTAACGGTGGTGTCGGGTCATGTCGGTTCTCCGGTCAGCGCTTGATGGCGGGCACGATGGACTCGGCCGACTTGGCGTTCACGCCCATGTAGACCGACAGGGCCAGCGTGGCGTCGCTGCCGAACTTGGGCTCG
>PNMF01000092.1 GCA_013823485.1 Comamonadaceae bacterium
GCCGGCAACTTCCTCAACGGCGAACTGTGGGGCCGGGTGGCCGACCCGTCGCTGCCCTGGGGCATGGTGTTCCGGGGGGCGGGCGATCTGCCGCGCCATCCTTCGCAGGTCTACCAGTTCCTGCTCGAAGGGCTGCTGCTGTTCGTGCTGCTGTGGCTTTACGCCCGCAAGCCGCGCGCCACCGGGCAGGTGTCGGCCATGTTCCTGTTGGGCTACGGGGTGTTCCGCTTCGTGGCCGAGTTCTTCCGCGAGCCGGACGCCCACCTGGGCCTGCTCTCGCTGGGCATGAGCATGGGGCAGTGGCTGTGCATTCCCATGATCGTGGCGGGCCTGGTGCTGGCCTGGACCAGCCGCCCCCGCCCGCGTTGAGGCCCATTGCCGGGAGCGAAAGGGCAGGGTAACCACCTGCCCTTTTTTTGCGTCGGCTGATTAGCATTACGCGTAATTACCGATAATTTTCAGAACTTCCTGCCCTCCATCCGACCATGCGCGTGGTTCCCAGCTCCCTGCACGATGACGTGGCCGACCGGCTGCGGGAGCTGATCTTTGGCGGCAGCCTGACGCCGGGCAGCTTCATCGACGAGCCCGCCCTGTGCGAACAGCTGGGCATTTCGCGCACCCCCCTGCGCGAGGCGCTGAAGGTGCTCACGGCCGAGGGTCTGCTGCGCCACGAGCCCCGGCGGGGCTGCTTCGTCAACCAGATCACCGAGCGCGACCTGGACGAGATCTTCCCGGTCATCGCGCTGCTGGAAGGGCGCTGCGCCTTCGAGGCCGCCCGCAACGCCAGCGACGCCGACCTGGCGGCCCTCGAGGTGCTGCACCAGCGCCTGAACCGCCACGCCCAGGCCCGCCGCATCAGCGACTACTACGAGACCAACCACAGCATTCACGAAGCCATCATCACCCTGGCCGACAACCGCTGGCTGGCCCAGGTGATCGGCGACCTGCGCAAGATCCTGCGGCTGGCCCGGCTGCAGCAGCTGCACGCGCCTGGCCGGCTGGCCCAGAGCCTGGCCGAGCACATGGCGGTGTTCGCGGCGCTCAAGGCCCGCGACGCCGAAGGTGCCGAGGCCGCCATGCGAACCCATCTGGTCCGCCAGCGCGAGGCGCTGCGCGAGCTGGCCCGCCAACGCACTTCGAGGATTTCGGCATGAACGCATCGACCTGGATCAACGAGCGTGTGAACAAGCTGCGACCGGCCGCGCCGGCCCACCGCAGCGTGGCCGAGCGCATCAAGGCCCGGCTGCGGCAGGGCGACGAAGCGCTGTCGCCGCGTGCCCTGCGCCAGCGCATGGAGGACATCCAGGGGGTGGTCGACCCGATGGTCAGCGAGGTGGAGGGCGGCCGCCGCGCCCAGGTGCTGATGGACTGGTACACCCGGGCAGAAGCCGCCGAGCGGCGCGATGTCTGGCGCCTGCTGTCCGAGCTGTTCAAGGCCGACCCCGACAAGGTCCGCAAGGCCCAGGCCGATCTGGCCGCCGCCGCCGGCACGCCCGACGAAGCTGCCGCCGAGGTGCGCTTTCGCCGTGCCACCGTCTCGCCCCGGCGGCGGGTGCTGCAGCGCATCAGCGCGCACCCGGACGGCATCCGTTTCCTGGTCGATCTGCGGGCCGAGCTCCAGCCGCACCTCAAGGCGGAGCCCTCGCTGCAGGCGCTGGACGTGGAGATGGAATACATGTTCTCCACCTGGTTCGATGTCGGCTTCCTGGAGCTGCGCCGCATCAGCTGGGATTCGCCGGCCTCGCTGGTGGAGAAGCTGATCAAGTACGAGGCGGTGCACGACATCCGCAGCTGGGCCGACGTGAAGAACCGGCTCGACAGCGACCGCCGCTGCTACGGCTTCTTCCACCCGCGGCTGCCGGGCGAGCCGCTGATCTTCGTCGAAGTGGCGCTGATGAACCACATCGCCGAGAGCATCACGCCGTTGCTGGACGAAGCCGCCGCCCCCGACGACCTGACCCGGGCCACCACCGCCATCTTCTATTCCATCAGCAACACCCAGACCGGGCTGCGCGGCGTGAGCTTCGGCGACTCGCTCATCAAGCATGTGGTGGAGACGCTGAAGGCCGAGTTTCCGCGCCTCAAGGTGTTTGCCACCCTGTCACCCATACCCGGTCTGCGGCCCTGGCTGCAGCGCAACGCGCCGGCCGACCTGCTGGCCGCCTGGGAGCGCTGGCACGAACTGGGCGAACACGACACGCCGCGCCGGGCCCTGCTGGGCTGGGCCGCCCGCTACCTGACGCAGGAGCTGGTCGACGGCAAGCCGCTGGACCCGGTGGCCCGTTTCCACCTCGGCAACGGTGCCCGGGTCGAGCGCCTGAACTGGGGCGCCGACCCCTCGGCCAAAGGCGTCAAGCAGTCGTACGGCCTGATGGTGAACTACCTCTACGACCTCAAGCGCCTGGACCGCCACCGGAACCAGCTGGCAGCCGGAAAAGTACCGATGTCCGGCGGCGTCGAAGACCTGTACCTTTGAGTCTTTTCCCGCCCACAACCACCGCCCACAACCACATGACCCGGAGACAACACATGAAAGCATCGCTGCAACGCCGTCACCTGCTGGGTGCCGCACTGGCCGGCACGGCCCTTCACCATGTGGGCGCCTACGCCCAGGCCGGCTGGCCGACCAAGCCGGTGACCATGATCGTGCCGTTCCCGGCCGGCGGGGGCACCGATGCCTTCGCGCGGCCGCTGTCGGCGGCCTTCACCCGCATCTCGGGCAAGTCGCTGGTGATCGACAACCGCGGCGGCGCCGGCGGCACGCTGGGCGCCAGCATTGCGGCCAAGGCCCAGCCCGACGGCTACACCCTGTTCATGGGTGCGGTGCACCACTCCATCGCGCCGGCCATGTACCCCCGGCTCGACTACGACATCGAGAAAGACCTGATCCCCCTGATCCTGGTGGCCAGCGTGCCGCAGGTGCTGGTGGTGAACCCGAAGCGGGTGTCCGGCAACTTCCAGGACTTCCTCAAGCAGGTCAAGGCCAACCCCGGCAAGCTCAACTACGGCTCGGCCGGCGGCGGCACCTCGCACCACCTGGCCGGCGAGCTGTTCAAGCAGCAGACCAAGACCTTCATCACCCACATTCCGTACCGTGGCGCAGGCCCGGCCCTGAACGACCTGATTGCCGGCAACGTCGACATGATGTTCGACGGCCTGGGGTCGTCGGCAGCCCACATCAAGGGCGGCCGCATCAAGGCGCTGATGGTCGCCGGTGCCAAGCGCAACCCGGCCTTCCCCGATGTGCCCTGCGCCGCCGAACTCGGCCTGCCCGACTACAACGTCACCACCTGGTACGGCGTGTGGGCCCCCAAGGGCACGCCGGCCGATGCCCAGAAGGCTGCCATCGACGAGATCCGCAAGGCGGCCAGCACCGACGAGGCCAAGGCCGTGTGGGCCAACCAGGGCGCCGAATTCCCCGACCTCAGCGGCAACGCCTTCGACAGCTTCGTCAAGGGCGAGATCCGCAAGTGGGCCCAGGTGGTCAAGGCCTCCGGCGCCAAGCTCGACTGATGACGGGCGTGGGCCACATCCGCTTCGGTTGCGAAGGGGCACTGGCCCGCGTGACGCTGTGCCACCCCGGCCGGCTCAATGCCATGTCGCGCGCCATGTGGCGCGAGCTGGCCGGCATCTTCCGGCGCCTGCAGTCGGGCGCGGCGGAGCTGGCGGCCGTGCGCGCCGTGGTGGTGGCCGGGGAGGGCGGGCACTTCTGTGCCGGCGGCGACATCGCCGAATACCCGGACTTCCGCTTCGAGCCGCAGGGCCTGCGCGACTTCCACGAGGACGATGTCTGGGGCGGCCTCTCGGCCATGCTCGACTGTGACCTGCCGGTGGTGGCCGCCATCGAGGGCAACTGCATGGGCGCCGGCATGGAGATCGCCAGCTGCTGCGACATCCGCGTGGCCGGCGCAGCGGCCCGCTTCGGCGCACCGATTGCCCGCCTGGGTTTCCCCATGGCCCCGCGCGAAGCCCAGCTGGTGGCGCGCGAGGCCGGTCTGGCCACCGCCCGCGAAATGCTGCTGGAGGCCGCCGTGCTGGACGCTCCCACCCTGCTGCAGCGCGGCTTCCTGAACGCCGTGGTCGACGACGCCTCGGTGCAGGCCGAAGCCACCACCCGGGCCAGCCGCATCGCCTTGCTGGCCCCGCAGGCGGCCCACCTCAACAAGCAGACCCTGCGCGCCCTGCTGCCCCCGCCGCCCGGTGCCGCGCTGCTGGCCCGGGCCTACGATTACGCCGACAGCCCCGAACACCGCGAGGGCATCACCGCATTCCTCCACAAGCGCGCCCCGGTTTTCGGGGCGGGCTGATCCTTCTCCGCTCCACCACCGCCTGCCATGAGCAACCACAACCTGTTTGTCGCCCTGCGCGACGCCTTCCCGGCCGATCTCGACGCCACTGCGGTGGAAACCGTGGGCGGTGCCCAGTCCGGCCTGCGTTACTCCTGGCGCGACCTCGACCGCGCCACCGCCATGGTGGCCAACCTGATCGACTCGCTGAACCTGCCGCCGCGCTCGCGCATTGCGGTGCAGGTGGAGAAGTCGGTCGAGGCGCTCATCCTGTACCTGGCCACGCTGCGCGCCGGCCATGTCTTCCTGCCGCTCAACACCGCCTACCAGGCCGGCGAGATCGAGTACTTCGTGGGCAATGCCGAGCCGGCCATGGTGGTCTGCAGCCCGGCCAACTTCGGCTGGGTGTCCAAGATCGCCTTCCAGGCCGGCACCCGCCATGTGTTCACCCTGGGCGACGACCGCACCGGCAGCCTGCTGGAGCGCGCGGCCCACCACAGCGATGTGCACACCCCGGCCACCTGCGCCGCCGACGAACTGGGCGTCATCATCTACACCAGCGGCACCACCGGCCGCAGCAAGGGCGCCATGCTGTCGCACGGCAACATGCTGAGCAATGCCCGCGTGCTGCGCGACTACTGGGGCTGGAAGCCCGATGACGTGCTGATCCACGCGCTGCCCATCTTCCATGTGCACGGCCTGTTCGTGGCCATTCACGGCGCGCTCATCAACGGCAGTCCCATGCTGTGGCTCAACAAGTTCGAGCCGAAGGCGGTGCTGGGCCTGATGTCGCGTGCCACGGTGTTCATGGGCGTGCCCACGCTCTACACCCGGCTGCTGGCCGAGCCCGGCCTGACCCGCGAGGCCGTGGCCGGCATGCGCCTGTTCGTCTCGGGCTCGGCGCCGCTGCTGATCGAGACCTTCCAGGCCTGGCAGGAACGCACCGGCCAGACCATCCTGGAGCGCTACGGCATGAGCGAGACCATCATGCTCACCTCCAACCCCTACGGTGCGGACCCGCGCCACCCCGGCCAGACCGAGCGGCGCGGCGGCACCGTGGGCTTCCCGCTGCCGGGCGTGCAGCTGCGCGTGGTGGACGATGCCGGCCGCCCGGTGGAAACCGGCGAGATCGGCGGCATCCAGGTGAGGGGCCCCAACGTGTTCAGCGGCTACTGGCGCATGCCCGAGAAGACCGCCGAGGAGTTCACCAGCGACGGTTTCTTCAAGACCGGCGATGTGGGCAAGGTCGACGGGCGCGGTTATGTGACCATCGTCGGCCGCAGCAAGGACCTGATCATTTCCGGGGGCTACAACGTCTACCCGGCCGAGGTCGAGAGCGAGCTCAACCAGATGCCTGGCGTGGCCGAGAGCGCGGTGGTGGGTGTGCCGCACCCGGACTTCGGCGAGGTGGGAGTGGCGGTGGTCATTGCCCGCCCCGGCACCGAGCCCGACCCGCAGGCGCTCATCAATGCGCTCAAGGCCCGGCTGGCCAACTACAAGATCCCCAAGCGCTGTTTCGTGGTGCCCGAGCTGCCGCGCAACACCATGGGCAAGGTGCAGAAGAACCTGCTGCGCGACCAGCACAAGGGCCTGTTCGCCTGAGGCTGGTCAGCTGGCCTGGACCTCCAGCCGGTGGATCACCCGCCGGCACAGCCACATGCCGGCCACGCCGAAGCCGACCACGCCCAGGCCGTAGCCGGCCAGCACCCCCAGTGCACCGTGCCACTGGCCACCGAGCGCAATGAACGGGGCCACGCCCAGCGTGGCCCGGCCCCAGTTCAGCGCGGTGGAATAGAAGGCGAAGCCCAGGTTGTTGAAGGCCGCGTTGGCCACGAACAGCGCGCCGTTGAACAGGTAGCTGCCGGCCACGAACAGGCAGAAGAACTCGATCAGCTCGGCGGCCTGCCCGGTGGCCCCGAAAGCCGCTGCGATCCAGCCCCGGCCCAGCGCCAGCAGCAGCCACACCGCCAGCACATACACCACCACCAGCTTGAGGCTGTCGTCCAGCGTGCTGCGCAGGCGGTCGTGCCGCTGCGCGCCCAGGTTCTGTCCCATGATCGGGCCGACCGCGCCCGACAGCGCGAACAGCGCCACGAAGGCCATCGGGATGATGCGCACGATGACCGCCCAGGCCGCCACCGCCGCATCGCCGAACGGCGCCATGACGGCGGTCACCATGGCATTGCCCACCGGGGTGGCGAGCTGCGTCAGCACCGCCGGCAGCCCGATGGCCATGTACGGTTTCCAGTGCTGCTGCAGTGTCTGGCGCGTCGGCCAGGCCCAGAGGTGGTGGCGGCGCACCAGCGCGTGCAGGCCGAACACCACCATGGCACCCCGGGCCAGCAGCGTGACCACGGCGGCGCCGTCCAGGCCCCAGCCCAGCGTCAGGATGAACAGCGGGTCCAGGCAGGCCACCACCACGGCCCCGCACAGGGTCACGCCCATGGCCCGGCGGGCATCGCCGGCGGCGCGCAGCAGGGCGCCCAGGCCCATGGCCAGGCCCAGCAGCGGGGCCGAGGGCAGCACGATCCACATGAAGCGCTCGGCCGCCCGCGCCGCTTCGCCCTGGGCACCCAGGGCCTGCAGCATCCAGGGCACCGCCGGCGCCATGAGCAGGGCGCAGACCGCCATCGACAGCGCCATGTAGCCCAGCGAGGCGCCGGCCATCTGCCGCGCCTGCGATGTCTCTCCGGCGCCCAGCGCCCGTGAGGTGAGGGCGGTGGCCGCAATGGCCAGGCCGATGGACAGCGAGGTCAGGAAGAACAGCAGCGTGGCCGCGTAGCCGGCGGCCGCCGTGAGCTCCGGCCGGCCCAGCCGGGCGATGTAGAACAGGTTGAGCACGTCCACCGCGAACAGGGCCAGCAGCCCGACCGAGCCGGCGGCCGTCATGGAGGTGACATGCCCCAGCGTGGAGCCGCTCAGGAAGCGGCCACCCGGGGTGGAAGGGGAGCGGGGGTGCGGTGCAGACATGCGGGGCGCATTCTGCGCCCGCCGCTCAGCGCAGCACCAGCACCGGGATATTGGCGTGGGTCAGCACCTGCTGGGTCTCGCTGCCCAGCAGCAGTCGCTTGATGCCGCGCCGGCCGTGCGAGGCCATGACGATCAGGTCGCACTTCTGGCGTTTGGCGGTGGCGATGATGGCCTCCGACACCAGGTCGGCCCGGGCCGTGACCGGCTTGACCTTGATGCCGCGCAGCTGGCCCGCCGACTGCACCGCGTTCACCGCGTCCTGGGCCTCGGTCTGCCATTGCTGTTCGATCCGGGCCACCTCGGCTGCGGCCAGGGCCACGCCGCCCTCGAAGTACGACTGCGGGTAGCGCGGCACCACCTTGAGCGCCACCACGCCGGCGCCGGTGATGTCGGCCAGGTCCAGGGCGTGCTGGACGGCCTTCTGGGAGAGTTTGGAGCCGTCGGTGGCCACCAGAATGCGTCGGTACATGTCTGCTCCTGTGTTGGTGTCCGGTCAGCGTAGCGCTGTGGCGTGCGGATGGCTTGACCTGCATCAAGCCGGCCGCAGATCGGCCGCCTTAAGCTGCGCCCATGACTTCCACCCTGTGGGCGCCGGAACACCGGGGACCGCTCACCGTGACCGACGATTTCCTGGTGCTCGACGACCCGGCCGAGCAGCAGGCCTTCACGCGGCCCGCCGAGCCGGGCGAGACGGCCTGCGAGTCGGTGCTGATGGTGCAGGGCATGTACTGCGCGGCCTGCGCCGACACGGTGGAGTCGGCCCTGGCGCCGCTGCCGGGCGTGCTGGAGGCCCGGGTGCACGCGGCCACGCGGCGGCTGGTGCTGCGCTGGGACCCGGGCGCCACGCAGCTGTCCCGTCTGGCGCGCACGGTCGGCGAGGCCGGTTACCGCTTGCTGCCCATGGCGCAGGCGCTGTCGGTCGACCAGCGACTGAAGGAAACCCGCCAGGCCCTGTGGCGCTTGTTCGTGGCCGGTTTCTGCATGATGCAGGTGATGATGTACGCATGGCCTGCGTACGTCGCCGCGCCGGGGGACATACCGGCCGACATCGACCAGCTGCTCCGCTGGGCCAGCTGGGTGCTGAGCCTGCCGGTGGTGTTTTTTGCCAGCGGCCCGTTCTTCCGCAGCGCCTGGTCCGACCTGAAGCGTGGGCGTGTGGGCATGGACACACCGGTGTCCATCGGCATCCTGGTCACGTTCCTGGCCAGCAGCGCCGCCACCTTCGACCCCACCGGCCCCTGGGGCCACGAGGTGTGGTTCGACTCGCTCACCATGTTCGTGTTCTTCCTGCTGGGCGGCCGGTACCTCGAATTCAAGGCCCGCGACCGCACCGCCGGCGCGCTGGACGCGCTCATGAACCGCCTGCCCGAGACCTGCGAGCGCGAGCTGGCCGACGGTCGCCTGGAGCGGGTGTCGGTGCGGCGGCTGGCCGTGGGCGATGTGGTGCTGCTGCCGGCCGGGCAGGCCTTCCCGGGCGACGGCGTGCTGCTGAGCGAACGCGCCACCGTCGATGAAGCCCTGCTGACCGGCGAATCGCGGCCGGTTGAGCGCACGGCGGGCGAATCGCTGGTGGCCGGCAGCTTCAACCTCGGCGGGCCGGTGCGCCTGCGGCTTAGCGGGCTGGGCCAGGACACGCGCTTTGGCCAGATCGTGCGGCTGATGGAGCAGGCCTCGACCGAAAAACCCCGGCTGGCCTTGCTGGCCGACCGCATCGCTGCGCCCTTCCTGGTGCTGGTGCTGCTGGCCGCCGCCATGGCCGGGCTGGCCTGGTGGCAGGTGGAGCCGGCACGGGCGCTGGGCGTGGCGGTGGCGGTGCTGATCGTGACCTGCCCCTGCGCCCTGTCGCTGGCCACGCCGGCCGCCATGCTGGCCGCTGCCGGCCGGCTGGCCCGGGGTGGCGTGCTGGTGCGCCGGCTGCAGGCCTTCGAGACCCTGGCCGGCATCGACACCGTGGTCTTCGACAAGACCGGCACGCTCACGCTGGACCGGCTCGGCCTGCAGGCGCTGGTGGTGCGCCCGGGGGCCGACCGCAGCGCAACGCTGAACCTGGCGGCGGCGCTGGCGCAAGGGTCGCTGCACCCCGCATCGCGCGCCGTGGTGAGTGCCCGCGAGGCCGATGCCCTGGCGTCGGCCGGGCCCTTGCCGGCGCTGGTCGACCGCACCGAGCAGGCCGGCCGGGGCATGCAGGCCCGCACCCCCGACGGCCGCACCCTGCGGCTCGGCTCGGCCGCCTTCGCCCTGGCGGGCACCGTGGCGCAGGACGACGGCCAGCCGCCCGAGGCCCCACGCGTCTGGCTGGCCGACGACCACGGCTGGCTGGCCACGCTGGTGCTCTCCGAGGTGCTGCGCGACGACGCCCGGGCGGCGGTGCAGGCGCTTCAGGCCCTGGGCGTGCGGTGCTGGCTGCTCTCGGGCGACCGGCAGGCGGCGGCGCGGCAGGTGGCGGGCCGGCTCGGGATCGATCGGGTGGTGGCCCAGGCCACGCCCGAGCGCAAGCTCGACGAACTGGGTGGCTGGCAGCGCGCCGGGCACCGCATTGCCATGGTGGGCGACGGCCTGAACGACGGCCCGGTGCTGGCCCGGGCCGACACCTCGTTCGCGCTCGGCCATGCCGCGCCGCTGGCCCAGGCGCAGTCCGACTATGTGATCCAGAGCGGCCAGCTCATGGACGTGGTGCACACGCTGGTGCTGGCCCGCGCCACCTTGCGCACCGTGCGCCAGAACCTGGTGTGGGCGGCGCTCTACAACGCGGTCTGTGTGCCGCTGGCGCTGGTGGGCTGGATGCCGCCCTGGCTGGCCGGCGTGGGCATGGCGGCCAGCTCGCTGCTGGTCATCGGCAATGCGCTGCGGCTCTCCCGGCCCTGACCTTCAACGGAGTTCCCATGGACATCCTGTACCTGCTCATCCCGCTGTCCATCCTGGTGGTGTTCGGCGTCATCGCCCTGTTCTGGTGGGCCCTGCAGGGTGGCCAGTTCGACAACATCGAGCGCGAGGGCGAACGCATCCTGCGCAACGACTGAACTTTTGCCGGCGGCGCCTGCACGCGGCTTGACCTAAGTCAAGCCGGCCAGGCGTCGCTCTGAAGACACTAGCGACAACACAGAGAGAGGAGTTTTCCCATGTCCGCAAGCCCATCGGCCGCATCCGCGGTCTACAACGACAAGGTGGTGAGGCAGTTCGCCCTCATGACCGTGGTCTGGGGCGTGGTCGGGATGCTGGTCGGCGTGATCATCGCCGCGCAGCTCACCTGGCCCGCCCTGAACTTCGGCATCGAATGGCTGACCTACGGCCGGCTGCGTCCGCTGCACACCAACGCGGTCATCTTCGCCTTCGGCGGCTGCGGGCTGTTTGCGGCCAGCTACTACGTGGTGCAGCGCACCTGCCACACCCGGCTGTTCGCCGGGCCGCTGGCGGCCTTCACCTTCTGGGGCTGGCAGGCGGTCATCGTGCTGGCGGCCATCACGCTGCCGCTGGGCCTGACCTCCGGCAAGGAATACGCCGAGCTGGAGTGGCCGATCGATGTGCTGATCACGCTGGTGTGGGTGTCGTATGCGGTGGTGTTCTTCGGCACCGTGGGCATGCGCAAGGTGCGCCACATCTATGTGGCCAACTGGTTCTTCGGCGCCTTCATCCTGGCGGTGGCGGTGCTGCACCTGGTCAACAGCGCGGCGGTGCCGGTGGACCTGTTCAAGAGCTACTCGGCCTATGCCGGTGTGCAGGACGCGATGGTGCAGTGGTGGTACGGCCACAACGCGGTGGGCTTCTTCCTCACCGCCGGCTTCCTGGGGATGATGTATTACTTCATCCCCAAGCAGGCCGAGCGCCCGGTGTACTCGTATCGGCTGTCGATCGTGCACTTCTGGGCCCTGATCTTCACCTACATGTGGGCCGGCCCGCACCACCTGCACTACACCGCGCTGCCGGACTGGACCCAGTCGGTCGGCATGGCGTTCTCGCTCATCCTGCTGGCCCCGAGCTGGGGCGGCATGATCAACGGCATCATGACCCTCAGCGGTGCCTGGCACAAGCTGCGCGACGACCCGATCCTGCGCTTCCTGATCGTCTCGCTGTCGTTCTACGGCATGAGCACCTTCGAGGGCCCGATGATGTCCATCAAGACGGTCAATGCCTTGAGCCATTACACCGACTGGACCATCGGCCACGTGCACAGCGGCGCGCTGGGCTGGGTCGGCCTGGTGACCATGGGCTCCATGTACTACCTGATCCCGCGCCT
>PNMF01000093.1 GCA_013823485.1 Comamonadaceae bacterium
GCCTGGCCGCGCTGGAACAGCTGGCCGACGAGGTGGCCGCCGCCCGCCGCCGCATGGTGGAGGCGCTGCGTGTCACGGCCGACGAGCAGCGCGACTACCCGGCGCTGGCCCGTCAAGTCAGAGCCCTCATGTTCGTTGAGCGCTTTGCCCGCGATGTCGAGCTCCGGCTCGATCAGCAGGGACAATAGGCGATTTCCCCGGTAGGACATTTCCCCCATGGCGCTTCTGCAGATTTCCGAACCCGGCCAGTCGCTCGACCCGCACCAGCGGCGCGTGGCGGTGGGCATCGACCTGGGCACCACCCATTCGCTGGTGGCCTCGGTGCGGCACGGCGTGGCCGAGTGCCTGCCGGCCGAAGACGGTCGGGTCATCCTGCCCAGCGTGGTGCGTTACCTCGACCCGGCCCAGGGCGGCTCGGGCCGGCAGATCGGCTTCGATGCCCTGGCCGCGCAGGTGCAGGACCCCGCCAACACCATCAGCTCGGTCAAGCGGCTCATGGGCCGCCGGCGTGAACAGGTCGGGGATGTCGACAAGCTCTCGTACAGCGTGGTGGACGACAACGGCATGGCCGTGGTCGAGACCGTGGCTGGCCGCAAGACCCCCATGGAGGTGAGCGCCGAGATCCTGGCCACGCTGCGCTTCCGTGCCGAAGACAGCTTCAACGACGACCTGCATGGCGCCGTCATCACCGTGCCGGCGTACTTTGACGACGCCCAGCGCCAGGCCACCAAGGACGCCGCGCAGCTCGCCGGCATCAACGTGCTGCGCCTGATCAACGAGCCTACCGCTGCCGCCATTGCCTACGGGCTGGACAACGGTTCCGAGGGCGTCTATGCCATCTACGACCTCGGCGGCGGCACCTTCGACATTTCCATCCTGCGCCTGACCCGCGGCGTGTTCGAGGTCATGGCCACCGGGGGTGACTCCGCTCTGGGCGGCGACGACTACGACCAGGCCCTGGCCGGCTGGGTGCTGGCGCAAGCCGGTCTGGCCCTGCCGGACGACGCGTCCGAGCGCGCCGGGCTCCACCGCGAGGCCCGCCGCGTGAAAGAAGCCCTGACCGATTCGGATTCGGTGCGCTTTGTCGCCCCAGTGGGCGGTCAGCTTGTTGAACGCGATGTCACCCGCGCCGATTTCGATGCCTGCACCCGCGCGCTCACCGACCGCACCATGGCCGCGGTGCGCAAGGTGCTGCGCGATGCCAGCATCACCCGCGATGAAGTGCAAGGCGTGGTCATGGTCGGCGGCTCCACCCGCATGCCGGTGATCCGCCGCACCGTGGGCGAGTTTTTCGGCCGCGAGCCGCTGATCAACCTCAACCCCGACGAGGTGGTGGCGCTGGGCGCCGCCATCCAGGCCAATGCCCTGGCCGGCAACAGCCGCGACGGCGACCTGCTGCTGCTCGATGTGATCCCGCTGTCGCTGGGCATCGAGACCATGGGTGGCCTGGTCGAGCGCATCGTGCCGCGCAACACCCCCATCCCCGCCGCGCTGGCGCAGGACTTCACCACCTACCAGGACGGTCAGACCGCCTTGTCGCTGCATGTGGTGCAGGGCGAACGCGATCTGGTGGCCGACTGCCGCAGCCTGGCCCGCTTCACGCTGCGCGGCATCCCGCCCATGGCGGCCGGCGCGGCGCGCATCCGGGTCACCTTCACGGTGGACGCCGATGGCCTGCTGTCGGTCACCGCCAGGGAGCAGGGCAGCGGCGTGGAGGCGCGCATCGACGTCAAGCCCGCCTACGGGCTGAGCGACGAGCAGATCGCCGCCATGCTGCAGGAAGGCTTTGCCACCGCCCAGCAGGACATGCAGGCCCGCGCCCTGGTCGAAGCCCGGGTGGACGCCGACCGCATGCTGGTGGCCATCCGCTCGGCCCTGGCGGCCGATGCCGACCTGCTGACCCCCGAAGAACGCGCCACCATCGACGGCCTCGTGACCGCCCTGCAGACCGCCATCGGCAGCGAAGACGCCGCCGTGGTGGAAGCCGCCACCGAGGCGCTGGCCAAAGGCACCGAAGCCTTCGCCGCCCAGCGCATGAACCGTGGCATCCAGCAGGCCCTGGCCGGCAAGAAACTCGAAGAAGTCTGAACACCATGCCCACGATCAAGATCCTGCCCCACGCCGAATACGCCCCCGAAGGCAAGACCATCTCCGCGCCCGCCGGCACCTCCATTTGCGAGGCGCTGCTGGACAACGGTGTGAACATCGAGCACGCCTGCGACATGAGCTGTGCCTGCACCACCTGCCACGTGGTGGTGCGCGAAGGGTTTGCCAGCCTGAACGAGGCCGACGAGACCGAAGACGACCTGCTCGACCGCGCCTGGGGCCTGGAGCCCAACTCGCGCCTGAGCTGCCAGGCCATCCTGGCCCAGAAGGACGTGACGATCGAGATTCCCAAGTACACGATCAACCACGCCAAAGAGAACCACTGATCCCATGCGCCAGATCGTTCTCGACACCGAGACCACCGGCCTGTCGGCCGACAGCGGCGACCGCATCATCGAGATCGGCTGCGTCGAGCTGCTCAACCGCAAGCTCACCGGCAACAACCTGCACCACTATGTCAACCCGGAGCGCGACAGCCACGAGGACGCGCTCAAGGTGCACGGCATCAGCAACGAGTTCCTGCGCGACAAGCCCAAGTTCGCCGCCATCGCCGACGAGCTGATCGAGTACCTGCGCGGCGCCGAACTCATCATCCACAACGCGCCGTTCGACATTGCCTTCCTGAACAAGGAGATGGAGCGCCTGGGCCGTCCGCCCATCACCAGCGTGGTGGCCGGCGTCACCGACAGCCTGGTGATGGCCAAGGAGATGTTCCCCGGCAAGCGCAACGGTCTGGACGCCTTGTGCGACCGCCTGGGCGTGGACAACTCCAGCCGCACGCTGCACGGCGCCTTGCTGGACGCCGAGCTGCTGGCCGATGTCTACATCAACATGACCCGCGGCCAGGACGCACTGCTCATCGACAGCGGCGATGCGCCTGGCGAAGCCGGAGCGGCGGAGGTGCTCGATCTGCGCCAGTTCGATCTGCCGGTACTGCAGGCCAACGAGCAGGAAGCCCAGGCCCACGAAGGCGTGCTGGCCGACCTCGACAAGGCCAGCAAGGGCCGGACGGTGTGGCGCTCGTTGAGCGGTGCGACCGCCTGAAAAAATTCGGGCCTGCTTCTGAAGCACTGGAAAAGCTGGCTATAATCTGAGGCTTCCGACAGATTCGGCGATGTGTTGTCGACAACACCTTGCCCCCCTGATCGGGCGGTTAGCTCAGTGGTAGAGCACTGCCTTCACACGGCAGGGGTCGCAGGTTCGAACCCTGCACCGCCCACCAAGACCAAAGCCCTTGAACGCAGGTTCAAGGGCTTTTTTCTTGCCTGTGCACCGGCGCGCCCTTACGATGCCCTTGTGCTGTTTACGCCTTCTTACAGTCGGGGTCTTTCTCGACCCGCGGCGTGACCCGGCATAGATTGGCGGCTCGGATTCAATGGTCCCCGGTATGGGCAACATGGCCATGCCGGGCCTGGAGAATGTCTGTCAGGAGGCTTCATGAACGCCACGGCACCCAAACAGCCCAGTGAGACGTCCATCCCGCTGGAGCGCGACCTGTTCCTGCGCAGTCTGGTGCGCGAACTGGCCGGAACGCTGGAGAACGTGGTCGGCCTGGACGAGGCGTCGGGCTTCATCAGCGTGGTCGGCCAGCGGATCGGGGACTGGATCGATGCCGAATACCGACAGGCGCTCGGCACTCCCCAGCTCGACCGGGATCAGGTGGTCAAGGTGCTGGTGGACCTCAAGCGCCGCATCCAGGGCGATTTTTACGTGATCGAGGTCACCGAAGACCGTGTGGTGCTGGGCAACCGGGCCTGCCCGTTCGGCGACAAGGTGGTGGGTCGGCCTTCGATGTGCATGATGACTTCGAATGTCTTCGGCACCATCACCGCGCAGAACCTGGGGCGGTCCAAGGTGGTGCTGAACCAGACCATCGCCCAGGGTGCCCCGACCTGCAGGGTCACCGTGTATTTCAAGGCGAGCGGCGAGGCCGACGCCGCCGACGGCCGCGAGTATTTCCGTGTCTGAAGAAGAACGCCGGTCACCCGCGCTGGACCGGCTGTTTTCGGTATTGCCCGATCCGATCCTGCTGATCGACGAGACCGGCCGGCTGCTGCAGGCCAACCGCGCTGCCTCGCGTCTGCTGGCGCGCGATGCCACCGGGGTGGCAGGCTGTCCGCTGGCCTCGCTGGTCCGCGACGATCAGGCCCACTGCGCGGCCCTGATCCGCCAAGGCCTGCGCAGCTCGGTACCGACCCCCGGACGGCTCGATCTGATGGCTGCCGATGGCCGGGTGCTTCCCTGTCGGGTCGAGATCGCCCTGCTGGAGCCGGCCGGGGAGCAGGGCCGGGCCACGCTCTGGTGCCGGCTGAGCGAGCTGCGGCTGGGCAATTCCCAGTTCGTGGTGCTCAACCAGCAGATCGAAGCCCTGAAGCGCGAGGTGGGCCGACGGCAGATGGCCGAGTTCGAGATGCGCCAGCAGAGCGAATGGCTGGACACCGTCCTGCAGGGCATTGCCGAGGGTGTGGTCGCCACCGACCTGAATGGCAGTGTCTTGTTCATGAACCAGGTGGCCGCCGATCTGACCGGCTGGCCGAGGGCGCTGGCGCTGGGCCGGCCGCTGGCCGACATCGTCCGCTGGGAACCGGGTGCAGCGCCGCCGCCGCAGCAGCTGATTCGCGACGCGGTGGTGCAGGTGGTCCGCGACCCGCAGCAGGTACCGGTCGATCTGCAGTCGCGCGGCGGGGCGGTCGAGCGGGTGCAGGTGTCGGTCTCGGTCCTGTACGACGAGTCGGGCGGCCGCAGCGGCGCGGTGATGGTGCTGCGCTCGCTGGCCGAAGAGGTCAAGGCCGAATCGCAGCGCCGTTCGCTGGAACTGCAGTTGCGCGAGTCCCAGAAGATGGAGGCGCTCGGCACCATGGCCGGCGGCATTGCGCACGACTTCAACAACATCGTGGCCGCCATCCTGGGCAACGTGGAGCTGGCCCTGGCCGACACCGGCACCAGCGACTGCACCGTCAGTCTTCAGGAGATCCGCAAGGCCGGACGGCGCGCGCGCGATCTGGTCCAGCAGATCCTGGCTTTCGGGCGTCGGCAGAGCCAGCAGCGTTCGCTGGTGTCGTTGCCGTGCCTCATGCAGGAAGCCGAGGGGATGCTGCGGGCCGCTGTGCCGCCGGGCGCCCAGCTGCTGCTGCAGACCGACACCGATCTGCCGCCGCTCATGGCCAACCCCACGCAGATCGAGCAGGTGCTGCTCAACCTCACCGGCAACGCCCTGCAGGCCCTCAAAGGCCGGCCCGATGGCTGTGTGAAGGTGATGGCCCGCCGGTGCGAGGGTGACATCGGTCCTGTGCGGCCGGGCGAGCTGGAGGTGTTGCCGCCGTGCGGCTGGCCGGGCGCCGGTGTGCACCTGGTGGTGCAGGACAACGGCAGCGGCATGGACCCGGCCACCCTCGGGCGCATCTTTGAGCCCTTCTTCACCACCAAGCCGGTCGGTCAGGGGACCGGGCTGGGTCTGGCGGTGGTCCACGGCATCCTGGCCGAGCATGGCGCCACTTTGCGGGTATCGAGCGAGCCCGGCATGGGCACGCAGTTCTCGGTCTGGTTGCCGGCCCATTCCGGTCCCACGGTCACCGAGCCGGCCCGGCGTCCGGCGGCCGAGCCGGCGGCCGCTGTGTCGGCCCGCGCCCCGGTGTCGCGCATCCTGTATGTGGACGACGACGAGTCCATGGCGTTTCTGGTGCGGCGCTTTCTGGAGCGCAGCGGCTACCAGGTGCTGACCTGCGACTCACCGGTGGATGCCCTGACGGCGCTGGACGACGAGGCCGACCGCTTCGATCTCTGCATCACCGACCACAACATGCCGGGCATGTCCGGGCTGGACCTGGTGGCGGCCATGCGGGCGGCGGGCCATCGGGTGCCGGTGGTGATTGCATCGGGCTACATCAGCGACGAGCTTCGCCACCGCAGCGCCCAGATCGGGGTAAGCGAGCTGCTGCACAAGCCCGACACCGTGGAAGAGCTGTGCGCCAGCATCGAGCGGGTGCTGCATGCCGCGCACGAGGCGGCAGAGCTCCGGGGGGCACCGACCCCGCCGGGCGGGTGATCAGCGGCCCGTTGGTTTCGGCGGGGTCGGGCCGCCGGCTGCAGCGGCCGCCGCTGCGGCGCGCAGCTTGTCCTTCTTGCTCGGGCGCTGGCCCTTGATGCCGCCGGTGCCGTCGGTGGCGGTCGACGCGCTCGGGGCAGGGGGTGTTTCGGTGGGCTCGAAGCCGGGCAGCACCTCCAGCGGCAGGCTCATGCCCTGGCGCTTCTGGATCAGTGCCCACTGGGCCAGCGCAGCGGGGGTGACGAAGCTGATGGCCTGGCCGCTGCGGCCGGCGCGGCCGGTGCGGCCGATGCGGTGCACATGGTCGTCGGCCGAGCGGGGCAGGTCGTAGTTGACCACCAGCGGCATGTCCTCGATGTCCAGCCCGCGTGCGGCGAGGTCGGTGGTGACCACCACATCCCAGCGCTTCTCCTTGAACTCGGCCAGCACTTCCTGCCGCGCACCCTGGCTCAGGCCGCCATGGAACGGGGTGGCGTAGCGGTCTTTGCGGTTCAGCTTGGCGGCCACATGGTCGGCGGCGTGCTGGCTGGCCACGAACACCAGTGCGCGCTCGGGGTTCAGGGTTTCGAGCAGGTGCTTGAGCAGGGCGGTGCGCCGGGTGCTGTCCACCGCCAGGGCCCGCTGCATCACCGGCGGTGCGTCGGTGCCTTCGGCCGGCAGGTCGATGCGGTCGGGGTCGTGCAGCAGGCGTTCGGCCAGGGCGCGGATGCGATCGTCAAAGGTGGCCGAGAACATCAGCGTCTGGCGCTGTTCTCCCAGCAGGTCCAGCACCTGGTCGAGTTCGGCAGCGAAGCCGAGGTCGAGCAGGCGGTCGGCTTCGTCCAGCACCAGGGTCTGCACCGAGTCCAGGCGCAAGGCGTTGTGGCGCACCACATCGAGCAGGCGGCCCGGCGTGGCCACCACCAGGTCGGCACCGCCGCGCAGCCCCATCAGCTGCGGGTTGATGGACACCCCGCCGAACAGCACGGCGGTGCGCAGACCGGCATTCAGCGGCTGGGCCAGCGCGCGCAGCACCTCGCCCACCTGGGCCGCCAGTTCCCGGGTGGGAACCAGCACCAGGGCACGGGTGCGGCGCTGCGGCACCGGGGTGGAGAGAAGCCGCTGCAGCACGGGCAGGGCGAAGGCAGCGGTCTTGCCGGAGCCGGTGGGGGCGGTCGCCAGCAGGTCGCGGCCGGCCAGTCCGGACGGCAGGGCGGCCTGCTGGATGGGGGTGGGCGCATCGAAGCCCAGTGCGCGTGCACTGTCGGTCAGCGAGGGCATCAGCCCCAGGGAGGTGAAGTTCATGTGGTGTCGGCGGTCGGACCCGCCAGTATGCGGCCGGCTACCATGCCGGCCATGAAAAAGACAACGTCATCCAGCGGTCTGGTGTATTCCACCGAGGCAGGCCGCATGTGCCCGGACTGCCGCCAGCCCCTGGCCGACTGCCGCTGTGCCGCACCGGCCCTGCCGCAGGGTGACGGCATCGTGCGGGTGTCGCGCTCCACACAGGGGCGCGGCGGCAAGACGGTGACGGTGGTGCGGGGCGTGCTGCTGTTGCCCGAGCCGCTGGCCGCACTGGGCAAGCAGCTCAAGGCGGTGTGCGGCACCGGTGGCACGGTGAAGGACGGCGTGATCGAGATCCAGGGCGACCATGTCGAGCGTGTGATGGCCTGGCTGCAGAAGGCCGGCCACACGGTGCGCCGCTCCGGCGGTTGAGATCAGCGCAGCACTTCCAGCAGGCGGTCCAGCCCGCCCTGCTCGATGGACACCATGGCCTGTTCCCGCACCGCCGGCTTGGCGTGGTACGCCACCGACAGACCGGCCACACCCATCATGGGCAGGTCGTTCGCGCCGTCGCCCATGGCGATGCATTGGCGCGGCTCGATGCCCAGCAGCGAGGCCACCTCCAGCAAGGTGCGGCGTTTTTCGGCACCGTCGCAGATGTCGCCCCAGGGCTGGTCGACCATGCGGCCGGTGAGCTCGCCGCAGTTTGGTCCGCTGGCGATCTCCAGCACGTTGGCCCGCACATAGTCGATGCCCAGGCGGTCGCGCACCACGTTGGCGAAGTACGTGAAGCCGCCGGACACCAGCAGCACCTTCAGGCCGGCGGCCTTGCAGGCCTGCACCAGCGTCTGTGCGCCGGGGTTGAGCTGCAGGCGTTCGGTCAGCACGCGCTCCATGTCGGCCACGGTCACGCCACGCAGCAAGGCCACGCGACGGCGCACGCTGTCCTTGTAGTCGGTGATCTCGCCGCGCATGGCGGCTTCGGTGATGGCGGCCACTTCGGCCTTGCGGCCCACCGCATCGGCGATCTCGTCCACACACTCGATGTTGATCAGCGTGGAGTCCATGTCGAAGGCGATCAGCTTGAAGTCGGACAGCTTCAGGGGCGGGGTGAAGCCTCGCACGGTGAGGCCGGGGGACGGGGTGTGGGAGAGGGTCATGGTGGTGGGTCAGACAGTTTGGGGTGTGGCCACGGGCTGGCCCAGCGAGCGCAGCACGTCGCGCACCAGCTGCACCCGGTCCTTGACCTCGGGCAGCGCTTTTTCGATGCGGAGTTTCTCGTTGCCGGCCAGCTTGATGTGCTTGTTCTTCTGGATGAGCTCGATGATGCGCATCGGCTCGATCGGCGGGTTGGGCCGGAAGGTGATGTTCGTCACCCCCGGCGCCGCATCGACCTTCACCACGCCATAGGGCTGTGACAGCACGCGCAGCCGGTGCACGTCGATCAGGGTCTGGGCCTGGGGCGGCAGCTTGCCGAAGCGGTCGACGATTTCTTCCAGCAATGCATCGACCTGGTCGGTCGTTTTGGCGGTGGCCAGCTTCTTGTAGAACGACAGACGCAGGTGCACGTCGCCGCAGTAGTCGTCGGGCAGCAGGGCGGGGGCGTGCAGGTTGATGTCGGTGGTGACCGACAGCGGGCTCAGCAGGTCCGGCTCCTTGCCGGCCTTCAGGGACCGCACCGCCTCCGACAGCATCTCGTTGTAGAGCTGGAAGCCCACCTCCAGCATGTTGCCGCTCTGGTTCTCGCCCAGCACTTCGCCCGCACCCCGGATCTCCAGGTCGTGCATGGCCAGGTAGAAGCCGCTGCCCAGTTCTTCCATCTGCTGGATGGCGTCCAGCCGCTGCTGCGCCTGCTTGGTCAGGCTCTCGATCTCGGGCACCAGCAGGTACGCATAGGCCTGGTGGTGGCTGCGACCGACCCGTCCGCGCAGCTGGTGCAGCTGGGCCAGACCGAACTTGTCGGCGCGGCTCATGACGATGGTGTTGGCGGTGGGCACATCGATGCCGGTCTCGATGATGGTCGAGCACAGCAGCACGTTGTAGCGCTGGGCCACGAAGTCGCGCATGACGCGTTCCAGGTCGCGCTCCGGCATCTGGCCGTGGGCCACCGCAATGCGCGCCTCGGGCAGGAACTCTTCGAGCTTCTGCTTGCGGTTCTCGATCGTTTCGACCTCGTTGTGCAGGAAGTACACCTGCCCGCCGCGCTTGAGCTCGCGCAGCACCGCCTCGCGGATGACGCCCTGGCCCTCGCTGCGCACGAAGGTCTTGATGGCCAGCCGGCGCTGCGGGGCGGTGGCGATCACGCTCAGGTCGCGTAGACCCTCCAGCGCCATGCCCAGCGTGCGGGGAATGGGCGTGGCGGTCAGGGTGAGCACGTCCACCTCGGCCCGCAGGGCCTTCATGGCCTCCTTGTGGCGCACGCCGAAGCGGTGCTCCTCGTCGATGATGAGCAGGCCCAGGTTCTTGAACTGGGTCTTCTCGCTCAGCAGCTTGTGGGTGCCGACCACGATGTCCACCGAGCCGTCGGCGATGCCCTTCATGGCCGCGGTGATCTCTTTCTGGGTGCGGAACCGGCTCATCTCGGCCACCTTCACCGGCCAGCGCGAGAAGCGGTCGACCAGGGTCTGGTAGTGCTGCTCGGCCAGCAGCGTGGTCGGGGCCAGGAAGGCCACCTGCTTGCCCCCGGTCACCGCGATGAAGGCGGCCCGCAGGGCCACCTCGGTCTTGCCGAAGCCCACATCGCCGCAGACCAGCCGGTCCATCGGGCGCGGGCTGATCATGTCCTGGATGACCGCGTGGATGGCGGCGCGCTGGTCGGCGGTTTCCTCGAAACCGAAGTCGTTGGCAAAGGCCTCGTAGTCCTGCGGCGAGTAGCGGAACGGATGGCCCTGGCGCGCCGCCCGGCGGGCATAGATGTTGAGCAGTTCGGCGGCGGCGTCGCGCACCTGCTCGGCGGCCTTGCGGCGGGCCTTCTCCCACTGGCCGCTGCCCAGCTTGTGCAGCGGGGCTTCATCGGCGCTCACGCCGGTGTAGCGGCCGATCAATTGCAGCTGGCTGACCGGCACATACAGCACCGCCTTGTCGGCGTACTCCAGGTGCAGGAATTCCTGCAGCGCGGGCGTGCCGTCGGCGTTCTTCTCGCCCATGTCCAGGTTGACCAGGCCCCGGTAGCGGCCGATGCCGTGCTGGGTGTGCACCACCGGGTCGCCCACGTTCAGCTCGGAGAGGTCCTTGATGAGCGCTTCGACATCGCTGACCTGTTCCTGCTTGCGCCGCCGCCGGGTGGTGGGGCCGGCCGAGAAAAGTTCGGTCTCGGTGACGAAATCGATGCCGCCCTCGACCCAGGCGAAGCCGGCCGTGAGCGCCGCCGTGGCCATGCCGACCTTCTCGTCGCTGGCCTGGAATTCGGCCAGCGAGTCGAACACCGGCGGATGCAGCCCGCTGGCCCGGATGAAGTCGAGCAGGCTCTCGCGGCGGCCATCGCTTTCGGCCAGCAGCAGCAGGCGGTGGGCACTCTGGCGCAGGTGGGACTGCAGGTGGGCCAGCGGGTCTTCGGCACCGCGCACCACCGACAGATCGCCCAGTTTCTGAAAATGTGGGTTGTCATCCACATCGGCCACACCGGGGCGCAGCGACAGCTGGGCGTGGTGGTTGGCGCGGGTATAGAACTGGTCGATGGAAAGGAAAAGTGCCTCGGGCGGCAGGGCGGGCCGCTCCGGGTCGCCCTGCACCAGGCGGAAGCGGTCTTTGGTGTCTTGCCAGAAGCGCTGGAAGGCCGGCTCCAGGTCGCCATGCAGCACCACCGTGGCCTCTGCGCCCAGGTAGTCGAACACGGTGGCGGTTTCGTCGAAGAACAGCGGCAGGTA
>PNMF01000094.1 GCA_013823485.1 Comamonadaceae bacterium
GCCCTGGAAGACGAGTACTTCGTCTCGCGCAAGCTCTACCCGAACGTCGACTTCTACTCCGGCATCGTGCAGCGCGCCATCGGCATCCCGGTGAACCTGTTCACCGGCATCTTCGCGCTGGCCCGCACCGTGGGCTGGATCGCCCAGCTCAACGAGATGATCGGTGACCCCGAGTACAAGATCGGCCGGCCGCGCCAGCTGTTCACCGGTTCGCCCCGCCGCGACATCGCCCCGGCCCAGAAGTGACCCCGCATCGGCCGACAGGCCGGTGCCGGCGCCCGCCACGCCTTCGGGTGCGGCGGGCGCTGTTGCGTCAGACCCCGTAAAATCGTCGGCTCCGCCACGCGGCCGCTCACCCACCAGAAAGCCATGGGACGCACGCTCTACGACAAGATCTGGGACGAACACGTCGTCCACACCGAGGAAGACGGCACCGCCGTCCTCTACATCGACCGCCATCTGGTGCACGAAGTCACCAGCCCGCAGGCCTTTGAAGGCCTGCGCCAGACCGGCCGCAAGGTCTGGCGGGTGAGTTCGGTGGTGGCCACGGCCGACCACAACACCCCCACCACCGGCTGGGAACAGGGCTACGACGGCATCGCCGACCCGATCAGCAAGGAACAGATCACCACGCTGGACAGCAACATCGCAGAATTCGGTGCGGCTGCCTTTTTCCCGTTCATGTCCAAGCGCCAGGGCATCGTGCATGTGATCGGCCCTGAAAACGGTGCCACCCTGCCCGGCATGACGGTGGTCTGCGGTGACTCGCACACCAGCACCCACGGCGCCTTCGGTGCGCTGGCCCATGGCATCGGCACCAGCGAGGTCGAGCATGTGCTGGCCACCCAGACGCTGCTGGCCAAGAAGGCAAAGAACATGCTGATCCGCGTCGACGGTCAGCTGGCGCGGGGTGTCACCGCCAAGGACGTGGTGCTGGCCATCATCGGCCGCATCGGCACCGCCGGCGGCACCGGTTACACCATCGAGTTCGGTGGCTCGGCCATCCGTTCGCTGAGCATGGAAGGCCGCATGACGGTGTGCAACATGGCCATCGAGGCCGGCGCACGCGCCGGTCTGGTCGCCGTGGACGACAAGACCATCGAGTACGTCAAGGGCCGTCCGCTGGCCCCGAACGGCGTCGAATGGGACCATGCGGTGGCCTACTGGAAGACGCTGCACTCCGATGCCGACGCGAAGTTCGACACCGTGGTCGAGCTGGACGCGACCCGCATCCTGCCCCAGGTCACCTGGGGCACGTCGCCCGAAATGGTGCTGGGCATCGATGGCCTGGTGCCCGACCCCGACAAGGAAAAGGACGCCGTCAAGCGCGGCGCCATCGAGCGCGCCCTGAACTACATGGCGCTGGAGCCCGGCAAGCGCCTGGACGACATCTTTGTCGACAAGGTGTTCATCGGCTCCTGCACCAACAGCCGCATCGAGGACATGCGCGAAGCCGCCGCCGTGATCAAGAAGCTCGGCCGCAAGGTGGCGCGCAACGTCAAGCTGGCCATGGTGGTCCCGGGCTCCGGTCTGGTGAAGGCCCAGGCCGAGCGAGAAGGCCTGCACGAGATCTTCAAGGCCGCCGGCTTCGAATGGCGCGAGCCCGGCTGCAGCATGTGCCTGGCCATGAACGCCGACCGGCTGGAGCCGGGTGAGCGCTGCGCCTCCACCAGCAATCGCAACTTCGAAGGCCGCCAGGGTGCCGGCGGTCGCACGCATCTGGTCTCCCCCGCCATGGCCGCGGCTGCCGCCGTGCATGGCCACTTCGTCGACGTCCGTCAATTTGCCTGAAAGGAAAGTCCATGAAATCGATTGCCACCCTGATCCTCGCCGCCTCCATCGCCGCACTGGCCGGCTGCAACACCGTCCAGGGCCTGGGCCAGGACATCCAGAAGGGCGGGCAGGTGCTGGAAGGCGCCGCCAAGAAGTGATGAGAGCCTTTCAGTTGCACAAGGGGCTGGTCGCCCCGATGGACCGGGACAACGTCGACACCGACGCCATCATTCCCAAGCAGTTCCTGAAGTCGATCCGCAAGACCGGCTTCGGTCCGAACCTGTTTGACGAGTGGCGCTACCTCGACAAGGGCGAGCCGGGTCAGGACCCGGCCAGCCGCAAGCCCAACCCCGACTTCGTGCTGAACCAGCCCCGTTATGCCGGCGCCTCCATCCTGCTGGCGCGGCAGAACTTCGGCTGCGGATCCAGCCGCGAGCACGCGCCCTGGGCCATCGAGCAGTACGGCTTCCGGGCCCTGATCGCGCCCAGCTTCGCCGACATCTTCTTCAACAACTGCTTCAAGAACGGCCTGCTGCCCATCGTGCTGCCCGAAGCCACGGTGGCCCGCCTGTTCGACGAGGTGGCCGCGTTCCCGGGCTACGAACTCACCATCGACCTGGAGCGCCAGGTGATCGTGAAGCCGCAGGGCGAAGAGATTCCGTTCGACGTGCAGCCGTTCCGCAAGTACTGCCTGCTCAACGGGCTGGACGACATCGGCCTGACCCTGCGCCACAAGGACAAGATCGCCGCCTTCGAGGCGCAGCGCCTGGCCACCAAGCCCTGGCTCGCACACACCATGGTCGGCCAGTGAGCCGCCACCAACGCACAGCAACATGAAAATCGCAGTTCTTCCGGGTGACGGCATCGGCACCGAAATCGTGGCCGAGGCGGTCAAGGTGCTCGAAGCCCTTGACCTGGCATTCGAGATGGAAACCGCCCTGGTGGGCGGTGCCGCCTACGAGGCCCATGGCCACCCGCTGCCCGAGTCCACCCTGAAGCTGGCCATGGCATCCGACGCCGTGCTGTTCGGCGCCGTGGGCGACTGGAAGTACGACAAGCTCGACCGCCCGCTGCGTCCCGAGCAGGCCATCCTGGGTCTGCGCAAGCACATGGGCCTGTTCGCCAACTTCCGTCCGGCCATCTGCTACCCGGAACTGGTGGGCGCCTCCAGCCTGAAGCCCGAGGTGATTGCCGGCCTGGACATCCTGATCATCCGCGAGCTCACCGGCGACATCTATTTCGGCCAGCCCCGGGGTCGCCGCACCGCTGTCGACGGCCACTTCCCCGGCGCCGAGGAAGCCTTCGACACCATGCGCTACAGCAAGCCGGAGATCGAGCGCATCGCCCATGTGGCCTTCCAGGCCGCCCGCAAGCGCAACAAGAAGGTCACCAGCGTCGACAAGGCCAACGTGCTGGAGACCTTCCAGTTCTGGAAGGACGTGGTGACCGAGGTCCATGCCCAGTACCCCGATGTGGAGCTGGAGCACATGTATGTGGACAACGCCGCCATGCAGCTGGTGCGAGCCCCCAAGAAGTTCGACGTGGTCGTCACCGGCAACATGTTCGGCGACATCCTGTCGGACGAGGCCTCGATGCTCACCGGCTCCATCGGCATGCTGCCGTCGGCCTCGCTGAACACCCGCAACCAGGGCCTGTACGAGCCCAGCCACGGCAGCGCGCCGGACATTGCCGGCAAGGGTATTGCCAACCCGCTGGCTACAATCCTGTCCGCTGCCATGATGCTCCGCTTCTCTCTCAACCAGGCCGACGCCGCTGCCCGTATCGAGGCTGCGGTGGCCCATGTGCTCGCCTCCGGGCTGCGCACGGTGGACATCTGGTCGGAAGGCACCACGAAAGTCGGCACCCGTGAAATGGGTGACGCGGTGGTCAAGGCCATCACCAAAACCATTACCAAGGGCTGATCCAGCTCCGGTTCGTCACGCCCTCCCCCGGCACGACGAGCCGGGCGGATCGAAGAGGATTTCTCAACTTTTCACAAAGGGCAATGTCATGACGAAACTGGTAGGACTCGTGGGCTGGCGGGGCATGGTCGGCTCCGTGCTGATGGACCGCATGGTGGCCGAGAAGGATTTCGACCTCATCGAACCCCTGTTCTTCTCGACCTCGAACGCCGGTGGCGCTGCCCCGGCGATGGCGCGCAACGAAACCCGTCTGCAGGATGCCTTCGACATCGAGGCCCTCAAGCGCTGCGACATCGTCATCACCGCGCAGGGTGGCGACTACACCACCGAGGTGTTTTCGAAGCTGCGCGCCGCCGGCTGGAACGGCCACTGGATCGACGCCGCCTCCACCCTGCGCATGAAGGACGACGCGGTCATCATCCTCGACCCGGTCAACATGCCGGTCATCCAGAAATCGCTGGCCGCCGGCGGCCGCAACTGGGTGGGCGGCAACTGCACCGTCAGCTGCATGCTGATGGGCGTGGGCGCCCTCTACAAGGCCGGCCTGGTGGAGTGGATGTCCACCCAGACCTACCAGGCCGCTTCCGGCGGCGGTGCACAGCACATGCGCGAACTGCTCACCCAGTACGGCACCCTGAACGCCGAGGTCAAGGCCCTGCTGGACGACCCGAAGAGCGCCATCCTGGAAATCGACCGCCAGGTGATCGCCAAGCAGCGCTCCCTGTCGGCCGCCGAGACGGCCAACTTCGGTGTGCCCCTGGGCGGCTCGCTGATCCCCTGGATCGACAAGGACCTGGGCAACGGCATGTCCAAGGAAGAGTGGAAGGGCATGGCCGAAACCAACAAGATCCTGGGACAGGGCGAGGGCTTCGGCACCGCCGCAGTGCCGGTGGACGGTTTCTGCGTGCGCGTGGGCGCCATGCGCTGCCACTCCCAGGCCCTGACCTTCAAGCTGAAGAAGGATGTGCCGGTGGCCGACATCGAAGCCATGATCGCCGCCGACAACGAGTGGGTGAAGGTGGTGCCCAACACGCGTGAGGCCACCCTGCGCGACCTCACCCCGGTGGCCGTGACCGGCACCATGACCATCCCGGTGGGCCGGATCCGCAAGCTGGCCATGGGCCCCGAATATGTCGGCGCCTTCACCATCGGTGACCAGCTTCTGTGGGGTGCTGCAGAACCGCTGCGCCGCATGCTCCGCATCCTGCTCGACGCCTGACCGGACCCGCCCTGCCGGCCCCCCGGCAGGGCGATACGTTGTGTCACAGCAACGTGATTTTCTTCGCAGTTGGTGACGAACGGTGGCCTTGGAAACTCAAGCGGATTGTTAGCTTGTCACCGTAATCCGTTGATGCTATGGTCAATTCCAGCTTTTTGCCTGTCGAGGTCCATGTGCGCATCCACCCCCGTTCATTGCCCCTTTCATCGGATCCCGGTGCGCCTTTTCGCACAGGTCTGACAGGCAAGGTACGGCTTCATGCTGTGGCCGCTGCGGCCGTGCTGGCCCTGACTTTTGCCCACCCGGGAGACGCCCTGGCCCTGGCCCTCGGCCCGGTGCAGGTGAAATCGGCGCTCGGCGAACCGATCCGCGCCGAAATAGACATCCCCGAGATCACGCCTCAGGAAGCCTCCAGCCTGCAGGTGCGCCTGGCCAGCCCGGACGCGCTGCGGGCCGCCGGCATCGAGACCAGTTCTGCATTGGCTGGCGTCGAAATCACCCTTCAGCGCCGCAGCAACGGCCGCCCCTTCCTGCGCATTGCGGGCAACCGCCCGGTCAATGAGCCGTTCGTGGACCTGGTGCTGGAGGCCAACTGGGCCACCGGCCGGCTGGTGCGGGACTACACGCTGCTGTTCGATCCGCCCAACCTTCGGGCCGCCACACCGGCTCCGGCACCGCTTCCGCCGGTGGCTGCAGCACCCGCTCCCCGTGCACGCCCGGCAGCACCGGCCGCCGCGCCTGCTGCACCCGCACCGGCCGTACCCGCAGTCGTTGCCCCAGCCCGGACGCCGGCCCCCGCAGCGGCACCCGCTGCTGCAGGTGGCGGACAGGTCACGGTCCGGGCAGGCGACACCGCCGGCCGGATTGCCGCCGCCAACAAGCCTTCCAACGTGTCGCTGGAGCAGATGCTGGTGGCCATGCTGCAAAGCAACCCCCAGGCCTTCATCGACGGCAACGTGAACCGCATCAAGGCGGGCAGCGTGCTGGACATGCCCTCGGCCGAAGCCGCCCAGGGCGTCGATGCTGCACAGGCGCGCCAGACGATCACCGCCCAGAGCCGCGATTTCAACGAGTTCCGTCGCCGACTGGCCGGCGCAGCCCCCACCGCAGCGGTGGCTTCGGCTGGCCAGCAGGCCAGCGGCAAGGTGCAGGCCGAGGTCAAGGATTCGCAGGCCGCTGCAGCACCCGCCGACAAGCTCACCTTGAGCAAGCCCGGGGCACCGGCCGGTGCAGCCGCAGGCGAAGACAAGATCGCCCAGGCCCGCCAGACCCAGGAATCGCAGCAGCGGGCTGCCGAACTCAACCGCAACATCGAGGACCTGGCCAAGCTGGCAGCAGCACCGGTCTCCGGCGTCCCGGCCGGCGCAGCGCCAGCCGCCCCCGAAGTTCCGGCCACGCCCGCCGTATCCGGCGTGGCCGTCCCTGCGCCGGCCGGCGTGCCCGCAACCCCTGCGGTCAGCGCTGTGGCCGAACCGGCTGCCGCTCCCGCGGAACCGGCGGCCCCTGCCGCGCCTGCACCCGCCGCAGCCCCCGCACCGGCAGCACCGCCGGCAGACATGGGCGCTGGCGGGCTGGTGGACCAGCTTCGCGACAACCCGATGGTGCTGCCCGGTGCGGCGGCCCTGCTGGCCCTGCTGGCCGGCTTCGGGCTCTACCGGATGCGTCAGCGCAAGGCACGCTCCCAGGTGGACAGCTCGTTCCTCGAGAGCCGTCTGCAGCCCGATTCCTTCTTCGGCTCCAGCGGTGGCCAGCGGATCGACACCGCCGAGGCAGCGGCCTCCGGTTCGTCGATGGTCTATTCGCCCAGCCAGCTCGACGCTGCCGGCGATGTGGACCCGGTGGCGGAGGCCGATGTGTACCTGGCCTATGGCCGCGACCTGCAGGCCGAGGAAATCCTCAAGGAAGCCCTGCGCACTTCGCCGTCGCGGGTGGCGATCCACTCCAAGCTCAGCGAGATCTACGCCAAGCGCAGGGACGCGCGGGCCTTCGAAGTGGTGGCCGCCGAAGCCTTCGGCCTCACGCAAGGCCGGGGTGACGAGTGGGACGAAATCTGCCAGCGGGGCCGCGACCTGGACCCGACCAACCCGCTGTACCAGCCGGGCGGGGTCGGCGCAGCCACCGGGCGCAGCGCGGGCCAGGACCCGGTCAACACCCTGCCCTTCGGTGCCAGCAGCCTCTCGGCAGCCACGGGCGCAGGAACCCTGTCGGCCATGGGCAACCTGGATGTCGACCTGGACCTCTCGCTCGACGACGACCCGCCCGCCCCCGCCCGTTCCGCCCGGATGGAACCGGACGACATGACCAGCCTGGAAGACGCCCTGTCGGACATGGCCGACCTGTCCGGCACCGAATCCCTGACCGCCGCTGCGACACCTCGGGACCCGGCCCCCACGGCACCCGCGCCCCTGGCCGATTCGCCCATGGCGATCCCGGCAGCGCCGGCTTCCTCCGGTGCCGGCGAGATGGAGCCGCTGAACATGGAGTTCGACATCGACTTCACCGCCGCGGCTCCGGCTCCGGCCGCCGCATCGCCGGCGCCTGAAGCCGACAAGGGCCTCGACCTGCCCGGCTTCGAACTCGACCTGCCCGCCGCCGCCGAGCCGATCGCCCCCGTGGCGGCAGCACCGACGGCCGCCCCCACGGCCGCAGCGCCGCTGAGCTTCGACCTGGCGGGCATGTCGCTCGACCTCGATCCGCCGAGCGACGCCGCTGGCGACACCACCTCGGCCGGTGAACTTACCGAAGAGAATCCGCTGGAGACCAAGCTGTCGCTGGCCGAAGAGTTCCGTGCCATCGGCGACATCGAAGGTGCCCGCTCACTGGCCGAAGAGGTCATGAACGAGAGCTCCGGCACCCTGCAGAGCAAGGCCCGCACCTTCCTGGCCGATCTGGCCTGACCGCCCGGTTTGTCCGAACCCGAAGCGCTCCCCCACACGCCCGGCCCGATGCACCGCATCGCGCTGGGCGTCGGCTTTAATGGGCGCGCCTATGACGGCTGGCAGAGCCAGCCGGGTGGGAACACGGTGCAGGATCAGCTCGAACTGGCCCTGGAACGCTTCACCGCAGCCGGGCCGGTCAACACGCTGTGCGCAGGCCGCACCGATGCCGGCGTGCACGGCCTGATGCAGGTGGTTCATTTCGACACCCCGCTGGAACGTGCCGAGCATGCGTGGGTGCGCGGCACCAACAGCTTCCTGCCGCCGGACATGGCGGTCCAGTGGGCGCGGGTGGTTCCGGCCAGCTTCCATGCCAGGGCCAGCGCCCAGGCGCGCCGCTATGCCTATGTGCTGCTGGAATCGCCGGTGCGCCCCGGCGTGGACCAGGGTCAGGTGGGCTGGGTGTTCCGCCCACTCGACCAGACCGCCATGCAGACCGCTGCCGCTGCGTTGCTCGGCGAGCACGACTTCACTTCGTTCCGCGCGTCCAGCTGCCAGGCCCACAGCCCGGTCAAGCAGATGCGCCGCATCGAGATATCGCGGCGCGGCGCCTACTGGCGCTTCGAGTTCGAGGCCAATGCCTTCCTGCACCACATGATCCGCAACATCATGGGCTGCCTGCTCGCGGTGGGCAGCGGCAACCGGCCGCCAGGCTGGATGGCCGAGGTGCTGGCGGCCCGCAGCCGCGACGCGGCAGCACCGACCTTTGCCCCCGACGGCCTGTACTTCCTGGGTCCGGTCTACGATCCGGCCTTCGGTCTGCCCGACCGCACCCCCGCCTTCGACTGGCTGCCCTGACATGACCGCGCCCCACCGCACCCGCATCAAGATCTGCGGCCTCACCCGCGAGGCCGACGTGGACGCCGCCGTGCAGGCTGGCGCGGACGCCATCGGTTTCGTGCTCTACCCCGCCAGCCCCCGCCACGTGTCACCGCAGCGCGCCGGCGAACTGGCCCGGCGGCTGCCGCCCTTCGTGACGCCGGTGCTGCTGTTCGTCAACGCGGACGCCGACCTGATTCGTCAGAGCCTGGACGCGGTGCCGGGCGCACTGATCCAGTTCCATGGCGACGAGTCGCCCCTGGAGGCCCTGCAGCTGGCGGCCGGACGCCCTTTCATGCGGGCTGCCCGCATTCCCACCGGAGCCGCCGGCGCGGGCTTCGATCTCCTAAAATACGCGGCTGACCACGCCGCTGCGCAAGCCATCCTGCTTGACGCCCTTGTCGACGGTTACGGTGGTGGTGGTCACTCCTTCGACTGGACGGCTTTCCCTTGGTCACATCCACAACTAAACGCCAGCTCTCGCCTCGTTTTGTCTGGTGGACTCACGCCTGCAAACGTGACCGATGGCATCCGGCTGGTACGGCCCTGGGCCGTTGACGTGAGCTCGGGCGTCGAGGTGTCGAAAGGCATCAAGGACGCCGGGCGGATGCAGGCCTTCGTGGCCGCCGTCCGCCAGGCCGATGCCCAGCTCTCCAGCCCTTCCCGCTCTCCCTGAAGCCCCGGCCGGGTCGGCCGCAGCATCCGGGGAGCGCCCCCACCGGACAGACTCCATGCAGACCACCTACCAGCAACCCGACGCCCGCGGCCATTTCGGCATCTACGGCGGCAGCTTCGTGAGCGAAACGCTCACCCATGCCATCAACGAGCTGAAGGCCGCCTACGCCCGTTACCAGAACGACCCCGAGTTCCTGGCCGAATTCCGCCGCGAACTCGCGCACTTCGTGGGTCGCCCCAGCCCCATCTACCACGCAGCCCGCATGAGCCGCGAACAGGGCGGCGCGCAGATCTTCCTCAAGCGCGAGGACCTCAACCACACCGGCGCGCACAAGATCAACAACACCATCGGCCAGGCCATGCTGGCCCGCCGCATGGGCAAGCCGCGCATCATTGCCGAGACCGGTGCCGGCCAGCACGGCGTCGCCACGGCCACCATCTGTGCCCGTTACGGCCTGGAATGCGTGGTCTACATGGGCAGCGAGGACGTCAAGCGCCAGAGCCCCAACGTCTACCGCATGAAGCTGCTGGGCGCCACCGTGGTGCCGGTGGAGTCCGGCAGCAAGACCCTGAAGGACGCACTGAACGAAGCCATGCGCGATTGGGTGGCCAACGTGGACAACACCTTCTACATCATCGGGACCGTGGCCGGCCCGCACCCCTACCCCATGATGGTCCGTGACTTCCAGAGCGTGATCGGGCAGGAATGCATCGTGCAGATGCCGCAGATGCTGCGCGAGGCCGGCTGCGCCGGCGACCAGCCCGATGCGGTGCTGGCCTGCGTGGGCGGCGGCAGCAACGCCATGGGCATCTTCCACCCCTACATCCCGTTCCCGCAGACGCGCCTGATCGGTGTCGAGGCGGCCGGCGAAGGGCTGGACAGCGGCAAGCATTCGGCCTCGCTGCAGAAGGGCACGCCGGGCGTGCTGCACGGCAACCGCACCTATGTGCTGCAGGACCACAACGGCCAGGTCACCGAGACCCACAGCGTGAGCGCCGGCCTGGACTACCCCGGCGTGGGCCCGGAGCACGCCTTCCTCAAGGACATCGGCCGCGCCGAGTACGTCGGCATCACCGACACCGAGGCGCTCGAGGCCTTCCACTACCTGTGCCGTACCGAGGGCATCATCCCGGCGCTGGAGTCGAGCCACGCCATTGCGTACGCCATGAAGATGGCGCGCAGCATGCGGCCCGACCAGTCGCTGCTGGTCAACCTCTCGGGTCGGGGCGACAAGGACATCGGCACCGTGGCCGACCTGTCCCAGGCCGACTTCTATTGCCGACCCAGCTGCCGCGGCCAGTCGGTCAAGGGTGGCGAAGCCGTGGTGGAGGTGAAGCGATGAGCCGCATCGACGCCACCTTCGCCCGCCTGCGCGAACAGGGCCGCAAGGCCCTCATCCCCTTCGTGACCGCCGGCTTTCCGCAGCCCGACATCACGCCCGAACTCATGTGGGGCATGGCCGACGCCGGCGCCGACGTGATCGAGCTGGGCGTGCCGTTCTCCGACCCGTCGGCCGACGGTCCGGTGATCCAGAAGGCGGGCGACCGCGCACTGGCCGCCGGCATCGGCCTGCGCGAGGTGCTGGCCATGGTGACCACCTTCCGCCAGCGCGACACCACCACCCCGGTGGTACTGATGGGCTATGCCAATCCGATCGAACGCTATGACCAGGTGCAAGGCGCCGGTGCTTTCGTGCGCGATGCCGCCACGGCCGGCGTGGACGGCGTGCTGGTGGTGGACTACCCGCCCGAGGAATGCACCGAGTTCGCGCAGGCGCTGCGCAGCCACGGCATGGACCTGATCTTCCTGCTGGCCCCGACCTCCACCGACGAGCGCATGGCCGAGGTGGCCCGGGTGGCCAGCGGCTATGTGTATTACGTGTCGCTCAAG
>PNMF01000095.1 GCA_013823485.1 Comamonadaceae bacterium
GGGGCGTCGGTCTTGGCGCGCAGTTCGGCGACCATGCTTGCGGTAATTGCCATGTTGCTTTCTCCTGATGCCTGCCAAAACAGCGGGCAGGCGGTTGAAATTCGGGTGTGTGGCCGGCGGCAGGGTGTGAAAAAGGGGCTACTCGAGCCCCTCCTGCACGCGCGGCGGGCGATCAGGCGGCGGCGCCGTCCTTGACTTCCACGAACTCGTCGGTGCCTTCGGCGGCCACGGCCTTGACCACGTCGGTCACGGCATTCGCGCGGCCTTCCAGGATGGCGTCAGCGATGCCACGGGCGTACAGGGCCACGGCGCGGGCCGAGTCATCGTTGCCGGGGATCACATAGTCGATGCCGACCGGCGAGTGGTTGGTGTCCACCACGCCCACCAGCGGGATGCCCAGTTTCTGGGCTTCCAGCACGGCGATCTTGTGGAAGCCCACGTCGATCACGAAGATGGCGTCGGGCAGCGCGGTCATGTCCTGGATGCCGCCGATGTCCTTCTCCAGCTTTTCCATTTCGCGGGCGAACAGCAGCTGCTCTTTCTTGGTCATGCTCTCGAGGCCCGCTTCCTGCTGGGCCTGCATGTCCTTGAGGCGCTTGATGGAGGTCTTGACCGTCTTGAAGTTGGTCAGCATGCCGCCGAGCCAGCGCTGGTCGACGAAGGGCACGCCGGCGCGGCGGGCTTCGGCAGCCACGATTTCGCGCGAGGTGCGCTTGGTGCCCACCATCAGGATGGTGCCGCGGTTGGCCGAGAGCTGGCGCACGAACTTCTGCGCCTCTTCGAACAGGGGCAGCGTCTTCTCGAGGTTGACGATATGAATCTTGTTGCGATGGCCGAAGATGTACGGGGCCATCTTGGGGTTCCAGAAGCGGGTCTGGTGGCCAAAATGGACACCGGCTTCCAGCATTTCGCGCATGGAGATCGACATGGGATTTCTTTCCAGAGGTTGTGTCTAAAATCCAGCCCCGATCGGGCCACCGCGCTTCAATCCAGATGGATCTGCAGGCGGCGTGCACCGACACCTGGTCGGGCTGGTTTGCGATTGGCCTGCACCGCGTGGTGCAAAGCCATTCGATTATAGCAGTCGTCTGCTTCCTCTCTTCCGCCCCCCATGACCGCCCTCTTCCCGTCCCCGCAGAAAGTGCCCGCTCCGATGGCTGGCTTCGCCGATCGGGGCACAGCATGAAGGTGGCCATCGTCGGCGCCGGGGTCACCGGCATGGCGGCTGCGCATCGGCTGGCCAGCGAGGGTCACGCCGTCACCGTGTTCGACCGGGCCGGCCGGCCGGCCGAAGGCAGCAGCTTCGCTCCGGGCGGGCTGGTCGGGCCGGGCTGGCACCAGCCCTGGGGCGACACGGCGCGGCGCTTCGGCGAACCGGGGGCCGGGCAGGCGCAGCGGCTGGCCTGGCGGCGCATGCCAAAGGCATCCGAATGGAGCTGGTTGTGGCGCTGGCGGATGGCCGGCGGATCGGTGGCGGCGGACGACGATCTGGCCGCGCTGCACGCGTTGTCGGTGCGCAGCCAGGAGGTCATGACCGACCTGCAGGACCGCCTCCAGCTGGACCACGACCGATCGCAGGGCCTGCTGGTGCTGTTGCGCACGGCGCGCGACAAGGCACTGGCCGAAACGGTGGTGGCCCGGCTGCGCTCATGGGGGCTGACCTGCCGCGAACTGGACGCAGCGGCGGCCCGGCAGCTCGAGCCGGCCCTGTGCGCCGACACACCGCTGGCGGGGGCCATCGAACTGCCCTCGGCCGGCATCGCCAACTGTCGGGAATGGACCCTGCTGATCCGCAACGCAGCCATCGGGCTGGGATGCCGGTTCGAGATGGGGCTGGCGGTGTCGGCACTGGTGCCGCGCCCCCAGGGCGGCATCGATCTGCACCGCATCGGGCAGCCGCCGTTGCCCTTCGATCTGGCCATCCTTTGCAACGGCATCGACGCGCTGCCGCTCCTGCAGCCGCACGGCCTGCGCCCGCCGGTGATCGGCCTGCAGTCCTGCTCGGTCAGCGCGCAGGTCCGGGAGCCGCTGGACGCGCCGGTGTCTGGCGTGCTGGACGCATCGACCGGCATTTCGATCACCCGGCTGGGACAGCGGGTCCGTGTCAGTGGCGGACGCCTGCTGGCCCATGAAAACGCCCCACCCGACCCCGCCACACTGCGGCGGCTGTATGCCGCGCTGCTGGACTGGTTTCCGGGCGCCGCGCGGGTGGCGGGGCCGCACTCCAACCTGCAGGAATGGCAGGGCACCCAGGCGGCACTGCCCGACGGCCCGCCCCTGATCGGCCCCACCCGGGTCGACGGTCTCTGGCTCAACCTGGGTCAAGGTGAAGCCGGGTGGACCCTGGCCTGCGGCGCGGCCAGTCTGCTGGCCGATGGCCTGTCGGGACAGGCACCGACCCTTGATGCACGACCGTTCCTGCCCACCCGCCGGGGTCTGTGAGCCCGCCGCCTGCAGCCCCATCCATCGACCCGACACCCTGCCGATCGCGCGCCCCATGACCCTCAGCGGACCACGCCCGATTCACCCGGACCAGCCGGAATGGCTGCACCGGGTCGACTCGACCCGCCTGATCGAAGAGCAAGCGCTGGCCCGGTACCCGGCCGGCACGCTGATGGCGCGTGCCGGCGCATCGGTCGCGCGCCTGTTGCGCGCCTGGCAACCGCATGCCCGCCAGATCGACGTGGTCTGTGGCCCGGGGAACAACGGGGGCGATGGCCTGGTGGCCGCCACCGAACTGCACCGACACCTGCAGGCCGTCGGCCACGGCCGGGTCCGGGTGTGGTTGCACCTGCCAGGCGGCCGGTCGCTGCCCGGCGACGCCGACCGGGCGCTGCAGCAGGCGCGGGCTGCCGGGGTCGACGTGATGGCCCTGGAGGCAGCGGCCGACAGCCCATGGCCCTGGTCTGCCGGCACCGATGTGTTGATCGACGGGCTGCTGGGCATCGGCGCGCGCCCGCTGACACCGGGTCCGACGGCCGACATCGCCGCCGCCCTGGCCGCCGCCCCGCAGCCGGTGCTGTGCGTCGACACACCGTCGGGGCTCGACCCCGACACCGGTCAGGGCCCGGCCGACTGGCAGGCCGCCGCCGGGCCGCGCGCCACCCTGTCACTGCTGACGCTCAAACCGGGGCTGCTCACCGGACAGGGTCGTGATCGGGCCGGCGACGTCTGGCTGGACCGGCTCGGCGTCGGCTTCGAACACCAGGACCTCGCGTGCGCGATCTGGGGTGGCTGGGCGCCGACGACTGCCGACAAGTCCGCCGACCCGCACTCAGGCCACAAGGGCAGCTACGGCGACGTGGCGGTGATGCCCGGCCAACCGCTGAGCCACGGTGGACAAGGCATGGGAGGGGCGGCGGCGCTGGCGGCCTGCGCCGCATTGCACGCGGGAGCGGGCCGGGTCTACCTGGGCGTGGCGGATGAGGCTGCCGCACCGGAGTGGGACCCGCTCCGACCCGAACTGATGCTGCGGCGTTTCGCCACGCTGGCCGAACCAGGCTTTCTGGCCGGCGTGACGGTGGTGGCGGGATGCGGCGGCGGCTCGGTCATCGGCGTCCGTCTGCTGCCCATCATCGAGCACGCAGGCCGGCTGGTGCTCGACGCGGACGGGCTGAACGCGCTGGCGGCCGATCCGGCGTTGCAGCTCCGGCTGCGCGCACGTGGCCCGCTGCGCACCGTGATCACGCCCCACCCGCTGGAAGCGGCGCGTCTGCTGGACTGCAGCACCCAGGAGGTCATGGCCGACCGGATACGGGCCGCCAGCGAACTGGCGCGCCGGCTGCAGGTGGTGTGCGTCCTGAAAGGCGCCGGCACGGTGGTTGCGGCGCCCGACGCACTGCCCTGGATCAACGGGACCGGCAATGCCCGGCTCGCCACAGCGGGCACCGGGGATGTGCTGGCCGGCCTGCTGGGAGCCGCCATCGCCCGACGACCCCACGCCTTGCTGGAACAGACCCGGCGGGCCGTCCACCTGCACGGCCAGCTGGCCGATGCCTGGGACAGCCGGACGGGCTGTCTGACCGCAGGGGCGCTGGCCGCCTGTGTTCGGCCGGTCTGACCTGCCGGCGCTTCGCCGGCTCAGCCGACGACCATCAGCCCGACCTGCAGCAGCACGATCAGCAGCAGCACCGATAGGTCGACCCCGCCCACCAGCGGGACGACCCGGCGGATCGGCTGCAGCAGGGGCGACAACAGGCGGTCCAGCATGCCCATCACCGGCGACTGCTGCTGCACCCAGCTGAGGATCGCGTAGACGATCAACAGCACCATCAGGCCCTGCAGGATGGTGCGCAGCACGAAGACACCGGACATCAGGGGAACCGCCATCAACCAGTCCGGCTGGTCAAACAGGCCACTGCCCTGCAGCAGCAGCATGGTCAGCACGGCGTGCAGCAGTGCGAGCAGTTCGGCCGCCACCAGGCTGCCCCAGTCGATCCGCGATTGCGCCAGGCCCCTCGGCAGGACCCGCCGCACCGGTTTGACCACCCAGTCGGTGATGGCCATCACGAAGCGGCCCGGTTGAACCGACATCTGGACCCGCTGCAGGTTCATCCAGGCCCGCAGCAGGGCCGCAGCCACCAGAAAGAAAAACAGGGTGTCGAGCAGAAACAGAACGATGCGCATGGTTCCGAGTGTAGAGGTGCGGTCGATCAGCCCCGGCGGCCCTTGCGCGGCTTGCCGGCTGCGCCCGATTTGGCGGCCTTCTTGCTGGCGGCCTTGCGCACGGCAGCCTTCACGTCGGTGACCGGCGGCTTCTCGTTGCGGCGCGCCTTGCGCTCGCGACCCGCCGCGGCATCGGCCCCGGCCTTCTCGCGCATGGCCCTGCCCACCAGATCGTCGTCGGGGGTGACCAGACGGAAGTCGATGCGCCGGCCATCCAGGTCGACCCGGCTCACCTGCACGTCCACCCGGGTACCCAGCGCGTACCGGATGCCGGTGCGTTCGCCCCGCAGCTCCTGACGCGCCTCGTCAAACCGGAAGTACTCGCCACCGAGCTCGGTGATGTGCACCAGGCCCTCGACATACATCGCGTCCAGCGTGACGAAAAGGCCGAAGCTGGTGACCGAAGACACGACACCGCTGAACTCTTCACCCAGGTGCTCGCGCATGTACTTGCACTTGAGCCAGGCCTCCACATCACGGCTGGCCTCGTCGGCCCGGCGCTCGTTGGCGCTGCAGTGCAGGCCGGCGGCCTGCCAGGCGAGCGTGTCGGCCGGCAGCTTGCGCGGCGGCTCATCGGTGGGCCGTGCGCGGCTGGCCAGGCGCTTGCTCAGCTTGGCATGGGCCTCGCCGGGGGTCGGTAGCGCGGGCAACTGGTACCTGCGCTGGGTCAGGATCGCCTTGATCACCCGGTGCACCAGCAGGTCCGGGTAGCGCCGGATCGGGCTGGTGAAGTGGGTGTAGGCCTCGAACGCCAGCCCGAAGTGGCCGCTGTTCATCGGGGTGTAGATGGCCTGCTGCATCGAGCGCAGCAGCATGGTGTGGATCTGCTGCGATTCCGGACGGTCCTTGGTGGCCGCCGCAATCTGCTGGAACTCCATCGGCTTGGGGTTGTCGGTGATGGTCTGCTGCACCCCCATGGCCTTGAGGTAGTTGCGCAGGATCTCCTGCTTCTCGGGCGTGGGGCCTTCATGGACCCGGAACAGCCCGGTGTGCTTGCCCTGCTCGATGAACTCGGCCGAACACACGTTGGCCGCCAGCATGGCCTCCTCGATCAGCTTGTGGGCGTCGTTGCGGGTGCGCGGCACGATGCGCTCGATGCGCCCGGACTCGTCGCACACGATCTGAGTCTCCACCGTCTCGAAGTCGACCGCACCGCGCGCCTGCCGGGCCTGCAGCAGCGCGCGGTACACGTCGTGCAGGTTCAGCAGGTAGGGCACCAGCGGCTTGCGGGCCTGGGCTTCGGGACCACGCGTGTTCTGCAGGATGGACGCCACCTCGGTGTAGGTGAAGCGCGCGTGGCTGAACATGACGGCCGGGTAGAACTGATAGGCATGCACTTCGCCCTTGGCATTGATCAGCATGTCGCAGACCATGCACAGACGCTCCACACCCGGGTTGAGCGAGCACAAGCCGTTGGAAAGCTTCTCCGGCAGCATCGGAATGACCCGGCGCGGGAAGTACACCGAGGTGGCCCGCTCATAGGCATCGATGTCGATGGCCGATCCGGTCTCCACATAGTGGCTCACGTCGGCAATGGCCACCAGCAGTCGCCAGCCCTTGCCGCGCCCCACCTTGGCGGGCTCGCAGTAGACCGCGTCGTCGAAGTCACGCGCATCCTCGCCGTCGATGGTGACCAGCGGCACGTCGCGCAGATCGACCCGCTGCTTCAGGTCGGCGGCGCGCACATGGTCCGGCAGCCCACGGGCCTGGGCCAGGGCGGCTTCCGAGAACGCGTGCGGCACGCCGTACTTGCGCACCGCAATCTCGATCTCCATGCCGGGGTCGTCGATCTCGCCCAGCACTTCCTTGATGCGACCCACCGGCTGGCCGTACAGCGCCGGCGGCTCGGTGAGTTCGACCACGACCACCTGCCCCGGCTTGGCGGAGCCGGTCGCCCCCTTCGGGATCAGCACATCCTGGCCGTAGCGTTTGTCTTCAGGCGCCACCAGCCACACACCGCTTTCCTGCAGCAGGCGTCCGATGATGGGCGCGTCGGAGCGCTCCAGTATCTCGGTCACACGGCCCTCGGGGCGGCCCTTGCGGTCCAGCCGGACGATGCGGGCCTTGACCCGGTCCTTGTGCAGCACCGCCCGCATTTCGTTGGAAGGGAGATAGATGTCGGCCTGTCCATCGTCCCGGATCACGAAGCCGTGTCCATCGCGATGACCCGACACGACGCCTTCGAATTCGGCCAGCAGGCTGTTTTTTTCGTTCACTGTTTTTTCGATCAATTTTTTGATGCTATACTTGCGGTCTTCCTGAGATGCCCAGGTGGCGGAATTGGTAGACGCACTAGTTTCAGGTACTAGCGCCGAGAGGCGTGGAGGTTCGAGTCCTCTCTTGGGCACCAATCATAAAGGCCAGCAAACGCAAGTTTGCTGGCCTTTTTCTTTGCCATCGTGACAGCGCACGAAACACTGTCCGATGCAGCAGCGCCCGGCCGGACCAAAGGCCCGGCGGGGATGCGCTGGCGAACCGTCAAAACGGAACCGCCAGCAGGTCGTGTCCTTCGGCGGCCACCACGCGAGCCCGCGTGAACTCGCCCACCTTCAGGGTCTTGCTGATCTTCTCGGGTGGCAGCAGCCGCACCAGACCATCGATCTCGGGTGCGTCGGCATAGCTGCGACCCACACCGCCCTTTTTGCCCAGCCCCGGAGCCGAATCGACCAGCACCTGCAGGGTGGCACCCACCCGACGGCGCAGCCGGTCGGCCGACACCGCTTCGGCCACGGCCATGAAGCGGGCGCGGCGCTCCTCGCGCAGCGCATCGGGCACCGGATCGGCCAGCAGGTTGGCAGCAGCACCCTCGACGGGCGAGTACGCAAAGCAGCCAGCGCGGTCGATCTGCGCCTCCTGGACAAAATCCAGCAGGTGCTGGAACTCGGCCTCGGTCTCGCCAGGGAAGCCGGCGATGAAGGTGCTGCGCACCACGATCTCCGGGCAGATCTCGCGCCAGCGCGCGATGCGCTCCAGGTTGCGCTCGCCACTGGCGGGGCGCTTCATGCGCTTGAGCACATCGGGGTGGCTGTGCTGCAGGGGAACGTCGAGATACGGCAGCACCAGGCCTTCGGCCATCAGCGGAATGATGTCGTCCACGTGCGGGTACGGATAGACGTAGTGCAGCCGCACCCACGCGCCGTAACCCTTGGCCAGCTCGCCCAGTGTTCGGACCAGATCGAACAGGCGGGCCTTGACCGGCTTGCCGTCCCAGAAGCCAGTGCGGTACTGCACATCCACACCGTAGGCGGAGGTGTCCTGGCTCACCACCAGCAACTCCTTCACGCCGGCCTCGAACAGCTTGCGGGCTTCGGTCAGCACGTCGCCGATGGGCCGGCTGACCAGATCGCCGCGCATGCTCGGAATGATGCAGAAGGTGCAGCGGTGGTTGCAGCCCTCGCTGATCTTGAGGTAGGCGTAGTGGCGCGGCGTGAGCTTGATGCCTTGCGGCGGCACCAGGTCCACAAACGGGTCGTGCGGCTTGGGCAGGTGGGTGTGCACCGCCTCCATCACCTCGTGGGTGGCATGCGGGCCGGTCACGGCCAGCACGCTGGGGTGCATCTGGCGCACCAGGTTGCCGCCGCCCTCCCCTTCGCGGGCACCCAGACATCCGGTGACGATGACCTTGCCGTTCTCGGCCAGCGCCTCGCCGATGGTGTCCAGGCTTTCCCGCACCGCGTCGTCGATGAAGCCGCAGGTGTTGACGATCACCAGATCGGCACCGGCGAAGGTCTTGGAGGTCTGGTAACCCTCGGCGCTGAGTTGCGTGAGGATGAGTTCGGAATCGGTCAGCGCCTTGGGGCAGCCCAGGCTGACAAAGCCGACCTTGGGCGCTGCGGCGCCGGGTGTCAGGGAGGTGTCGCTCATGGGCCCGATTGTCTCAGACCCTTGTGACGGGCGGCGCTCAGCGCTTGAGCCCGAAGGCGGCCAGCATCTGCTCGCTGTTCTTCTGCATCTGCTCCTGCATCTGGGTGAAGGCGCTGCGCGACTGCTCCAGGTAGCTGCCCATCATGCCCTGCATCATGGGCGACTGGGCATTCATGAACTGCTTCCAGGCCTCCGGGTTCATGCCGGACGACTGTTCCGCCATCTTGTGCTGAAGGTCCATGAAGATCTGGACGTTCTTTTCCAGGTACGAGCCCATGAAGTCCTGCATGGCGTGACCGTAGAAACGGATGATGTTGGCCAGCACCTGCTCGGTGAAGATGGGCACGCCGGCGGTCTCTTCTTCCAGAATGATCTGCAGCAGGATGCTGCGGGTCAGGTCTTCGTTGGTCTTGGCATCGCGCACCACGAACCGCTCGTTGTCCATCACCAGGGCCTTCACCTCGGCCAGCGTGATGTAGGAGGACGTGTCGGTGTCGTACAGCCGGCGGTTGGGGTACTTCTTGATCACCCGGACCGCATCAGCGGCGCGGGCGGTGTCGGCCTTGGATTTGTGCACTAGGAACTTTCAGGACGGGATCGGAACTTCGAAGGACGCCGATGGCATCATCGTCAGGAATTCTAGGAACCCCGGTTTGGTGAGTGTGCATGGGTTTTCCCTGTGCAACAACGCTCCTGACCAGGCCCCGGCCGATCACGTCCCCCGTCCCCGCGACATTCATTCGAGCATGGAACGATTCAAACGCTGGCTGCCCGATCCCGATGCGGTTCGCACCAACCGGTGGCTGCGCTGGATCGGCCCGGCGCTGTACCACCCTGCCCTGTGGAGCCTGCGCCGCCGAGGATTCGCGCTCGGGATGGCCTTGGGCATCTTTTTCGGGCTGCTGATCCCGGTGGCCCAGATACCACTGAGCGCTTTTGCCGCGGTGCTGTTGCGGGCCCATGTTCCGGCCGCCATCGCCAGCACGCTGATCACCAACCCGGTGACCTTCGGGCCGGTGTATTACGTCGCCTGGACGCTGGGCAACTGGTTGCTGGGTGAGGGCGCGTCGGGTGTGGGCGCTCCGCTGGCGGTCGGCCTGGCCACGATGGCGGTGGTGGTGTCGGCAACGACCTACGCGCTGGTCTGCGGCGTCTGGCGCTGGCGGGTGGTGCGCAAGCGCCGGTTGCGCGTGCCTTGCCGGGCGGCCTGAAAAGAAACAGGGCCTGACGTCGCCGTCAGGCCCTGGATGTTCCACATTCGTGTGTGGTAGGCGCGATTGGACTCGAACCAACGACCCCCACCATGTCAAGGTGGTGCTCTAACCAGCTGAGCTACGCGCCTGAAATCGTTGCAAGCCTCGCAGTATAGCACGGCAAAAACCGTTCATTTGCGACGCACCATCCGCACACCCGGCACATCGCTCACGACCGCCATGGCACGCGCCACCTGGCGTGCATCGGTCACCTCGATGGTGAAGGTCATCCATGCGATGTCGCGCACGGTCTGGGTCTGCACGCCGATCACGTTCATCTTTTCGCGGGCGAACACATCCGAGATGTCGCGCAGCAAGCCCTGCCGGTCCAGCGCCTCGATGCCCACATCGACCGGGTAGACCGTGGGTTTGCCGTCCCGGCCGGCCGAGCCCGAGCCGCTCCACTCGACCGCGATCACCCTGTCCGGCGCCTTGCGGCAGAGATGCTGGTAGTCGGAGCAGTCGCTCCGGTGCACGCTGACCCCCTTGCCCCGGGTGATGAAGCCACCGATGTCGTCCGGCGGTGCCGGCTTGCAGCACTTGGCCAGCTGGGTCATGAGCGACTCCACCCCGACCACCAGCACCCGACTGGCGTCGCCCCCGGCCTGCCTGCGCGGCTTGCGGATCCAGCTGGTGGCGGCCTCTGTGGCCTGCGGGGGTTCGGTGGGACGCAGGTGGGTCTCGATGGCGCGCAACGACAGTTCGTCCTTGCCGACCTGCTCGAAGAGTTCCTGCGCCGACGACAGCCCCATGGCCACGGCCAGGTCGTCGAACTTCAGCGCCGTCCGGCCTTCACGCTGGAGCAGTTTTTCGACCGCCTCCCGGCCCCGTGCGACCGTCTCCTGCAAGGCCAGTGCATTGAACCAGGCGCGCACCTTGGCCTTGGCACGGTGGCTGACCAGGTAGCCCAGCTCGGGGTTGAGCCAGTCGCGGGAAGGTCCGCCCTCCTTGGCGGCGGTGACCTCCACGGTCTGGCCGTTCTGCAGCGGCGTGTTCAGGGTGACCATGGCGCCATCCACCCGGGCGCCCCGGCACCGATGGCCCAGGTTGGTGTGCACCGTGTAGGCAAAGTCGACCGGCGTGGCGCCCTGCGGCAACTCCACGATGGCGGCGTCCGGCGTGAGCACATAGATGCGGTCGTCGAACAGGCCGGGCGCAGCGCCGCTGAGGTCGCGCTCCCAGGCCAGCAGCTGGCGCAGCACCGCGATCTTGGCGTCGTAGTCGGAGCTGGCCGACACGCCGGCATAGCCTTTGGCGCCGGCTTCCTTGTAGGCCCAGTGGGCGGCCACGCCGTGCTCGGCATGGTCGTGCATAGCCTGGGTCCGGATCTGGATCTCGAAGGCCCGGCCTTGCGCGTCGCGCACCACCGTGTGCAGCGACTGGTAGCC
>PNMF01000096.1 GCA_013823485.1 Comamonadaceae bacterium
GGCGCCAGCCTGGCCGCACTGCGCAGCGGGCGGTAGGCCAGTTTCTCGATGGTGAAGTTGAGGGCCGCACAGACCACCATGGCGATGGCGGTGGCCATGATCAGGATCATCCAGCCGGGCATGCCGGGCGAGGCGTCCCGCATGATGCCGATGATGGTCCAGCTGGTGAGCGCGCCCACCATGAGCACGTCGCCGTGGGCGAAGTTGATCAGCCCGATGATGCCGTACACCATGGTGTATCCCAGGGCGACGAGCGCATACATGCTGCCCAGCACCAGACCATTGATGATCTGCTGTAGCAAAACTTCCATGAAGGTTCTCCGTGTTTGTGACCGGACGGACCGCAAAGATGCGCAGTCCCCTGATTCAACCTAGCAAAAAACCCGCCATGAGCGTCCTGGATACAGGCCGTGGGCGGGTTGGTGCGCGATTGTAGCGACCCATTTTTGGGGGACCCGAGCGGGTTTGCCCTGAGGAATCAAGGGTTTACCCTATACCCCCTCCGGCATCAGAAGAGGGATTGGAGATGCATTAGTTTTTCTGATCGTTGAGCCGCTGAAGCTCTCGCAGCTTATCGGCAATGCGGATCTCCAGGCCCCGCTCCACCGGCTGGTAGAAGCCGGGCGCCGCCATGCCCTCGGGCAGGTAGCGCTCGCCGGCGGCGAACCCGCCCGCCTCGTCGTGGGCGTAACGGTAGCCCCGGCCGTAGTCGAGGTCCTTCATGAGCTGCGTCGGTGCATTGCGAAGGTGCATGGGCACCGGACGGGTGCCATCCTTCTTCACGAAGGCCTTGGCCGCATTGAACGCCTTGTAGACCGCGTTCGACTTCGGGGCCACCGCCAGGTAGACCACACACTCCGCCAGCGCCAGCTCGCCTTCCGGGCTGCCCAGCCGCTCGTACACCTCGGCCGCATCGAGCGCCAGCCGCAGGGCGCGGGGATCGGCCAGGCCGATGTCCTCGGCCGCCATGCGGATCAGCCGCCGGGCCATGTAGCGCGGGTCGGCGCCACCATCGAGCATGCGCACCAGCCAGTAGAGGGCCGCGTCCGGATCGGAGCCGCGCACGCTTTTGTGCAGGGCACTGATGGTGTCGTAGAACTGCTCGCCGCCCTTGTCGTAACGGCGCATGCGCTCGCCCAGCACCTTGAGCAGCCAGGCATCGCTCACCTCGGCCAGCTGCTCGCGTCCGGCCGCCACCGCCAGCGTCTCCAGCGTGTTGAGCAGGCGGCGGGCATCGCCGTCGGCATAGGCGATGAGCCGGTCGACCGCGGCTGACTCTGCGGCCGGCACGGCGCCGATGGCCTGGGCGCGCTGCACGATCTGGCGGAGGTCTTCTTCCGCCAGCGGCTGCAGCACGTACACCGCGGCGCGCGACAGCAGGGCCGAATTGACCTCGAACGACGGGTTCTCGGTAGTGGCACCGATGAAGGTGAACAACCCCGACTCCACATGCGGCAGGAACGCGTCCTGCTGGCTCTTGTTGAAGCGGTGGACCTCGTCGACGAAGACGATGGTGCGCCGCTGCTCCAGACCGTCGCGCTCCCGCTGCGCCTGCTCGACCGCCTCGCGGATGTCCTTCACGCCACCCAGCACCGCGCTGATGGTGATGAACTGGGCATCGAACGCGTCGGCCATCAGGCGGGCAATGGTGGTCTTGCCCACGCCCGGCGGCCCCCACAGGATGCAGCTGTGCGGCTGACCGGATTCAAACGCCAGCCGCAACGCCATGCCCTCGCCCAGCAGGTGCTGCTGGCCGATCACCTCACCCAGGCTTCGGGGCCGCAGGCGCTCGGCCAGCGGGACATGGGGCTGGGCAGGCTTCATGCGGATGCGTCAGGGCCGGATGACGTCGGCCCCGGGCGGTGGCACGAAACGGAAGTCGGCCGGCGCCAGCCCCGGGCCGGACTGCCAGTCGCTGAAGGTGATGACCGAACGCTGCCCCAGCCCGTCCTCGATGTCGAGCACCGCGAGCTGCCGCCCGCGCAGACCCACCCGCACCAGCCGCAGCTGGCCATCGGTGGCCTTGGGGCGGGCTTCGACCCACTGCAGGCCGTCGGCATCGGCCGCCGCCTTGAGGTCGAACACCGCAGCCAGCGACTGCAGGTTGCCGCCCGCAGCCACCAGCGCAGCCGGCGTGCTGCCCAGCGCCGCCTTCTGGTTGCGGGCGGTGACCTGGTTCAGGTCCACGTCGTGCAGCCACAGCGTCTGGCCGTCGGCCACGATGGTCTGCGGGAATGGCCTGGCGTATTCAAAGCGGAAGCGGTCGGGCCGCAGGAATTCAAAGCGCCCGGTCGAGGTGCGGGTGCGCGACCTGGCCTCGCCGCTGCGCTGGGGCGAGGTCACCACCTGGGTGAAGCTGGCGCGCCCGCTGGACACGTCCTTGAGGAAAGTGTCGAGGGTCTGCAGGCTGTCGGCATGGGCGGTGCAGGCCAGCAGGACCGCACCGAGGAAGGTCAGGAAGGATTTCATGGGGTGTCGGACCCTTGCCGGGCGCTTTGGTTGCAGAAGGTGGCGGTGGTGGCAGCGCCCGCTCACTCGCTGCGCGAGGGCACCAGGATGTCGCGCTGACCGCTGCTGGTGAGCGCGCTGACCAGGCCGGCCTTCTCCATGTCTTCCAGCAACCGGGCCGCGCGGTTGTAGCCGATCTTCAGCTTGCGCTGCACATACGAGATGCTGGCCTTGCGGTCCTTGAGCACGATCTCGACCGCCTGGTCGTAGAGCGCGTCCTTCTCGCTGGAGCCATCGCCACCGCCGTCACCGAACACGTCGCCGCCCTCGCCGTCGGCAGCGCCGCCATCCAGCACACCCTCGATGTAGTCGGGCTCGCCGCCCTGCTCCTTCAGGTAGGCCACCACCCGGTGCACCTCGTCGTCGCTCACGAAGGCGCCGTGCACCCGCACCGGGAACCCGGTGCCCGACGGCATGTAGAGCATGTCGCCCATGCCCAGCAGGCTCTCGGCGCCCATCTGGTCGAGGATGGTGCGGCTGTCGATCTTGCTGCTGACCTGGAACGAGATGCGGGTCGGGATGTTGGCCTTGATCAGGCCGGTGATCACGTCCACGCTGGGGCGCTGCGTGGCCAGGATGAGATGGATGCCGGCGGCGCGCGCCTTCTGGGCCAGCCGGGCAATGAGCTCTTCGATCTTCTTGCCCACCACCATCATCAGGTCGGCCAGCTCGTCGATCACCACCACGATGTAGGGCAGCCGCTCCAGCGGCTCGGGCTGTTCCGGCGTGAGGCTGAACGGGTTGCCGATGATCTCGCCGCGCGCCTTGGCCTCGTCGATCTTGGTGTTGAAGCCGGCCAGGTTGCGCACGCCCATCTTGCTCATGAGCTTGTAGCGCTTCTCCATCTCGGCCACGCACCAGTTCAGGCCGTTGGCGGCGTGCTTCATGTCGGTCACCACCGGCGCCAGCAGGTGCGGAATGCCCTCGTAGACGCTCATCTCGAGCATCTTGGGGTCGATCAGCAGCAGGCGCACATCCTTGGGGTCGGCCTTGTACAGCAGCGACAGGATCATGGCGTTGATGCCGACCGACTTGCCCGATCCGGTCGTGCCGGCCACCAGGCAGTGCGGCATCTTGGCCAGGTCGGCCACCACCGGCTGCCCGCCGATGTCCTTGCCCAGCCCCATGGTGAGCAGGCTGCGCGCGTCGTTGTAGACCGGCGAACCCAGAATCTCGGAGAGCCGGATGGTCTGGCGCTTGGCGTTGGGCAGTTCCAGCGCCATCAGGTTCTTGCCGGGGATGGTCTCGATCACCCGGATCGAGACCAGCGAGAGCGAGCGCGCCAGGTCGCGGCCCAGGTTCACGATCTGCGAACCCTTCACGCCGGTGGCCGGCTCGATCTCGTAGCGGGTGATCACCGGGCCGGGAGCGGCCGCCACCACCCGCACCTCGACGCCGAAATCCTTCAGCTTCTTCTCGATCAGGCGGCTGGTCATCTCCAGCGTCTGCGGATCGACGCTGGACTGGTGCGCGGGGGCTGCGTCGAGCAGATCGACCTGCGGCAGCTTGCTGTCGGGCAGCTCGGTGAACAGCGGCTTCTGCCGCTCCTTGGCCACCCGCTCGCTCTTGGGCACCTCCACCAGCGCGGGCTCGATGACCACCGGCACCGGATGGTGCTCCTCGATCTCGACCCGCTCGACCTTCACCACCTCTTCCCGCTCACGGGCAGCCTTCTCGCCGATGCGCTGGTCTTCCACCGCCTCGCGCTTTTCCTTGCGGGCCTGGAACCAGCCCTCCAGGGTGCCGCCCACCAGCTCGGCCCAGTGCCCCCACGAGAACCGGAACACCACCGGCAGGCACACCAGCACCAGCGCCAGCATGGCCAGCGCCGAACCGGTGAAGCCCAGCCAGCGCAGGGCAGGCTGGCCCAGGGCCATGCCCAGCACGCCGCCCGCGTGGTCCGGCAATGCCGACTCCCAGCGGTGCAGCCGGCTCCACTCCAGCACGGCACAGGCACACAGCAGCAGGAACAGGGAAAGCCAGTAACCGGCCCGGCGCGCCGCCGGACGTTGCCACCAGCGCTGCGGGCCGGCGTCGGCCGGCGCAGCTTCTTCGCGGCTGCTGCGCAGCCAGCCAGCCAATGCAGACAGCCAGGCGCGCACCCCGGCCAGGAACAGCACCCAGACCGTGAAGCCCAGCAGGTAGTAGCTGGCGTCGGCGAGCAGAGCGCCGACCTGCCCTGCCCAGTTGCTGACCTGCGGGCCACGGCCGGAAGTGCTCCAGGCCGGGTCCGCCAGCGAGTGGCTCAACAGCGCCAGCAACCAGAACAGCAATCCGGCTGCGCCCAGCACGAGGCCGATTTCCTGGGTGAACCGGGACAGTCCGGACGGCGCGCGTTCGGCGCGGTCGGCATTGAGGGTGTTGAGTGAATACGTCATGCGCGAAAGCGGGTGCGGGCGGCGAGCTTACCGCAGGCATGCACCCTCAGCCTCTGCCGCCAGGGCATCCGCCGGACATCAACCCATCGCCGTCAGGCGCTCCTTGACGATGGTTGCCCCGGTTTCGGTGACCTCGATGAAGCCACGGTCCTCCAGGTCCTTCATGACGCGGCTGACCATCTCCCGGGAAGCGCCGATCATCTTGGCCACGTCCTGGCGCGACACCCGGTCCTTGATGACCAGCTGCCCGTCCTTGTCCGGCTGGGCGAATTCGAGCAGGGCGCGGGCAACACGGCCATACACATCCATCAGCGCCAGCGACTCGATCTTGCGGTCGGCGTGGCGCAGGCGCTGCACCAGCCCCTTCATCACCGCATAGGCCATGGACGAGTTCTCGGGCAGGCAGCGTGCGAACTCGGCCCGCCCGAGGATCAGCGCATCGGTCTGCACCTCGCAGCGCACGGTGGCGGAATGCGGCTGGTTGTCGATCAGGCTCATCTCGCCGACATAGTCGCCGGGGCTCATGGTGGCCAGGATCACCTCGCGGCCGCGGCTGTCGGTGGTCACCACCCGCGCCCGCCCGGTCAGGACGATGGCCAGACAATTGGATTTTTTCCCCTGCTCCACGATGCATTCGCCCCGCTTGAAACGGCGCTTGATCACCGCATCGGCAATCGACTCCGCCTGCGCCGGCGTCAGCGAAGAGAACAGCGGGACGCGGCGGATGAGATCGAGATTGGACAGGATGGACATGCGTGTATTCCGGATGAGGACCCGACGCCCGGGCCAGCTTCCCTACAATTTGCAGGGCTGACGCCCCGCCATCCCCTGCGGACGGCGCGCCAGAATTCGACTCCGCAGCTACTCTAAACCAAATGCCCCGCCCTCCCTTCGGGGCTTGCGCCTCATGAAACACGCCAAAGTCCTCATCCTGGGTTCCGGTCCTGCCGGCTACACCGCCGCTGTGTATGCCGCCAGAGCCAACCTCGACCCGGTGCTGATCACCGGCATCGCCCAGGGCGGTCAGCTGATGACCACCACCGAAGTGGACAACTGGCCCGCCGACGCCCAGGGCGTGCAGGGCCCGGACCTGATGCAGCGCTTCCAGGCCCATGCCGAGCGCTTCAAGACCGAGATCGTGTTCGACCACATCAACACGGTCGACTTCACCCGCCGTCCCTTCGTGCTCAAGGGCGACAGCGGTGAATACAGCTGCGATGCGCTGATCATCGCCACCGGCGCTTCGGCCAAGTACCTGGGCCTGCCGTCGGAAACCGCCTTCATGGGCAAGGGCGTTTCGGGCTGTGCCACCTGCGACGGATTCTTCTACCGCAACGAGGTCTGCAGCGTGATCGGCGGCGGCAACACCGCGGTGGAAGAGGCGCTATACCTCTCCAACATTGCCAGCAAGGTGTACCTGGTGCACCGCCGCGACACCTTCAAGGCAGAGGCCATCATGGTCGACAAGCTGATGGAGAAGGTGAAGGCCGGCAAGATCGAGCTCAAGCTGCACAGCACCCTGGACGAGGTGCTGGGCGATGCCAGCGGCGTGACCGGCATGCGGCTGCGCAACGTGCAGACCGGCACCACCGAGGACGTGGCGGTCAAGGGCTGCTTCATAGCCATCGGCCACCAGCCCAACACCGACATCTTCAAGGGCCAGCTGGACATGAAGGACGGCTACATCGTCACCCGGTCCGGGCTGCAGGGCATGGCCACCATGACCAGCGTGCCCGGCGTGTTCGCTGCCGGCGATGTGCAGGACCATGTCTACCGCCAGGCCATCACCAGCGCCGGCACCGGCTGCATGGCAGCCCTGGACGCACAGCGCTTCCTGGAGCAGCAGGCAAGCTGAGGCCGGGTGGCTGCCGCGATGCGTGCGGCATGGTTATAATCGCGGGCTTTGCTGAAGTTTCCGGCCTGCCGGGAACTCGCGATCGAGGAATGGCAAACCTGGCCTGTCGGGCCGGAACGCCGTTCTTCATGGGTTACCGCCACCCATTACTGGCGAGGTGAGGCCGGCGCCGCACAGACGCAACTTGGCGACTGTGTGCCGGCTGTTTGATCGATCGGAGTGTCCTCATGGCACGCGTCTGCGACGTTACGGGCAAGAAGCCCATGGTCGGAAACAATGTTTCCCACGCCAACAACAAAACCAAGCGCCGGTTCCTGCCGAACCTGCAATACCGCCGTTTCTGGGTCGAAAGCGAGAACCGCTGGGTCCGCCTGCGGGTGTCGGGCGCTGCCCTGCGCCTGATCGACAAGAACGGTATCGACGCTGTGCTCGCCGACCTGCGCGCGCGCGGCCAGGCCTGATCGCTGAAGGAGCAACCACATGGCAACCAAAGGCGGACGCGAAAAGATCAAGCTGGAATCCACCGCAGGAACCGGCCACTTCTACACCACCTCCAAAAACAAGAAGACCACGCCCGAGAAGATGCTGATCAAGAAATTTGATCCGAAAGCTCGCAAGCACGTCGACTACAAGGAAGTCAAGCTGAAGTGATTCGGCCGATCCCAACAAAAAACCCGCTGTGATCCAGCGGGTTTTTTGTTGCCTGCCCGGGTCTGCGCCCGGGCTGCAGGAGTCGGTCAGGCGTGTGCCGAACGCAGGCGGATGGAGAAGTCGCGCAGGGCTGCAATGCCGCTCTCTTCCGCGCGGCGGCACCAGGCCTGCAGATCGACAGCCAGCTGCTCGCGTGTGGAGGTGGTGCTGGACCAGAGGGCGCGCAGCTCTTCGCGCATGGTGACCATCTTGTCGAGCACCGGGTGCTCGGCGCGGACCTGGGCCAGCTGGGGCTTGATCTCGGCGGGCACCTTGTCGTCGTCGCGGTGCAGCCAGCGGCGGGCGGCCTGGATCAGGGAGGTGTCGCTGCTGCGGGCCTGCAGCGAATCCAGTTCGCGCTGGCAGGCGGCGCGCATCTCGCGGGCGTAGCCGGCCATGACCTCGTAGCGGTTGGCGATGATGGCCTCCAGGGTCTTCTCGTCGGCCACGGGCTTGACGTCACCGAAAGCCATGCGCGGAGCCACCTTCTTGACCGAGGCCAGACCCATGGACTTCAGGATGCTGATGTACATCCAGCCGATGTCGAACTCGTACGGCTTGACCGACAGCTTGGCCGAGGTCGGGTAGGTGTGGTGGTTGTTGTGCAGCTCTTCGCCGCCGATGATGATGCCCCAGGGCGAAATGTTGGTGCTGGCGTCGGCCGCTTCGAAATTGCGGTAGCCCCACCAGTGACCGATGCCGTTGATGATGCCGGCCGCGGTGATCGGGATCCAGGCCATCTGGAGTGCCCAGACGCTCAGGCCCAGCGTGCCGAACAGCGACACGTTGATGATCAGCATGAGGCTGACGCCCAGGCGCGAACGGCCGGTGTAGATGTGGCGCTCGACCCAGTCGTTGGGGGTGTTGTGGCCGTAACGGTCCAGGGTCTCCTGGTTCTTGGCCTCGGCGCGGTACAGCTCGGCGCCTTCAAAAAACACCTTCTTGATGCCGAACACCACCGGGCTGTGGGGGTCGCCCTCGTGCTCGCACTTGGCGTGGTGCTTGCGGTGGATGGCGGTCCATTCCTTGGTGACCATGCCGGTGGTCATCCAGAGCCAGAAACGGAAGAAGTGCGAAGGGATCGGGTGCAGGTCCAGCGAACGGTGGGCCGAGTGGCGGTGCAGATAGATGGTGACGCTGGCGATGGTGATGTGGGTGAACACCAGGGCCACGATCAGGACCTGCCACCAGGTCGCGCCGGTGAGGCCGTTGCTGAGGAAGTTCACCAGGCCGTCGTGGAGGGCGATGAACAGGCCGGAGTCGGATGCAATCATTGAAGTCCTAAGAGACTGTCCTGAGAAAAGCGAAAGGCAGATGCGCCGGACAGGGGCGCCCGCATGGGAGCCGATTTTAGGTGCGGGGGTTCAAATCACCAATCGAAAAGAGGCCGTGAAACCGCCCTCTTCCCGCGATGTGGGATGACGCGGCTGATTTCAGGCTTTTTTCTGCCAAACGGCGGCAAAAAAGCCGTCGGTTGCATGCCGATGAGGCCACAAACGCAACCATTGACCGCTTTCGCCGACACAAAGCGCCTCCGGCGCCGGAACCTGGGCTGCGGCCAGGCATTCGGCCGCCGGCAGCACCGCCAGGTCGGGATGGGCCTGTCCGAAGGCCTCGGCCACCGCCTCGTTTTCTTCGGTCAGCAGGCTGCAGGTGGCATAGACCAGCCGGCCACCGGGCTTGAGCAGCCGGGCCGCACTGGTCAGGATGGCCAGCTGCAGACGGGCCTGGGCCGCCACCGTCTCGGGCGTCTGGCGCCATTTCAGATCGGGGCTGCGCCGCAAGGTGCCCAGGCCGGAACAGGGCGCATCGACCAGCACCCGGTCGATCTTGCCGGCCAGCCGCTTGACCCGATCGTCCCGCTCGTGAGCGATGGCCACCGGATGCACGTTGGAGAGCCCGCTGCGGGCCAGACGCGGCTTGAGGGCGTCCAGCCGGTGCGCCGAGGTGTCGAAGGCATACAGGCGGCCGCTGTTGCGCATGGCCGCGCCGAGCGCCAGCGTCTTGCCGCCGGCACCGGCACAGAAGTCGACCACCATCTCGCCCCGCCTGGGCGCCAGCAGCAGGGACAGCAGCTGCGAGCCTTCGTCCTGCACCTCGACGTCGCCCTGGGTGAAGGCGTCCCAACGGGCCAGCGACGGCTTGCCCTGCAGCCGGATGCCCATGGGCGACCAGGGTGTGGGCTGGCCTTGCAGGCCGGCGGCCGCCAGCGAGGCGAGCACCGCCTCACGCCGGGCCTTCTGGCTGTTGACCCGCAGGTCGAGCGGGGCCGGCTGAAGCAGGCTGGCCGCCAGGGCGTCGAACTCCCCGCCCAGCTGCGCCTGCAGCGAGTTCGCCAGCCAGTCCGGCAGGTTGTGCCGGTGCTGGGGCAGGAAATCGGCATCGGTGACGCGGCTGCATTGATCCAGCCAGAGCTTTTCCGGTTCGGACAGGGCGCTTTTGAGGAAGTCGCGGTCGCCGGGGAAACCGAGGATGGCCAGCCGGCGCCACTTGGAGCCGCTGCCGGAGCGGGCCAGCCACTCCAGCCTGAGCCGCTCGCGCAGGACGGCATACACGGTGTCGGACAAGGTGGCCCGCTCGCGCGATCCGAGCGAACGGTTCTCGCGGAAGAAGCGGGCGAGCACGGCGTCGGCCGGGTGGTCGAAGCGGAAGACCTGCTCCATCAGGGCGGAGCATTCATCAATGAGGGCTTTGGGGTGCATCCCTGTATTGTCGCCATCCGGGGTCGCCACCGGACCGCGTCAGGGACCGGGACCGATAATCGCGGGCTATGCCTGACATTTCCGATCAGGTGCGCCGCCGCCGCACCTTCGCCATCATTTCCCACCCCGACGCCGGCAAGACCACGCTGACCGAGAAGCTGCTGCTGTTCTCGGGCGCCATCAACATCGCCGGTTCGGTCAAGGCCCGCAAGGCCGCCCGCCACGCCACCTCCGACTGGATGGAGATCGAGAAGCAGCGCGGCATCTCGGTGGCCAGCTCGGTGATGCAGATGGAATACCGCGACTGCGTCATCAACCTGCTCGACACCCCGGGCCACCAGGACTTCTCCGAAGACACCTACCGGGTGCTGACCGCCGTCGACGCAGCCCTGATGGTGATCGACGCCGGCAATGGCGTGGAACCCCAGACGCGGCGCCTGCTGCAGGTCTGCCGGGCCCGCAACACGCCCATCCTGACCTTCATCAACAAGATGGACCGCGAGGTGAAGGCCCCGCTGGACCTGATGGACGAGATCGAGCGCGAACTCGGCATGACCGTGGTGCCCTTCACCTGGCCGGTGGGCATGGGCAAGACCTTCCGGGGCGTGTACGACCGGCGTGAGGACCGCATGCGGGTGTTCTCCGCCGGCGAAGACCGGCGCGGCGGCGACGAAGAGGTGCTGGTCGGTCTGGACAACGCCGAGAGCGCCCAGCGCTTCGGCATGGAATGGGGCGCCGCCAAGGACGAGCTGGAGCTGGTGGAAGGCGCTTCACCGGCCTTCGACAAGGACGCCTTCCTCTCCGGCACCCAGACGCCCATGCTGTTCGGCTCGGCGGTCAACAACTTCGGGGTGCGCGAGGTGCTGGACGCGCTGGTCGACCTGGCACCGCCGCCGGCCGAGCGCCCGGCCATCCAGCGGGTGGTGGCGCCGGTGGAGCCCAAGTTCACCGGGGTGGTGTTCAAGATCCAGGCCAACATGGACCCGGCGCACCGCGACCGCATCGCCTTCGTGCGGGTGGCCAGC
>PNMF01000097.1 GCA_013823485.1 Comamonadaceae bacterium
CTCGAACAGCAGGCCGTTCCATTCGCGCAGCCGGTAGTTGTCCAGGTTCAGGCACGGATCGTGCTGAAAATGCGGAGCCCCCAGCAGCTGCCCGGCCGGGCCGTTGCCCGCCGGGGTGGCCGAGCCGCTGTAGGTCCAGCGGTGCAGCGGGCACACGATGTGGCCACCGGCGTGCCCCGGCTGGGTCTGGTTCAGGTTGCCACGGCCCTTGAGCATGACGGCCTGCCGGTGCCGGCAGACGTTGGACACCAGCTCGATGCCGGACGGCGTGCGCATCAGGGCCCGGCCGCCGTTCTCCTGCGGCAGGGCGTGGTAGTCGCCCACTTCGGGCACCGACAGAGCGTGCCCCACATAACGGGGCCCGCGCTGAAAGATCGTCTCCAGTTCGCGCTGGAACAGCGCCTCGTCGAAATAACTGTGAACTGGTAGTTGGCTTGCGGCCTGCTGCAGTTGAAGACTCAAATCAGACATCGTGGTCCTGACCTAAAGACTCCCCCTATGAAGGGGCAGGTAAGCGCTGTGCTCGTCAGACGAATTCGCGCGGGATGGGTGAAGTGGTGCGTCCCTCCGGGTGTGTGGCACCCGTCAGCAGAGAAAAAAGAGCGCGGATTGTACCCCCCGGTCCTCTGGGGGGTATGCTCGCTAAAATTGCCCTCCCGACCCCACAGCGCCGCCCCGGACGACGGCGCTTTCCAACGTTCACCGCACCTTCATGCCGAGAGCCGCTTCCCCCGCCCAGCCTGCCCCATCCACCGATCAGCCCGCCAGCTACGAGGCGGCCCTGGAGGAACTGGAGCAGCTGGTGGCCCAGCTCGACGCCGGGCAGCTTCCGCTGGACCAGCTGCTGGTGCGTTACCAGCGCGGCGCCTTCCTGCTGGCTTTCTGCCGCGAGCGGCTCACGGCGGTCGAGAACCAGATCCAGGTGCTCGAAGGCCAGCAGACCAAACCCTGGGACGCCGCGTGAACGGCCCGCAGCAACCGGCCCCCGCCGCCGACTTCGCCGGCTGGCGCAGCCACCAGCAGGCGGTGGTGGAGCAGGCGCTGTCGAACTGGGTCCCGGCCGATTCGCCGGCCCGCCTGGGCGAGGCCATGCGGTATGCGGTGCTCGACGGCGGCAAGCGGCTCCGCCCGCTGCTGGTGCTGGCCACCGCCGAGGCGCTCGGGGGGCATGCCGTTGCCGCGTTGCGGGCGGCCTGCGCGGTCGAACTCATCCACGCCTATTCGCTGGTGCACGACGACATGCCTTGCATGGACAACGATGTGCTGCGCCGTGGCAAGCCCACGGTGCATGTGCAGTTCGGCGAGGCCCAGGCCCTGCTGGCCGGCGACGCCTTGCAGGCACTCGCCTTCGAACTGCTGGTTCCCGGTGACGGCAGCCTGCCGGCCGAACTGTCGGCCCGGCTGTGCCGCCTGCTGGCCCAGGCGGCCGGTGCCGACGGCATGGCCGGCGGGCAGGCGGTGGACCTGGCCAGCGTGGGTGTGGCACTCGACCAGCCTGCACTCGAAGCCATGCACCGCCGCAAGACCGGTGCCCTGCTGCAGGCCAGCGTCGGCATGGGCGCGGCCACGGCCGCCGCCACGCCGCAGCAGCTGGCCGATCTGGCCGAGTACGGCGCCTGCATCGGCCTGGCCTTCCAGGTGGTCGACGACATCCTGGACGTGACTGCCGACTCCGCCACCCTGGGCAAGACCGCCGGCAAGGATGCGGCGGCCGACAAGCCCACCTTTGTGTCCCTCATGGGGCTGGCCCCGGCGCAGTCCTATGCCGATGCGGTGCTGGACCGGGCCCACCAGGCCCTGCAGCGCTGCGGCCTGAAGCAGGCCGACCATCTGCATGCCCTGGCCGACTGGGTGGGGAGACGGGCCTCCTGAGGCCCGGCCCCATTCTTCCCACCACCGTCAACCGAGTGATCCGATCATGAGTTCCTTGCTGACCCACATCGACGCCCCCGCCGACCTGCGCCGCCTGGCACGCCCGCAGCTGCCGCAGCTGGCGCAGGAACTGCGCGGTTTCCTGCTCGACAGCGTGGCCCGCACCGGCGGCCACCTCAGCTCCAACCTCGGCACGGTGGAGCTCACCATCGCGCTGCACTATGTGTTCAACACCCCCGAAGACCGGCTGGTGTGGGACGTGGGCCACCAGACCTATCCGCACAAGATCCTGACCGGCCGGCGCGACCGCATGCACTCGCTGCGCCAGCAGGGCGGCATCAGCGGCTTCCCGCGCCGCGACGAGAGCGAATACGACACCTTCGGCACCGCGCACTCGTCGACCAGCATCTCGGCCGCACTCGGCATGGCCATGGCGGCCCGCGCCAAGGGCGAGGACCGGCGTGCCGTGGCCATCATCGGCGACGGCGCCATGACCGCCGGCATGGCCTTCGAGGCGCTGAACAATGCCGGCGTGGCCAACGGCCGGCTGCTGGCGGTGCTGAACGACAACGACATGTCGATCTCGCCGCCGGTGGGCGCGCTCAACCGCTACCTGGCCCAGCTCATGAGCGGCCAGTTTTATGCAGCGGCCAAGAACGTGGGCAAGCAGGTGCTCAAGGGCGCGCCGCCGCTGTTCGAGCTGGCCAAGCGGCTGGAGCAGCAGGCCAAGGGCATGGTGGTGCCGGCCACCCTGTTCGAGAAGTTCGGCTTCAACTACATCGGCCCGATCGACGGGCACGACCTCGACTCGCTGGTCCCCACGCTGGAGAACATCCGGCACCTGCTGGACACCGACAGCGGACCGCAATTCCTGCATGTGGTCACCCGCAAGGGCCATGGCTACAAGCTGGCCGAGGCCGACCCGATCGCCTACCACGGGCCGGGCAAGTTCGACCCGGCGGTGGGCCTGGTCAAGCCGGCCACCCCGCCCAAGCAGACCTTCACCCAGGTGTTCGGCCAGTGGCTCTGCGACATGGCTGCGGCCGACCAGCGCCTGATCGGCATCACGCCGGCCATGCGCGAGGGCTCCGGCATGGTGGAGTTCGAGCGCCGCTTCCCCGGCCGCTACCACGATGTGGGCATCGCCGAGCAGCATGCCGTGACCTTTGCTGCCGGCATGGCCTGCGAGGGCCTGAAGCCGGTGGTGGCCATCTATTCCACCTTCCTGCAGCGGGGCTACGACCAGCTGATCCACGACGTGGCGCTGCAGAACCTGCCGGTGGTGTTCGCACTCGACCGCGCCGGGCTGGTCGGCGCCGACGGTGCCACCCACGCCGGCAACTACGACATCGCCTACATCCGCTGCATTCCCAACATGAGCCTGGCCTGCCCGGCCGACGAAGCCGAGTGCCGGCAACTGCTGACCACCGCCTTCGAGCAGAGCCACCCGGTGGCCGTGCGCTACCCGCGTGGTGCCGGTGCCGGCGTCACCCCCGCCACCGACCTGCAAGCCCTGCCGTTCGGCAAGGGCGAGATTCGCCGGCAGGGCCGCAGCATTGCCATCCTGGCGTTCGGCACCTTGCTGTACCCGGCCATGGATGCCGGACAGGCGCTGGGCGCCACGGTGGCCAACATGCGCTGGGCCAAGCCGCTCGACCTCGACCTGCTGCGGCAGATTGCCGGCAGCCACGACGCCATCGTCACGGTGGAAGAGGGCTGTCTGCCGGGCGGCGCGGGCGGCGCCGTGGCCGAGGCGCTCAATGCCGAAGGCCTGGTGCTGCCGGTGCTGCACCTGGGTCTGCCGGACGTGTTCATCGAGCACGGCGATCCGGCCCGGCTGCTGGCCGGCGTCGGCCTGGACGCGGCGGGCATCGAGGCATCGATCCGCCAGCGCTTCGGCCACCTGATCGAGGGCGCTGCCGGTCTCAAGGTGGTGCGCTGAAGCGTTCCATGACCCCCTTTGCACCCCGCAAGCTGTCACCTGCCTGAACGACACGGCCACCTGCAGGGTTAACCCGGGCCGGCGTGCCGTTCACCCTTTCTAGAATCCGCCTCTCACCCCAACAGCCCATGCGTTCCTACCCGGGCGCAGGGCACAACATCAACGGAGCATCTCACCCATGGATCGTCGTTCCATCCTCAAGCACACCGGCCTGGCCGGCGTGCTCGCTGCCGGCATCGCCCCGGCCGTGCATGCCCAGGCCGCCATCCGCTGGCGCCTCACCTCCAGCTTCCCCAAGGCGCTGGACACCATCCACGGCGCAGCCGACGTGTTCGCCAAGAAGGTCGGCGAAATGACCGGTGGCAAGTTCCAGGTCACGGTGCATGCGCCCGGCGAGCTGGTTCCCGCCTTCGGCGTGGTGGATGCCGTGCAGGCCGGTACCGTGGAAGCCGGTCACACCGCTCCCTACTACTACTTCGGCAAGGACGACACCTTCGCCATCGGCACCGCCATCCCGTTCGGTCTGAACAGCCGCCAGCTGACCTCCTGGTACTACGAAGGCAACGGCCTGAAGCTGTTCCGCGAGTTCTACAACCAGTACAACATCGTCAACTTCCCCGGCGGCAACACCGGTGCCCAGATGGGCGGCTGGTTCCGCAAGGAAGTCAAGACCGTGGCCGACCTCAAGGGCCTGAAGTTCCGCATGGGCGGCTTCGCCGGCAAGGTGCTGTCGCGCATGGGCGTGGTGCCGCAGAACATCCCGGGTGGCGAGATCTACCAGGCGCTCGAGAAGGGCACCATCGACGCCACCGAATGGATCGGCCCGTACGACGACGAGAAGCTGGGCTTCCAGAAGGTCGCCAAGAACTACTACTACCCGGGCTTCTGGGAAGGCGGCGCCCAGCTCGACTTCTACATCAACAAGGCTGCCTTCAACGCCCTGTCGCCGGAGAACAAGGCCATCGTGGAAATGGCGGCTTCGCACGCCCACACCACCATGCAGGCCATCTACGACGCCCGCAACCCGGCCGCCCTCAAGCGCCTGGTGGCCGGTGGCGCCAAGGTTCAGGCATTCCCCAAGGCCATCATGGATGCGGCCTTCAAGGAATCCATGGCGCTGTACGACGAGCTCAGCCAGTCCAACCCGAACTGGAAAAAGATCTACGGCGACTACGCCGCCTTCCGCAAGGAGCAGAACCTGTGGTTCCGCTTCACCGAAGCCCAGTTCGACCGCTACATGCAGGCGGCCAAGCTGCCCTGATCGGCGCTCAACAGGTCCTAAAACCCCGCTTCGGCGGGGTTTTTTCTGTCATTCGTCGCTTTGTTCGAGGCTGTCAGCCTATCTACAGTCAGGCGAACATCCGCTGGCTACACTGCCCGGTTGTCTTTTTTCGGAGAGCTCCATGTCGCTCCTGCTTCGTTTTTCCCGGCTGGTCGATGCCTTCAGCCAGCTGGTCGGCAAACTGGCCATGTGGCTGGTGCTGGCCGCCACCCTGATCAGCGCCGGCAACGCCATCATCCGCAAGGTGTTCGGTGTCAGTTCCAACAGCTGGCTCGAGATCCAGTGGTACCTGTTCGGTGCCGTCTTCATGCTCGGTGCCGGTTATGCGTTCCTGGTCAACGCCCATGTGCGCATCGACTTCATTTCCTCGCGGTTCAGCGCGCGCACCCGCAACTGGGTCGACATCGGCGGCATCCTGCTGTTCCTGGTGCCCCTGTGCTGGCTCATGATCGCCGAGGGCTGGCCGCTGTTCGAGCGGGCCTGGACCTCGGGCGAGATGTCGGGCAACGCCGGCGGCCTGATCCGCTGGCCCGCCTACCTGCTCATTCCTGCCGGCTTTGCCATCCTGCTGCTGCAAGGTGCCAGCGAACTCATCAAGCGCGCGGCCTTCCTGCTGGGCCAGGGGCCCGACGTGCTGGCCTCCTCCGGTCCCAGCGATGAAGAGCGTCGGGCGCAGGAACTCCTCGACGAACAGAAGCGCCTGCAAGGAGCGCAGTGACCATGGTTGAATTTCTGACTGCCCAATTCGTCCCGCTGATGTTTGCGGGCCTGCTGGTGTTCCTGCTCTCCGGCTTCCCGGTGGCATTTGCGCTGGCCGCCACCGGCCTGACCTTCGGTTTCCTCGGCATGGAACTCGGCCTGTTCCAGCCCACGCTGTTCCAGGTCATGCCGCAGCGGGTGTTCGCCATCATGCAGAACGACACCCTGCTGGCGATTCCCTTCTTCACGCTCATGGGCATCATCCTGGAGCGTAGCCGCATGGCCGAAGACCTGCTCTCCACCGTGGGCCAGGTGTTCGGCCCGGTGCGCGGCGGCCTGGCGGTGGCCGTGATCCTGGTGGGTGCCCTGCTGGCGGCGACCACCGGCGTGGTGGCGGCCGCCGTCATCTCGATGGGCCTGATCTCGCTGCCCATCATGCTGCGCTACGGCTACAACCGCACCATTGCCACCGGCACCATCACCGCTTCCGGCACGCTGGCGCAGGCCATCCCGCCGTCGCTGGTGCTGATCGTGCTGGCCGACCAGCTCGGCCGCTCGGTGGGCGACATGTACGCCGGTGCCCTGGTCCCCGGCCTGATGCTGGTGGGGGTGTACCTGCTGTTCGTCGCGGCGGTGGCCATCGTCAAGCCGGCCTGGGTGCCGGCCCTGCCGCCCGAGGCCCGCATCTACAACGAAGCCAATGGCGACAGCGGGCACCGCTCGCTGCTGGTGCTGCTGGTCATCTGCGCTGCGGCCAGCTTTGCCTGGGCCCAAGTCCACGAGTCCATCATCAACCCCTGGATCGGCCGCGAGCTGCCGGCGCCGGGCGACGAGGTGGTCATCCTGTCGATCACCGTCGGTTCGTTCCTGGCGCTGGCGCTGGCCCTGCTCAACCGCCTGTTCCGCCTGGGCCTGCTCTCGCGCCTGGCCGAGCAGGTGACCTTCGTGCTGATTCCGCCGCTGGTGCTGATCTTCCTGGTGCTGGGCACCATCTTCCTGGGCGTGGCCACCCCGACCGAGGGCGGCGCCATGGGCGCGCTGGGTGCCCTCATCATGGCCGGTGCCCGCCGCAGCCTGTCGTTCAGCCTGCTCAAGCAGGCCCTGGAGAACACGACCAGGCTGGCCATCTTCGTGATGTTCATCCTGATCGGCTCCACCGTCTTCAGCTTCACCTTCAATGCGGCCGACGGTCACATCTGGGTGGAACACCTGTTCGACAAGCTGCCGGGTGGCCAGCTGGGCTTCCTGCTGGTGGTGAACTTCCTGGTGTTCATCCTGGGCATGTTCATCGACTTCTTCGAGATCGCCTTCATCGTGGTGCCGCTGCTGGCCCCGGTGGCCGACAAGCTGGGCATCGACCTGGTGTGGTTCGGCGTGATCCTGGCCATGAACTTGCAGACCTCGTTCCTGACGCCGCCGTTCGGCTTTGCGCTGTTCTACCTGCGCAGCGTCGCCGCCCGCAGCGACTACACCGACGCCGTCACCGGCCAGCGCATCCCGGCGGTGACCACCTCGCAGATCTACAAGGGTTCGATCGCCTTCATCATCCTGCAGCTGATCATGGTGACCGTGGTCGTGATGAACCCGGGCCTGGTCACCGACAGCATGGAGAAGGCCACGGTGGTGGACGATGCGGCCGTGAACGAGATCCTCAACAACCTGCCGGGCCTCGAAGACATCGCTCCCGAGCCGGAGGCAGAAGCCGAGCCGGAAGGTGAGGGTGAAGGCACCACGGCCGATCCCGCTGCACCGCCGGCCGAGCCGGAGGAAGAAGACCCGGCCAAGGCCCTGCTCGAGAGCATGAAGAAGTGAGCCCCGCCATGCAAGTCGACATCCAGGTGCTCGATCCCCGCATGGCCGACCAGCTGCCGGCCTACGCCACCTCCGGCAGCGCCGGCCTGGACCTGCGGGCCTGCCTGGACGCGCCGGTGGAGCTGGCGCCCAACGCCTGGCAGCTGATCCCCACCGGGCTGGCCATCCACCTGGCCGACCCGGGCTTTGCGGCCATGATCCTGCCCCGCTCGGGGCTGGGCCACAAGCACGGCATCGTGCTGGGCAATCTGGTGGGGCTGATCGACAGCGACTACCAGGGCCAGCTGATGGTGAGCGCCTGGAACCGCAGTGCCACCGCCTTCACCATCCAGCCCATGGAGCGCATCGCGCAGATGGTCATCGTGCCGGTGGTGCAGGCCCAGTTCCGGGTGGTGTCGTCCTTCAGCGCGCCCAGCGAGCGCGGCGCCGGCGGCTACGGTTCGACCGGCCGGGGCTGATCACCCGTCGGCCCCGGCGGGGCCGATCGGTTCAGTGCAGGGTGCGGGGCGTTTCCGGCTCGTCGCCTTCGTCGCCTGCCGAGGGGTCCACTTCCATCCGGAAGAAGCCGGTCCCCAGCGAGCCGCGCCCGATCTCGTCCTCGGTGGCCTCGCGCACCTTGTGGATCTTCAGCCGGATGCGCAGCGCGATGCCGGCCAGCGGGTGGTTGCCGTCCAGCACCACATGGTCGGGGTAGATGTCGCTCACGAAATAGAGCCGGTCGCGCGGCGCGGCCGGGTTGCAGCCCTCCGGCAGACCCTCGAACCCCATGCCTTCCTCGATGTTCTCGGGGAAGCGTTCGCGCGGCTCCAGGAACAGCAGGCGGTCGTCGTAATCGCCGAAGGCGTCCTGCGGTTCCAGATGCAGGTCGATGGCATCGCCCGCGCTGTGGCCCTGCAGCGCTTCCTCGATCTTGGCCAGCAGGTCCGATCCGCCCACCAGGAACTCCACCGGCTCCTCCAGCACATCGAGTTCTTCGCCCAAGGTGTCCTTGAGGGTCCAGGTCAGGGCCACGACGCATTGCGGCGTGACGGTCAGGGGGTGGCGGGTGTCGCTTTTCATCCGACAATTCTCCCATGACCTCATCCATGTCCCTCCCGCTGGCCCTGCTCGGTGGCCTCAGTCCGGCCCGCTTCATGCAACGGCACTGGCAGAAAAAACCGCTGCTGGTGCGGCAAGCCATTCCCGGCGTTCAACCGCCGCTGGACCGCCGGGCCCTGTTTGATCTGGCAGCACAGCCCCAAGTGGAATCGCGCCTGATCGTGCACGGCCCCAAGGGCTGGTCGCTCAAGTCCGGGCCGCTGCAGCGCCGCGCGTTGCCGCCCCTGAAACAGCCGCACTGGACCCTGCTGGTGCAGGGTGTCGACCTGCACCTGCCGGCGGCCCACGAACTGCTGCAGCGCTTCCGCTTCGTGCCCGACGCCCGGCTCGACGACCTCATGGTGTCTTGGGCGAGCCCGGGAGGCGGCGTCGGCCCGCATTTCGACAGCTACGACGTCTTCCTGCTGCAGGTCTCGGGGCAGCGGCGCTGGCGCATCGGCCGCCAGAAAGACCTGAGCCTGCAGCTCGATGTGCCGCTGAAGATATTGGCCCACTTCCAGCCCGAGGAAGAATTCGTGCTGGAGCCGGGCGACATGCTCTACCTGCCGCCGCGCTGGGCCCACGACGGCGAGGCGGTGGGCGAGGACTGCATGACCTGCTCCATCGGGTTCCGTGCCCCGCAGCGGGGTGGTCTGGCGGCCGAGCTGCTGCAGCGCATGGCTGACGAGGTGGACGACACGGTGCTCTACCGCGATCCGCACCAGCCGGCCACCGCCACACCGGCCGCCATGCCCGCCGGGCTGCTGGATTTCGCGCAGGAGGGTCTGCAGCGCCTGCTGGCCGACCGGCACGGCCTGGCCTGCGCGCTGGGCGAGGTCATGACCGAGCCCAAGCCCAGCACCTGGTTCGACGAACCGGCCGGCGACTGGCAGCCGGGCGCCGTTTGCCTGGATCGGCGGACCCGCATGATGTACGACGACCGGCATGTGTTCATCAACGGCGAGAGCTTCCGGGCCGGGGGCGCCGACGCGCGCCTCATGCGGGAACTCGCCGACCAGCGCCGGCTCCCGGCTGTCCGGGTGCAGCGGGCCAGCGAAGACGCCCGGGCGCTCATGCAGGACTGGTTCGAAGCCGGCTGGCTGCACCTGGAGTCACCATGAGCGATCTGCCCGAGGGGCGCGGCTCAGGCCGGCTGGATTTCGAGGCGGCCATCCGCAGCGGCCTGTCGGCTGCTGCCGACCTGGGCTGGAACAGCATCGTCTTGTGTGACGCCGACTTTGCCGACTGGCCGCTGGGCGAGCGCAGCACCATCGCCGCGCTCGACGCCTGGGCCTGCCGGGGCCGCACCCTGCAGGTGCTGGCGCGCGACTATGCGGCCGTGCGCCGGCTGCACCCACGCTTCGTGCAGTGGCGCACGCTGTGGTCGCACCTGGTGGAGGCGCATGCCTGCCCTCAGGTGGATGAAGGCGAATTGCCCAGTGTCTTCTGGACACCCTCGTGGACGCTGGAGCGGCTGGACCGCCTGCATGGCAGCTTTGTGGCCAGCCATGCACCGCAGCGGCGCGCCTTGCTGCGCGAGCGGATACAGGCCTGCTGGCTGCGCAGCGCGCCCTCGCTGCCCGCCACCACGCTGGGCCTGTGAGGATCAGCGCAGGTCGTCGGCCAGCACCTTGACGATGCGCTGGGCCGAGGGCGATGCATCCGGCTGCCCCTGGGCATTGAGCACCGACACGGTGGTGCTGTTGTCGTTGCTGCGCACCACCACGCGGTAGCGCTCGGGCTTGGCTTCCGGCGTCGAGGCACCGAACATGCGGCTGATGAAGCCAGGCTTTTCGGTCTGCTTCATCGGCTCCACGTAGCGCACGAAGTAGGTGCCTTCGCTGCGGTTGCGGTCTTCCACAGTGAAGCCGGTGCGGTCCAGCGACAGGCCCACCCGGCGCCAGGCGCGGTCGAAGTTGTCGTTGAACTGCACCACCGGCACATTGTTGACCGTGGCCACCTTGGCGCTGGTGGCCACCGGGGCGCTGGCCGACAGGGCCTTGGCCTCGTTCTCGGCCACACCCAGCTTGACCATCATGCGGCGCAGGAATTCGGTTTCCAGCTCGGGGTCGGCCGGGCGCGGCTGCCACACGGTCTGGTCCTTCTCGGTGGTGGAGTACACCTCCACCATGCCGCGGTGGGTCACGAAGATTTCGGTGCCACCGTTGGCGTTGCGCTCCAGGCGGGTGCGGAACTTGTCGCGCTCGCCGGTGGAGTAGAGGCTGTCGAAGATCTTGCCCAGCGCGCTGCGGATGAAGTCCTGCGGGATCTTGGCGCGGTTCTCGGCCCAGTCGGTCTCCATGATGCCCAGGGTTTCCTGGTCGAGTTCCAGCAGGAAACCGTTCTCCTGCCAGAA
>PNMF01000098.1 GCA_013823485.1 Comamonadaceae bacterium
CCATCGAGGTGGACCGCCGCTGGGTCAAGCTGCTGAGCCACGAGATCCAGGCCGCCGAGGTGACCATGGTGGCCGAGCTGGCCCAGACCGAGGCCACGGTGGAGCAGCTGCTGGCCATGCAGGTCGGCGACTTCATCGAACTCGACCGCAGCCCCTCCATCACCGCCCATGTGGACGGGGTGCCCATCTTCGAGTGCCAGTACGGCACCCACAAAGGCAAATATGCGCTGCGCGTGGAACGCAACCTGCGCGGCATCGACATGAACTGGCTGGGAGATTCCTATGTCAACTGACACCACCAACCAAGACGCCATCGCCGACGAATGGGCGCAGGCGCTGGAAGAACAGGCCGCGACCCCGTCGGCTGACGGCGCCCCGGCCTTCGACAGCCATCCGGCCATCACCGCCGAAGCGGCGGCCGCCAGCACGGCGGGCAACGCCATGTCCGACATCCAGCGGGTGCTGGACATCCCGGTGCAGCTCTCGGTGGAACTGGGCCGCACGCGGGTGCCCATCAAGTACATCCTGCAGCTGGCGCAAGGCTCCATCGTCGAGCTCGATGCCCTGGCCGGCGAACCCATGGACGTGCTGGTCAACGGCTACCTGATTGCCCAGGGCGAGGTGGTGGTGGTGAACGACAAGTTCGGCATCCGCCTGACCGACATCGTCACCCCGTCCGAGCGGATGCGCCGCGTCAGCCGCACATGAACCCGATGCTGCAGAACGCCCTGCCCGCGGTGCTGCTGCTGGCCATCATGGTCGGCATCGCACTGGCCCTGAAGTGGGCCCGCGGCCGCCTGCCCGGCATGCCGGCTGGCGGCGCGGTGGCCAAAGGCCCTGCGCTGCAGCTGCTGAGCAGCCTGTCGGTGGGGCCGCAGCAGCGCGTGATCACGGTGCAGGTGGACGACGGCCAGACCCGCACCTGCCTGGTGCTGGGCGTGGCCGCCGGCAGCATCACCGCCCTGCACAGCCTGCCCCTGCCCGCCGCCGTGACCACCGACCCCGCTGCCGCCACCCCGGCCCTGGGCGGCTTCGCGGCCCGGCTGGCCCAGCTCACCGCCCGCAAGGACCCCCATGCCCCGCAGTGACGCTTTCTCCCGCGCCGGCGTGCGTGCCCTGGCCCTGCTGCTGGCGCTGTTGCTGCTGAGCCTGGGCGCCTGGGCCCAGGCACCGGTGCCCACGCCGCAAGGCCCTTCGCTGCCGCTGATGGTGGGCCAGGGGGCGGGCGGCACCAGCTACTCGGTGCCGATCCAGACCCTGCTGTTCTTCACCGCGCTGTCGTTCCTGCCGGCGGTGCTGCTGATGATGACCGGCTTCACCCGCATCGTCATCGTGCTGTCCCTGCTGCGCCAGGCGCTGGGCACCCAGGCCTCGCCGCCCAACCAAGTGATCGTCGGCCTGTCGCTGTTCCTCACACTGTTCGTCATGGGCCCGACGCTGGACAAGGTGTATGCCGACGCCTATGCGCCGTACTCGCGCAACGAGATCAGCTTCGAGCAGGCGCTCGAGCGCGGCCAGGCCCCCATGCGCGACTTCATGCTCAAGCAGACCCGCCAGTCCGATTTCGAACTGTTCGCCCGGCTGGCCAAGCTGCCGGCCGAGGTGACCGCCGCCGATGCGCCCTTCCGCGTGCTGGTGCCGGCCTTCGTCACCAGCGAGCTCAAGACCGCCTTCCAGATCGGCTTCATGATCTTCATCCCCTTCCTGGTCATCGACCTGGTGGTGGCCAGCGTGCTGATGTCGCTGGGCATGATGATGTTGTCGCCGGTGCTGGTGGCCCTTCCCTTCAAGCTGATGCTGTTCGTGCTGGCCGACGGCTGGAACCTGCTGATCGGCTCGCTGGCGGCCTCGTTCGCCACCTGACCCCACCACCCACAGGAACGCCATGGACCCGCAAGCCGCCCTCACCCTGGGCCAGAACGCCCTCTTCCTGCTGCTCATGGTCTCGGCCCCGGTGCTGGCGGTGGTGCTGGCGGTGGGTCTGGTGATCAGCCTGTTTCAGGCCATCACCCAGATCCACGAGGCCACGCTGTCCTTCGTGCCCAAGCTGATCGCGGCCATTGCGGTGTTCGCCATCGCCGGCCCGTGGATGATGACCACGCTGGTGGAGTTCATCCGCAACACCATCATGGCCATCCCCAACTACGCCATCTGACGCCGTGCCCACGTTCACCGAAGCGCAGATCATGGCCGTGGTCAGCCCGGTGTTCTGGCCGTTCCTGCGCATCCTGGCGGTGTTCTCCAGTGCGCCGGTGTTCTCGTCCCGCTCGGTGCCGGTGCGCACCCGCGTGGCGCTGGCGATGCTGCTGGCGCTGTGCGCCCAGGCGGGCCTGCCGCAGCAGCCGGTCATCGGCCTGACCGATCCGGGCGCCTTCGGTGCGGTGGTCCAGCAGGTGGTGGTGGGCCTGGCCATCGGGCTGGCGGTGCGCATCGTGTTTGCGTCGGTCGAGCTGGCGGGCGAACTCATCGGCCTGCAGATGGGCCTGAACTTTGCCGGCTTCTTCGATCCCGCCACCAGCGCGCAGTCGAGTGCGGTGGGCCGCTTCTTCGGCAACATCACCATGCTGCTGTTCGTGGTGATGGGCGGGCACCTGATGCTGCTGCAGGCGGTCATCGCCAGTTACGACACCTTCCCGCTCGGCGGCAGCGCCATCGAATCGGTCAACCGGCTGCAGCTGCACGAGCTGGGCGCGGTGGTGTTCCGCTACGGCCTGTGGATCGCCCTGCCCATGATCGGCATGCTGATGTTCGTCAACACGGTGCTGGGCTTCATCTCGCGGGTGGCCCCGCAGATGAACGCCTTCGCCATCGGCTTCCCGCTCACCCTGTCGGTCGGTCTGGTGGGCATCGCCTTCACGCTGCCGATGCTGGGCACGCCGGTGGCCGCACTGCTCAAGCTGGCCACCGACCTGTTCATGGGCGGCTGACCGCCAGCGAAGGCAGATCCCGCTCGCGCAGCTCCAGGGTGCGCAGCCCGGCGGCCCACACCGCCAGCACCGCTTCATGCCCGCGCAGCCGGGCCAGCGCCAGGCCACACACCGAAGCCTGGCCGGTGCGGCGCCGGGTTTCCAGGATGCCGGCCACCTCGTCCCGGGTCAGCCGGCCGTCCTGCAGCAGATCGCGCAAGCCCAGCATCCAGGCCGACAGCGTGCCGTCGCGGCCCTCGGCCAGCACACGGTGCAGCGGCATGCTGCCGCCCGCCGCATCGGGCCGGGGCGGCGGGCGCAGCACCGCCACCAGATCGGCCGGCTCCAGGGGCAGGCGGCGCAAGGCCTGCATGAGCAGGGTCAACCGGGATTCGCCGGCCAGCACGCGGTGCAGCAGCTGGTCCGGGCGGTCGCCCTCCCGGCCAAAAGCGCGCAGCAGGGTGAGCACCAGCGTGACCCCTTCCAGACCCAGCCCCTGCAGCACGTTCAGGTAGGCCTGCAACGCGGCCGGCGGCATGGGCGAGCGCATCAGCAGCGAATGGCCTTGCGCGTCGCGGGCCTCCAGGAAGGCCAGGGTCAGGGCCAGGTCGCCCCGGCGCGCATGCTGGCGCAGCAGTGCACCGCGCCAGCGGTCGTGGCGACCGGCCTTGAAGAGCTGACCGATGCAGGGCGAGGCCAGCAGGCTGTCGGCGGGCATCCAGTCCTCGTCGACATCGTCGGGGGCGGCATCGAGCGGCCCGGGGCCGGCCGGGTGGAGCCGCCACAGCGGATCGGCCACCGACCCGCCATGGGCCCTCGGCCCCGGCAGCAGCGTGTGCTGCAGGTCGCCGATGCGCAGCGGCAGCAGATCGTTGCGGTCGTGCGCGAACCACTCCAGGTGCAGGGTGGTGTGATCGGGGTCGTACAGGCGCACCACCCAGCGCGGCACCGGCGGGCCGCCCTGGGCCTGCAGTTCGGTCTCGATGGCCAGCTCCAGCGCCATGGCGTGGTGCAACGAACTGAGCCCGTAGTGGCTGCTGCTGCGCCCCTGGGCCGCCATGCGGTCCATGCGCACCTGCAGCCATTCGCCGCTGCGCGAGTCGGCCACCAGATGCACCGGCCGGGATTCGTGTCGCAGCAGCGCCCGCAGGGCCAGCGCCTGGTCGGCACGCCGGTGCAGCACCTCGGGCGAACCGATGGCGCGGTAGTCGAAGGCATCGGGCCGGGCATTGCCCTGGCGCACCTGCGCTTGATGGGCCACGCGGTCGTGCAGCCACAGGCAGGCCAGCTCCACACACCCCAGCGGGCGGCCGTTCGGGCCGCGCACCCGCTGGTTGAGGTTCAGTCGTTCGTCGACGCCGGGTCCGGGGTCGGTGCAGACCCGCACCGTCTGGGGCTCGGCCGCGCAGGCCGGCAGGCGCCGGCAGGTGACCACCGCGTGGCCATGAACATGGATGTCGAGGTCGAAGGGGCCGGCCTCGATCCAGGACGAGGTCTGCTCCGGCAGGTCGACCCGGCGCAGGCGATGGCGACCCAGCACCCGCAGCTGCCGCAGGCCGGCGAAGGGCCGCAGGTCAAGGCGGGGGGCCTCGCAGTCCTGCAGCTCCAGCCGCTGCAACCGTGGCAGCGCCTGCAGCCAGGCCGGCAGCCGGCGCAGCCCGACCAGGCGCACGCCATGCACCGCCATGCCGTGTTCCACCGCCATGTCGGCATGGGCCCGGAGCCAGGCCGGCTGCAGCAGCATGACCAGACCGGCCGGGAATTCGGAGAGGTCGAGCACCGGCTGCGGCTGCAGCAGGCGGTCGAGGCAACGGCCCCAGAGGCGCCGCGCGGCCGCGTCACGGAAGGGGTGGGCGCGGACCGCCTCCAGCAGGCTGCCCAGACGCAGGTCGGCGGTGGGCAGCAGCCCGACAAAACCGGAACGGGGCGTTCGAGTGAAGGGCATGGCACACACCGGTAGCTGGGGGTGCCGATGGGTGGCAGCGCGGTGTGCAAGGTTCACCGCAGCACCGCCGTTGACCGAGGCGGGTGCCGGAAGGAATCGGGCCGGACACGAACGGTGCCCGGCAGGGCATCAGACCAGTCCGTTGCGGATGGCGTAGACGGTGAGTTCGGCGTTGTTGGTCAGGTGCAGCTTCTCCAGCACCCGGGCCCGGTAGACGCTGACCGTCTTGGGGCTGAGCATTAGCTCCTCGGCAATGTCCGAGAGCTTGCGGCCCGAGGCGATCTTCTGCAGCGTCTGCAGCTCGCGCTCGGACAGGCTGGCGTGCAGCTCTTCGGTTTCGGGGGCGTTGAGGGTGTCGACCAGCATCTCGGCCACGGCCGGCGTGACGTACTTGCGGCCCTGCATCACCACCCGGATGGCCTGCACCAGCTCGGCCGGATCACCCGCCTTGTTGAGGTAACCGCGCGCGCCGGCCCGCAGGCAGCGGATGGCGTACTGGTCTTCGGGGTACATGGACACCACCAGCGTCTTGACGGTGGAGCCCTCCTCCTTGAGAGCGGCCAGCACCTCCAGACCGCCCCGCCCGGGCATGTTGAGGTCCAGCACCAGCACGTCGCACGGCGACTTGCGCATCAGCTCGCGCAGCTCGGGGTAGCTGCCCGCCTCGCCCACCACCTGAATGTCCACCGCCTCGGCAATGGTGTCGCGGATGCCGCGACGCACCACGGCATGGTCGTCGCAGAGGATCACCTTGATCATGTTGTTCCTTGTTCAGCGTCGGCCAGATCCTGCGCCGACGGCAGCGGCACCGACAGGATGACCGATGTGCCGCCCGATGACGAGCTGATGTCCAGCCAGCCACCGACCTGCGCCGCCCGCTCGCGCAAGCCGAGCAGACCGAACGACTTGGACTTGCGCAAGGCATCGCCCTGCAGGCCGCGGCCGTTGTCGCTCACCTCCACCGTGAGCACGCCCTCGCGGTCGTTCAGGTCGATGTCCACCGCCGTGGCCTCGGCGTGCTTGATGACGTTGGTGAGCGCTTCCTGCGCGGTGCGGTAAGCCACCAGCTGCAGATGGCGCGGCACGTCGATGGTTTCGGCGGACTTGCGCAACACCACCCGGATGCCGGTGCGGCGCTCGAAGCCGCTGGCCAGCCACTGCACCGCCGCCACCAGCCCCTGGTCGAGGATGGGCGGGCGCAGGTTGAGCATGATCCGCTGGCTCGCGTCCAGCGCGTGCTGCAGCATCTCCAGGGCGGCCGCCACATGGGCCTGCATGTCGGGGTCGGCGGCACGCCGCCCGACCCAGGCCAGGTCGAGCTTGACCGCGGCCAGCGCGCCCCCGATGTCGTCGTGGATCTCGCGCGCGATGCCGGCCCGCTCCTGTTCGATGCTGGTCTGCAGGTGCTCGGCCAGCTCGGCAATGCGCCGGCGCGATTCGGCCAGCTCGGCATCGGCCTGGGCCTTGGCGCGGCGGGTCTGCGACATCTCCAGCGCCCGCTCGATCACGTGCGAGAGCCGGTGCATGCTGTCCTTGAGCAGATAGTCGCTCACGCCCTTGTGCATGGCTTCCACGGCGGCGGCTTCGCCGATGGCACCCGACAGGATCACGAACGGCAGGTCGGGCCGCAGTTCACGGGCCACCTCCCAGGCGTCCAGGCCGGTGAAGCCGGGCAGGTGGTAGTCGGCCAGCACGATGTCGAACCGGCCCTGGGAGAGCTCACGCCGGAAGTCGTCCATGGCGTCCACCAGCACCAGCTCGGTGGGCAGCTTGTTGCGCTGCAACGCGAACTTCACCAGCGCGTGGTCGACGCGGGAGTCCTCGAGGTGAAGGATGCGGACCGGGGGGGTGTCGGTGGTCACGGGTGGAAATGGCTCTGAATTCGGCCCGTTTTCAGCCGATAAAGGGTTTCGAGGCTGTCGAAAATTGTAATACCCCCACCCCTTCGAACCACCTGACGATCATGCACACCCCCCAGACGATGCCCCCGCCACCGTCCGTCTCGATGCCGGTCGCGCTGGTGGCCGACGTGCAGGACGCCCTGCTGATGGTGATGACCGACCTCCAGCGCCTGGAAGGCCTGCTGGACCACGCCACCGCCAACCTGCTGGACCGCTTCAACCGCGCCGACGCCGCGCTCGGTCAGCTGGAGTCGCCGCAGACCGCCGAGCTGCTGCGCATCCGCCAGAACCTCAACCAGGCCGTCACCGAACTCCAGTTCCACGACATGGCCACCCAGCTGCTGGTGCACACCGGCCAGGTGCTCAAGAGCTGCGCCTGGCGCCTGGGCGCCGAGGTGATCGATGCCGAGGAAGACGAAGTGCCCCTCCAGCTCGACCCGATGCCGGGTCGCCCCAGCCCGGTGACCCAGAACGAGATGGACGCCGGCTCCATCGAGCTTTTCTGACATCCGCCATTCAAGCCACCGCCCCAGCAGTCGATAACAGACGAAACACGGAGCCACCCATGCGATCCATTCTTGCCGTAGACGATTCGGCCTCCATGCGAAAAATGGTGTCATTCACCCTGACGGGCGCGGGCTACCACGTGGTGGAAGCGGTGGACGGCCAGGACGCCTATGAAAAGGCGCAGAACCACACCATCGATCTGGTGCTGACCGACCAGAACATGCCCAACATGGACGGCCTCTCGCTGACGCGCAAGCTGCGTGAGCACCCGCGCTTCAAGACCATTCCCATCCTGATGCTGACGACCGAGTCCAGCGACCTGATGAAGCAGGCCGGCCGCAGCGCAGGTGCCACGGGCTGGCTGGTCAAGCCCTTCGACCCGGCCCGGCTGATCGAAGTGATCGCCAAGGTCATCCGCTGACCCTCGGCCAAGGAGTACCTCATGGGTGAACTGATGAACGAGGGCACGAACCTCGGCAACGATTTCGACCTGACCCAGTTCTACGCCATCTTCTTTGAAGAAGCCGGCGAGAACCTGGACCAGATGGAGCAGATGCTGCTGGCGGTGGACGTGAACGCCGCCGACGACGAAGAGCTCAACGCCATCTTCCGCTGCGCCCACTCCATCAAGGGCGGTGCCGCCACCTTCGGCTTTGCCGACGTGGCCGAACTGACCCACCAGATGGAGTCGCTGCTGGACAAGCTGCGCCGCCACGAACTCAAGCCCACGGCCGCCATGGTCGATGTGCTGCTGGAGTCGTCGGATGCGCTGCGCGGCCTGCTCGGCCGGCACCAGACCGGTGGCGGCGAAGGGCCGTCGAACCACGAACTGGTGGCCCGCATCTACGCCCTGGCCAACGGCGGTGACGCGACATCCGCGCCCCAGCCGGTGGCCCCTGCCGCCAGCGCGCCGGCCGTGACCGCCGCCCCGATCGTGCAGGCCGTGGCCGAACTGGTGGTGGACACCGCACCGGTCGCCCCGGTGGCGCCCGCCACCCCGGGCGGCATGCCGGCGGCCCGGCCGTCGCAGGGCGAGCGCCAGCTCGACATCCACATCGGCCCGCTGGCCAGCCTGGCCATGGCCGACGGCATTGCCGAGCTGTTCCGCGACATTCCGGGCCTGGGCCAGATCGAACGCCAGTCCACCGAAGGCGACACCCACCGCATCTTCCATGTGCGCACCAGCGCCAGCGATGCCGATCTGATGGACCTGTTCACCTTCCATGTGGGCAAGGACCAGATCCGCCTGCAGGTCAGCGGCGAGGCCGCCCCGGCGGCTGAAGGCGCCGACTTCGGCTTCTTCGAAGGCGCCCCGGGCGTTCCGCCCGAAGCCGCGGCCGCTGCAGCGCAGGCATCGGCCCCCGGTCAGGCCCTCCCGGCCGGCGAGGCCGCGCCCGCCGGCGCCACCGCACCGGCCACCCCCGCCACCACCGCCACCACCGCCGCCAAGCCCGACCAGCGTGCCGGCGGCGCCTCGGCCGGTCTGGAGTCGACCACGCTGCGGGTGTCGGTGAGCAAGGTCGACCAGCTCATCAACCTGGTCGGCGAACTGGTCATCACCCAGGCCATGCTGGCCCAGAAAAGCCGCGACCTGGAGCCCAGCGTCAACCAGGCGCTGCTGGCCGGCCTGGCCGACCTGGACCGCAACACCCGCGACCTGCAGGAAGCGGTGATGTCGATCCGCATGATCCCGATGTCGGTCGTGTTCAACCGCTTCCCCCGCATGCTGCGCGACCTGGCCAGCAAGCTGGGCAAGAAGGTGGAGCTGGTCACCCACGGCGAAGCCACCGAGCTCGACAAGGGTCTGGTGGAGAAGATCACCGATCCGTTGACCCACCTGATCCGCAACAGCTGCGACCACGGCATCGAACTGCCGGCCGACCGGCGTGCCAAGGGCAAGAACGAGACCGGCACCATCACGCTGTCGGCCACCCACCAGGGCGGCAGCATCCTGATCGAGGTGCGCGACGACGGCCGGGGCCTCTCCCGCGAGAAGCTGCTGACCAAGGCCCGGGAGAAGGGCATCGACGCCCCCGACTCGATGTCGGATGCCGAGGTCTGGGGCCTGATCTTTGCCCCGGGTTTCTCCACCGCCGCCGAGGTGACCGATGTCTCCGGCCGTGGCGTGGGCATGGACGTGGTCAAGAAGAACATCACCGCCCTGGGCGGCACGGTCGAGATCGACTCGGCCGAGGGCTACGGCATGCGCGTCTCGGTGCGCCTGCCGCTCACCCTGGCCATCATGGACGGCATGTCGGTGCGGGTCAGCGACGAGGTCTACATCCTGCCGCTGGCCAGCGTGATCGAGTCGTTCCAGATCAAGCCGAAAGAGATCAACACCGTCGCGCAGGGCGCGCGGGTGGTGAAGGTGCGCGAGGAATTCATGCCGGTGATCGAGCTGGAGCAGGTGTTCCAGGTGCCCCGTTTCGAGCACAACGGCAACAGCCCGATCATGGTCGTGATCGAGGCCGACGGCTCCCGGGTGGCACTGATGGTCGACGAACTGCTCGGGCAGCAGCAGGTGGTGATCAAGAACCTGGAGTCCAACTACCGCAAGGTGCCCAACGTGTCGGGCGCCACCATCCTGGGTGACGGCAAGGTGGCCCTGATCCTGGACACCTCGGGCCTGGTGCGCCGTTCCCGCCACTGAAACCGATCCGCCCGAACACCCCGGGGCGAGCCGCCCCGACCTTTGAAAGCTTGCGATGCTGCTGCAGACCACCCCCACCCGGCGCCCAGCGGCCCAGCCTGCCCCCCGCGTGCCGGTCTCCGGCGACGGCCCGCTGGCGGAAGGCCGGGAGTTCGTCTGGTCGGACAGCGACTTCACCCGCATCAAGGCCCTGATCTACCAGCGTGCCGGCATCAGCCTGCACGACGGCAAGCACGCCATGGTGTACAGCCGGGTCTCGCGCCGGCTGCGCGAGACCGGTCATGCCAGCTTCAAGAGCTACCTGGACTGGCTGGAACACCACGACGGTCCGGAGTGGCAGGAATTCATCAACGCCCTGACCACCAACCTGACCGCCTTCTTCCGGGAAGCGCACCACTTCGACATCCTGACCGGGCTGCTGGCCGAGCGCCGCACCCACGACTGGAAGATCTGGTGCTCCGCCGCCTCCACCGGCGAGGAGCCCTACTCCATCGCCATGACCTGCGCCGAGGTGCTGGGCACCAGCGGCCACTACGACATCCTGAACAGCGACATCGACACCAAGGTGCTGCAGACCGCCCAGCGCGGTGTCTACAAGGCCGATGCCAAGGGGCTCAGCCAGGAGCGGCTGCAGCGCTTCTTCCTGCGCGGCAAGGGCGCCAATTCGGGGCTGATGCGGGTCAAGCCGGAGCTGCAGAAACACCTGCGCTTCCAGACCGTCAACCTGATCCAGGAGCTGCCGCTGCGCGACGCCTTCGACGTCGTGTTCTGCCGCAACGTCATGATCTATTTCGACGCGGCCACCCAGCGGGCGGTGCTCGAACGCATCCACCGGGTCATGAAGCCGGGCGGCATGCTGTTCG
>PNMF01000099.1 GCA_013823485.1 Comamonadaceae bacterium
ACCGGGCTTCGGCGACCGCCGCAAGGCCATGCTGGAAGACATCGCCATCCTGACCGGTGGCAAGGTCATCGCTGAAGAAGTCGGCCTGACCCTCGAGAAGGTGACCCTGGCCGACCTGGGCCAGGCCAAGCGCATCGAAGTGGGCAAGGAAAACACCACCATCATCGACGGCGCCGGCGCTGCTGCCGACATCGAAGCCCGCGTCAAGCAGATCCGGGTGCAGATCGAGGAAGCCACCTCCGACTACGACCGTGAGAAGCTGCAGGAACGCGTGGCCAAGCTGGCCGGCGGCGTGGCCGTCATCAAGGTCGGTGCTGCCACCGAAGTCGAGATGAAGGAGAAGAAGGCCCGCGTGGAAGACGCCCTGCACGCCACCCGCGCTGCCGTTGAAGAAGGCATCGTGGCCGGCGGCGGCGTGGCCCTGCTGCGCGCCCGCCAGGCGGCTGGCGAGATCAAGGGTGCCAACCCTGACCAGGACGCCGGCATCAAGCTGGTGCTCAAGGCCATCGAAGCCCCGCTGCGCGAGATCGTGGCCAACGCCGGTGGCGAGCCGAGCGTGGTGGTCAACGCCATCCTGGCCGGCAAGGGCAACCACGGCTTCAACGCCGCCAATGACACCTACGGCGACATGATCGAGATGGGCATCCTGGACCCGACCAAGGTGACCCGTACCGCTCTGCAGAACGCCGCCTCCGTGGCCAGCCTGATGCTGACCACCGAGTGCATGGTGGCCGAGGCCCCCAAGGATGACGCTCCGGCCATGCCGGGTGGCGGCATGGGTGGCATGGGCGACATGGGCGGCATGGGCATGTAAATGCCTCGGCCTTCGGGCCGGCCCATCCAGGCAAAAAGCCCCGCGATCGCTCGCGGGGCTTTTTTTTCGTCTGCTGGAGGCGCGGGGGTTCAGCCCATCATGGCTTCCAGCTTGAGCGTGTCGGCCACGAAGGCGCGGATGCCCTCGGCCAGTTTCTCGGTGGCCATGGCGTCCTGGTTAAGGGCGAACCGGAAGCCGGCTTCGTCGAACTGGACGAACGCCATGTCGAGGTCCCGCGCCGCCTGAGCATCCAGCGCCCGGGCGAGCGGTGCATCGCTGGCTTGCAGCTGGGCCAGCAGCTCGGGGCTGATGGTCAGCAGGTCGCAGCCGGCCAGTGCGGTGATCTGCCCGACGTTGCGGAAGCTCGCGCCCATCACCTCGGTCGCGATGCCGAACTTCTTGTAGAACGCATGGATGCGGCGCACCGACTGCACCCCCGGGTCGTTCGGGCCGGCCATGGCCGCTTCGTCCCAGGAAGCACCCGCCTGCTTCTTGTACCAGTCGTAGATGCGGCCCACGAACGGCGAGATCAGCTGCACCTTGGCCTGCCCGCAAGCCACGGCCTGGCAGAACGAGAACAGCAGGGTGAGGTTGGTGTGGATGCCGTCGCGCTCCAGGCGCTCGGCCGCCTGGATGCCCTCCCAGGTGGCCGCGATCTTGATCAGCACCCGGTCGACATGCACGCCCTGCCCCTGGTACAGATCGATCAGGCGGCGGGCCCGGGTCACGGTGGCTTCGGTGTCGAAGCTCAGCCGGGCATCGACCTCGGTCGAGACACGCCCCGGAATGTGCCGGAGGATTTCGCAACCGAAGCGCACCAGCAGATGGTTCATCACCTCCTCCTTGCCCAGATGACCGAAGCGCGAGAGCGCGTCGGCGAGCAGGGGTGCGTAGTCGGGCTTCTGGACCGCCTTGAGGATGAGCGAAGGGTTGGTGGTGGCGTCGCGCGGCGCGAAGGCAGCGATCTGGTGGAAGTCGCCGGTGTCGGCCACGACGGTGGTGAACTGTTTGAGGGCTTCGAGCTGATTCATGCCGCGATTATGCGGGGCTCAGGTAATAAAATTACGCAACTTCGCGCAACCCCATACAACTCCCATGCTCGACCGCATCAAGGCCTCGCTGCCCTCGCTCGCACCCGCAGAACAACGGGTCGGCAAGCTGGTGCTGTCCGACCCCCGAAGCTTTGCCAGCCTGCCGGTCTCCGAGCTGGCCGAGCGCGCCCATGTCAGCAAGCCGACCGTGGTGCGTTTCTGCCGCAGCATGGGCTACGACGGCCTGTCGGACTTCAAGCTCAAGCTGGCCGGCACGGTGAGCGAGGGCGTGCCCTTCATCCACCGCAGCGTGGACGTAGACGACAAGACCAGCGACGTGCTGGTCAAGGTCATCGACAACACGGTGGCCGCCTTCCTGAAGTACCGCAACGACGCCTCCACCCACGCCATCGAACGCGCGGTGGACGCCCTCATGGCCACCTACCGCAGCCGGGGCCGCATCGAATTCTTTGGCGCCGGCAACTCGGGCATCGTCGCGCAGGACGCGCAGCACAAGTTCTTCCGTCTGGGCATCAACGCGATTGCCTACAGCGACGGCCACATGCAGGTGATGAGCGCCTCGCTGCTGGGGGCGGGTGACTGTGTGGTGATCGTCTCGAACTCCGGCCGCACCCGCGACCTGATGGACGCCGCCGACATTGCCCGCCAGCACGGCGCCACGGTCATCACCATCACCGCCAGCGGCTCGCCGCTGGCCAATGTCGGCCACATCCACCTGGCGGCCGACCATCCCGAGGGCTACGACCGCTACAGCCCCATGACCTCGCGCCTGCTGCACCTCATGATCATCGACGTGCTGGCCACCTGCGTCGCGCTGCGCATCGGCGGTCAGCAGCTGCAGCCGCTGCTGAAGGAAATGAAGAACAACCTGCGCAGCAAGCGCTACACCTGACCAGGTTCAGGCGGGCTGGAGCGGCAAGCCCTGCTCGATCAGGCTGGCATGCAGGGCGGCCCCCAGGGGCAGCACTTCGTCGTTGAAGTCGTAGCGGCTGTTGTGCAGGAAGCAGCTGCCGATGCCGTTCTCGGCGCCCTGCCCCAGCCGCAGATAGGCCCCGGGCTTGACCTGCAACATGAAGGAGAAGTCCTCCGCGCCCATGCTCGGGCCCATGGCCCGGTCCACATGCTCGTGGCCGACCAGTTTTTGCGCCACATCGGCGGCGAAGCGGGCCTCGTCGCGGGTGTTGATGGTGGCCGGATAGATGCGCTCGTACTTCACATGGGCCGAGGCGCCCAGACCCAGGGCCACGCCGGAACACACCTCGTTCAGACGGCGCTCCACCATGGCCTGCACCTCCGGGTTGAAGGTGCGCACCGTACCCACCAGCGTGGCCTTGCCCGGGATCACGCTGAACGCACCCAGATCGCCCGCCTGCATGGCGCACAGGCTGATCACCGCGCTGTCGATCGGGCGGATGTTGCGCGAGACGATGCTCTGCACCGCCGTGATGATGTGCGCCGCCACCAGCACCGGATCCACCGTCTGGTAGGGGTGCGCACCATGGCCGCCCTTGCCGCTGATCTCGATGGTGATGCGGTCGGCCGAGGCCATCATCGGCCCCGGGTTGATGCCGATGCTGCCCGGTCGCATCTGCGGCCAGTTGTGCATGGCAAACACCGACTGCACCGGAAAACGCTCGAACAGACCGTCTTCGATCATGGCCTTGGCGCCGGCAAAGCCCTCCTCGCCAGGCTGGAAGATCAGCACCGCGGTGCCGTCGAAGTTGCGCGTTTCGGCCAGGTAGCGCGCGGCACCGATCAGCATGGCGGTGTGCCCATCGTGACCACAACCGTGCATCAGGCCCGGCTTGGTCGACTTCCAGGCAAACTCGTTGGCCTCGGCCATGGGCAAGGCATCCATGTCGGCGCGAAGCCCGATCATGCGCGGGCTGTTGCCACGGCCACGGATGGTGGCCACCACGCCGGTGCGGCCGATGCCGGTGTGGATCTCGTCCACGCCACAGACCTTGAGCGTCTCGACCACCCGGCGCGAGGTGTAGTGCTCCTCGAAGCCCAGTTCGGGGTGCGCGTGCAGCTCGCGACGCAGTGCGGTGAGCTCGGGGTGGAAGGCAGCAATGTGCGCAAAAGCGCGGCTGTGGGCCTTGATGCGGTTCAGTGCCATGGGCGGGCGTTTCAGGGTTTTGCGGGCTGAAGGCTGACCGTACCGTACCAGGCGGTCAGGCGGCTGCGGGTGTTGTCGGTATCGGTCATCAGTGCGATACCCACCAGCGGCCCGGGTTCCTCACCAAAGGCCAGTCGGTAGTCGGCCTGAACATTGCGAACATGGTCCCGCCACTGTTGCAGATGGCTGGTGCCGCTGTCGAGCACCAGTTTGCGGATGCGGTCCGAACGCGGGTTGAACACCACCGAATCCACCGGGTGCTGGGCGCTCCAGACATAGGCCAGCGTCGCATAGGGCAAGGGCTCGCCAGTGAGCAGCTGCGTGAGGTCGGAGAGCCGATGCTGCCGCGCTGTCCAGCGCGAGCGGTCGCCTTCAAACGCCAGCAACACACCCACCGGGGAGTCCGATCGGTCCACATGGGCCAGATCACCATCACTGGGCAAAGCATCGGCACGCCAGCTCAGCCGCAACTGCAACGGCCCGGTGAGCCCGTCGCTGGCAACGGACACGCGCTGCCGAAGGATGCTGACCGAAGAGTCGGCCTGCACCCGCAGCGCCGGGCGGCCATCGACCTGCGCTGGCTCGAAAGGAACATACCGCTTGCTGGGCAGCGGGAAAGGCTGCCAGACCACGCCGGTCCAGGGCGTGACCAGCAACTGATTGGGGGCCACTTCGGACGTGGTTGGAACCTTCAGACCGGTCTGGCACCCCGCCAGCAACAACACACCGGACACCAGGATCAGCCATCGGGTCGCTGGGGCGGGCAACATGGAACGGAGATTCATTCGATGGAGATGGGTCAGGACTTTGTGCAGGTGCAGTCCTACATTGTCCTTCCCAACCCACTCTCAAGGAGATTTCATGCGCAAGTTCCTGATCGCTGCCCTTTTTTCACTGGCCAGCCTGTCCTGCATGGCCGGTGTCGACGTCAACAAAGCCAGCGCTGCCGACCTCGACAGCATCAAGGGCGTCGGCCCCGGCACCTCGACCAAGATCATCGAAGCCCGCAGGGCAGCGCCGTTCAAGGACTGGAACGATCTGGTCAAACGCGTGCCCGGCATCGCCGAAAAACGCGCCGTGAAGCTTTCGGCAGAAGGGCTGACCGTGAACGGCGAAGCGTACAAACCGGCCTACACCCAGACCGTGGCCAAACCAGCGGAGCGCAAGTCGGTCGAAACCAGGACCCCGCCTGCAGCGTCCGGAACGCGCTGATCGATCGGCATTCCGTCCGGACATAAAAAAACCCACCGCTTGCGCGGTGGGTTTTTTGCTTCAGAGGATGTACTGACGAATGTCAGCGCATCGATCAGAAGGCGTGGCTGACGCCGACGAAGTAGCGGGTGGTCTTCTCGACCGACACGCCAGCAGCGGTCTCTTCTTCAGCCTTGGTCAGGCCACCGTACACGAAGGTACGCTTGGACAGCGAATACTTCAGAGCGGCGGAGTAGCCGGTGGTCTCGTTGCGGTCAACACCGTTCACCTTGACTTGCGACTCAGCGTAGCCAACACCCAGGGCCAGGGCGGAACCGAACGGCACTTCAGCGCCGATGTTCCACTCGTTGGCCTTGGCGTTGCCGGCCACGGCGGTGGAGGTGGCCTTGGCGGTGTTGTAACCAGCCAGGACCTTGGCCACGCCGAAGTCGTAAGAACCGTTGATCAGGGTGTAGGTGGTCTTGCTGACGGTCTGGGCAGCGCCGTTCAGCAGGCTGCTCAGAGCAGCGCCGCCGAAGGGGGTACCGGAGGTGTCGGACACGGTCGAAGCGGTGGCGCTCTTGTCCTGCTGGATCTGGTGAGCCAGGCCGGCGGCGATCGGGCCGTTGGCGTAGTTCAGGCTGAAAGCGGTCAGGCTGGAAGCGCCGGTGGTGGCGGTCTTGTCTTCGCCGAACGAGTACACCACTGCAGCCGACAGACCACCGAACGAGGGGGTGTTGTAGCGGATGCCGTTGGTGGTGCGGTCGGTGTAACCACGCCACACGTTGAACGACGAAGCGAAGTTGGCGTTGAAGGTGTCGTTGATCAGAGCGCGGGTGTCGTCGTACGGGGTCCAGACGCGGCCCAGTTGCACTTCACCGAAACCGCCGGACAGGCCGACCCAAGCTTGACGGTCACCCAGGCTGGTGGCGGAAGGCTGATCGAAGCCGACGCTGGTCTCGATCTGGAAGTTGGCCTTCAGACCGCCGCCCAGATCTTCCGTGCCCTTGAAGCCCAGACGGCTGGTGGCGAAGCCTTCGTTGCTGGCCATCTTGTTGAAACCACCGGCGGACACGCCGTTGGTGGTGTTCTTCTGCGAACCGACCCAAACGTCAGCCAGACCGTACACGGACACGCTGGACTGGGCCATGGCGGCGCCGGAGGCGGCCAGGACGGCCAGGGCAATCAGGGACTTTTTCATGGATAACTTCCTTTTGGAGTTCTGCAACACAAGCGTTGCAGGTTGATGAAACGGACGCCGAATCTTAGAGCGGACGACGACAACCTCTACGGGTATGCCCTAGAAATTCGCGATATTCGTTGCGGTGCAGCAACAAAAAAGCCCGACGCTTTCGCGCCGGGCTTCGCTTCAGATGACTGAACTGCCTTCGATGGAAGGCAATCCGGCAGATCAGAAGGTGTGGCTGATACCGATGTTGTAACCGGTGGAGCGGCCGTTGGCGGCACCGGTATTGGCTGGGTTGGTGGAGCTCAAGGACAGATTCAGGTTGTTCTTGTTCTTCAGCGAGGCCACGGTGGCGTACACAGCGGTGCGCTTGGACAGGTCATAGATGTAACCCAGGGCAAACTTGGAAGCCTTCGGATCGACAGCTTGACCGGTCACATCCACCTTGGTGGTGTTGTAGGAAGCGCGCAGACGGCCAGGACCGACCGGAGCAACCGCGCCGATTTCGAAGTTGGTGACCTTGGCCAGCGATGCGCCGGTGGCCTGAACACTGGCCTTCTCCTGACCGAAGTTGGCCATCACGCGGGCCACGCCGAAGTCGTAGGACACGCCGCCGACCACCGACTTGTGGGCAGCAGAAGTGGTCAGATTCAGCAGGGTGGTGGCTGCGACGGTGGCGCCGCCGTCGGTGTCGCTGAATGCCAGCTCGGCACCCAGAGGACCACCGGAGTAGTTCAAACGGATGCCGGCGCTGCGACCAGCGTTGTTGGCACCGGCCACTTCGTCAAACACGTACTGGCCCTGCACCATGAAGCCGGACATGCGCGGCGAGGTGTAGGTGATGGAGTTGTTGTTCCAGATCGGGTTGGTCTGGCCGGTCACAGCGTGGGCGACCACGCGGTTGGCAAAGCCGAAGCCGTTACCCACGCCGCCGGTGCCGAAGGGCGAGAACAGGAAGCCGGACCAGAAGGTGGTCGAGTACTCACGGCCCAGGCGAATTTCACCGAAGCCGCCGGACAGGCCGACCCAGGCGCCACGGTCACCGATGGACGAAGCGGCAGGAGCGTCAGCGGTCAGGCTGGTTTCGACCTGGAAGTTGGCCTTCAGACCGCCACCGAGATCTTCCGTGCCACGGAAACCCAGCCGATTGGTGGTCATGTTGCTGCTCGACAGACCGGTGTTGTCGGTGCCGGTGCCGCTGTTGTTCACGCTGGTGAAGCCGACGTCTACCACGCCGTAGATGGTGACGCTGGACTGGGCCATGGCAGCGCCGGTGGCGGCGACGGCGGCCAGGGCGATGAGGGTCTTTTTCATGGAAAGGTTCTCCAAGGGTTTGATGAAAGGCCGGCGGTCTTTTGCAGCCGGGCCAACCTCCGTAACAGGAAGCTGTTAGGGATTCCATCAGAAACATTTGCCCCCCGCCACGGGGGAATCCCCTTTTGTGCCCCGGCGTGGTGCCGCTGTTGCACCATTACGACGACCTTCGCGTTAACCCTTGGTGCATAGGTATTCATTCAAATCGGCGGGCCGACGCTGAAGATGACCGAGGGTTTTTTGCTGCGCTGCGGCAAGTTCGCCAGACAATGACGGTGGTTACCGCGCGATACCGCACCAACCTGTGGAACCGACCATGCCGAATTTGACGCCCGTGGACTCCCTTCTGACTGCAGCCGATGCTGCTTTGCGCACCTTGTTCGTGCGTCCGGCGGCCTCCAGGCCCTGCCCCACATTACCGTCACAAAGCGACGGACCGCTGTCCGCCGACGAAAAAGAGCTGTCGGGCGCACTGATGCGGGTGAATCACGTGGGCGAGGTCTGCGCGCAGGCCCTGTACACGGCGCAGGCGGTGGCGGCCCGCTGGCCGTCGGCCACTTCCGGCCGGGGCAATGAGGCGGTGGCACGCCAGCTTGAAGCTGCCGGCCGGGAGGAGACCGATCACCTCGCCTGGACGCGCACCCGGCTCGACGAGCTGGGCGCCCGGCCTTCGCTGCTGAACCCGCTCTGGTACGCCGGCGCGTTCGGACTGGGTCTGCTGGCGGGGCGCATGGGCACGCCGGTCAGCCTGGGGTTTGTGGTGGAAACCGAGCGGCAGGTGGAGGCGCACCTGGCGAACCATCTGGATCGGTTGCCGCCGAACGACCACGCGTCGCGGGCCATCGTCGCCCAGATGAAGGACGACGAAGCACGCCATGCACGGGAGGCCCAGCACGCCGGAGCGGCGGAACTGCCGGCGCCGGTGAAGGGCTTGATGCGGGCCGCTGCCAAGGTGATGACCACCGTGGCGCACCGGATCTGACCGCCCTGCGGCCGGTCAGGCTTCGATCAGGTCGAAGCTGGTGGTGATCTCGGCGGTCTTGGCCAGCATGATGCTCGCCGAACAGTATTTGTCATGGCTCATGGCAATGGCCCGCTCTACAGCGGTTGCTGGAATGCCTTTGCCGGTGACGGTGAAGTGCATGTGGATGCGGGTGAACACCTTGGGATCGGCGTCGGCCCGCTCGCTGGTGAGCTTCACGCTGCAGCCCCGCACGTCGTGCCGGCCCCGCTTGAGGATGAGTACCACGTCGTAGGCGGTGCAGCCGCCGGTGCCGGCCAGCACGGTTTCCATGGGACGAGGCGCCATGTTGGCGCCGCCGTTCTCAGGTTTGGCGGCGTCGGGAGCGCCGTCCATGGTGATCACGTGACCGCTGCCGGTCTCGGCCACAAAACCCATGGCGGATCGGGTGCCGGTGGCGCCGGTCCAGCTGACGGTGCATTCCATGTCTGTCCGTTCGTCTGTGAAGCGGCTCCGTTGGGGACCGCACTCTAAAAAAATGGGGCCGATGGCCGGGCTGGATGTTGCATCGCAGCATGGCGTCGGTATACTCGCGGCATTGTATTGAAGGTTGTCTCCTCTACCCTCCACGGGTGGATTCAAACCCGGTCCAGTTCGCTGGTCCGGGTTTTTTTTCGCCGGTCGATATGATCCCGGCATGCCCAAGTCCGTATCCCATGGCGCAGCCCCGACGGCTGCGCACCTCACGCCGGCCGACTACCTCAAGAAGATCCTGACCGCCCGCGTGTACGACGTGGCGGTCGAATCGGACCTGCAGCCGGCCACCGCGCTGAGCCGCCGGCTGCACAACACGGTGCTGCTCAAGCGGGAGGACCAGCAGCCGGTGTTCAGCTTCAAGCTGCGCGGGGCCTACAACAAGATCGCCCACCTCACGAAGGAACAGCTGGCCAAGGGCGTGATCTGCGCCTCGGCCGGCAACCATGCCCAGGGCGTGGCCCTGAGTGCCCGCAAGCTGGGCATCCGGGCGGTGATCGTCATGCCCACCACCACGCCGCAGGTGAAGATCGATGCGGTCAAGGGCTTCGGTGGCGAGGTGGTGCTGCACGGCGACAGTTACTCCGACGCCTACACCCATGCCCTGACGCTGCAGAAGAAGCAGGGCCTGACCTTCGTCCACCCGTTCGACGACCCGGACGTGATTGCCGGTCAGGGCACGATCGCCATGGAAATGCTGCGTCAGCTGCAGAGCCTGGGCACCGACCGGCTGGACGCTGTGTTCGTGGCCATCGGCGGGGGCGGCCTGATTTCCGGGGTGGCCAACTACATCAAGGCGATCCGGCCGGACATCCGGATCATCGGGGTCCAGATGACCGACTCCGACGCCATGATGCGTTCGGTCGGCGAAGGCGAGCGGGTGAACCTGCCGGATGTCGGCCTGTTCTCCGATGGCACCGCGGTCAAGCTGGTGGGCGAAGAAACCTTCCGCATCTCGCGCGAGCTGGTGGACGAGTTCATGGCGGTCGACACCGACGCGGTGTGCGCCGCCATCAAGGACGTCTTCATCGACACCCGCAGCATCGTGGAGCCGGCTGGCGCCATGGCGGTGGCGGCCATCAAGGACTATGTGGCCCGCCACAAGACCAAAGGCCAGACCTATGCCGCCATCCTGTGCGGCGCCAACATGAACTTCGACCGGCTGCGCTTCGTGGCCGAGCGGGCCGAGGTGGGCGAGGAGCGCGAGGCACTGTTCGCGGTGACCATTCCCGAGGAGCGGGGCAGCTTCCGCCGCTTCTGCGAGACCATCGGCGGCCTGCCGGGCGGGCCCCGCAACGTGACCGAGTTCAATTACCGCATCCACGATGGCAGCAAGGCGCATGTGTTCGTGGGCCTGACCACCCACGGCAAGGGCGAATCGACCAAGATCGCCGCCAACCTGCGCCGCCAGGGCTTCGAGACGCTGGACCTGACCCACGACGACCTGGCCAAGGAACACATCCGGCACATGGTGGGCGGGCATTCGCCGCTGGCAAACGACGAGCGCCTGCTGCGCTTCGTGTTCCCGGAGCGGCCGGGTGCGCTGCTGAAGTTCCTGAGCCTGATGCGG
>PNMF01000100.1 GCA_013823485.1 Comamonadaceae bacterium
CATGTCGCCCCGGGTCACCGGCTGGCGGTAGGCAATGATGGCCAGCGTTTCCATGGCGGCACGCGAGTATTTGGGCGGCTTCTCGGGGTGCAGGCGGTCCAGGAAGGGCCGCAGCTCGGGGCGGCTCTGGAAACGCCAGCCGCTGGCCACCTGGACCAGTTCGACGCCCCGCCCGGTCCACTGCTGCTGTAGATCGACCAGCATGGCCTTGAGGGTGTCGGGCGCCACCTCGCCGTCGAACAGGGTGCCGAGTTCCCGCACGGTCAGCGGCTGCGCGGCGCAGATCAATGCCGTTTCAAGGACACGCAGGGCATCCGTGGTGTTCATGGTGTCGCTCGGTCAAGGGCCGGCGGTGGGCCGGCGGGAGGTGGGGCTGTAGACGAGGCTGCAGGCGGGGCTGTGGCGGGTCGGTCGGTGGCTGCCGACTGGCCGGAGCGGGTCCGCAGGACGGGGTGCGCGGTGGGTGCAGACCGGGCAGTTCAAGCCGCCAGGCCCTCCAGCAGCAGCTGTCCGGGAGCCGGCGGATTGTACCGGAGGCCGCTCTCCGACAGGGCCCTGGCCATGTCGGGCGGGGGCGCCGACCAGAAGCACAGCCGCCCGCCATGCACCGGATGCGCCAGCTGCAGCGACGCAGCGTGCAAGGCCTGACGCTGCAGGCCCCAGGCCGGGCGTCCACCGTACACCGGGTCACCCACCAGCGGATGACCCAAAGCAGTCATGTGGACCCGGATCTGGTGGGTGCGGCCGGTGTCGAGCCGGCAGGCCACCAGGCAGGCGTCTTCCCGGGCGTCCAGCAGCACCACGGTGGTCCGGGCGGGCTTGCCGGACGGCACCACCGCCATCCGCAACCGGTTGTGGGGGTCGCGCCCGACCGGGCGGTCGACATCCACGCGACCGGCGCCGCGCCACGGGCCATGGGCCAGCGCCAGGTACTGCCGGCTGACTTCGCGGGCCGCAATGGCCCGCACCAGGGCGTCCACCGCCACCCGGGTCTTGCCCACCAGCATCAGGCCGGAGGTGTCCTTGTCGAGCCGGTGCACGATGCCGGCCCGGGGCAGCTCGGCCGCTGCGCGGTGGTAGGCCAGCAGCCCGTTGAGCAACGTGCCCGACCAGTTGCCGGCAGCCGGATGCACCACCAGACCGGCGGGCTTGTGGATGACCAGCAGGTGTTCGTCTTCGTGCACCACCTCGATCGGCATGGGTTCGGGCAGGAAGGCATGCGCCTGCGCCGTGGGCCGCAGCTCGATGTCCAGCCGGTCGCCAGCCTGCACCTTGACCGAAGGCTTGGCCGCAGCCTGCCCGCGCCAGCGCACCGCCCCTTCCAGCAGCAGCTGCTGGAGATGGCTGCGGGAAAACTCCGGAACCAGTGCCGCCAGGGCACGGTCGATGCGGTGTCCGTGCCATTCGACCGGGACCGACAAGGTCCGCAGCTCGGTGCCGCCGTCGCTACCGCCCGCCTCTGCCGGGTCGGGCAGCAGGTCGTCGTCCGTTGCGGGAGCGTCAGGACACCCCGTCGATATACTTTGCGCTTCCAAAACGTCGTTCCGAGTCGAGGTGTGCCTGTGAATGTGAGCTTGAGATTATCGGCCGTGACCCTGGCCACCGCCGCCGTTCTGGCGCTGCAGGGCTGCGCATCCACCGCACCGGTCGACGAGACCGCCAACTGGAGCCCGAACAAGCTCTACCGCGAAGCCACCGACGAACGCCAGGCCGGCAACTACGAGAAGGCCGCAACGCTGCTCGAAAAACTCGAAGGTCGGGCTGCCGGTACGCCGCTGGCCCAGCAGGCCCAGCTCGACAAGGCCTACACCCACTTCAAGGCCGGCGAGCAGGCGCAGGCGCTGGCCGCCCTGGACCGTTTCCAGCGGCTGCACCCCGCCAGCCCGGCCATGGACTACGCGCTGTACCTGCGCGGCCTGGTGAACTTCAACGACAACCTCGGCCTGTTCGGGGCGCTGGCCCGGCAGGACCTCTCCGAGCGCGACCAGAAAGCCGCCAAGGAATCCTTCGAGGCCTTCCGCGAGCTCTCCGACCGGTTCCCGGATTCCCGCTACGCCCCCGACGCTCGCCAGCGCATGACCTACATCGTCAACTCGCTGGCCCAGTACGAGGTGCATGTGGCGCGCTACTACTACAGCCGCGGCGCCCATGTGGCGGCCATCAACCGGGCCCAGCTGGCCCTCACCGAGTTCTCGGACGCCCCGGCCCTGGAAGAAGCCCTCTTCATCCTGATGCAGTCCTACGACGCCCTGGGCATGACCCAGCTGCGCGACGACACCCGCCGCGTCATGCAGACCAGCTACCCGAACAGCGACTACCTGCGTCAGGGCTTCAAAACCCGGGAAAACCCGTGGTGGAAGGTGTGGTGACACCCCGCTCGCCGGCCAGCGACTCCAGCTCGGCCAGCAGCCCGGATTCATCGCTCAGCCAGCGCATGGGCGGCATGGCGGCCAGCAGCAAGGGCCCGTAAGAACGCTGCAGCACGCGGCTGTCGGCCAGCACCACCACACCGCGATCCGCCTCGGTCCGGATCAGGCGCCCGGCACCCTGCGCCAGTGCCAGGGCTGCCTCGGCCAGGTGCACCACCGCAAAACCATCCTCACCCCGGGCCTGGGCGCGGTGCACACGGGCCTGCACCAGGGGATCGTCCGGGGGCGGGAACGGCAGTTTGTCGATCACCACCAGCTGCAACGCATCGCCGGGCAGATCGACTCCGTCCCAGAACGCACTGGAAGCCACCAGCACCATCGGCCGGCGCCCCGCCTGCTCCCGAAAGGTGTCCAGTGCGTGGCGACGCGCGCTCGCGGCCGGCGCCAGCACCTCGAACTCGGGATCGCCAGCACCGCTGGCCGAAGCATGGCTGCGCAGGCTTTCGGCCAGCCGCCTGGCGGCGCGCTGGGTGGTGGTGAGCACCAGGGTGCGCCCGCCCAGCCGGGTGATCCAGCCCGCCAGTCGCTCGGCCAGCATCGGCAGGTGCCTGGGATCGGCGGGTTCCGGCAGGTCGGGCGGTACATGCAGCGCGGCCTGCCGCAAATGGTCAAAAGGGCTGGCCACGCGCAGGGTGCTGGCGGTGAGGCCCACGCTGCGGCAGAACCAGCTCAGGGAATCGTCATGGCCCAGCGTGGCCGAGGTGAACACCCAGGCCACTTCCGGCCGGGCGGCCACCTGAGCGGGAAACAGGCCTGAGCTGTCCGCCGGCGTCTGGTGGACCTCCCAGCGGCGGGCCGGATGCCGGCTCAGCCACCGCACCTCGCCGGGCGCTGCCGGCTCCCCCACCAGCGAGCGCCAGTCGGCGCGCAGGGTGGCGGTCCGCTCGGCCAGACGCCTCAGGTCGGGCGCGGCATCGGCGCTGGCCTCCAGCCCTTCGTGCAGCAGTCCCAGCACCCGGTCCAGGTCGACGCAGGCGCGTGCCCAGGCCGCTGCGTCCACCCCCGCCGGCGAGCCACCGTCCCAGGCGATCCGGGTGTCGCTGGCCACCGTGCTGCCGGCCAGCTCGCCCAGGGTCCGGCTGCAGCGCTCCAGATCGAGCGCCCAGACCGGCCAGGGTCGAAGGCCCGCCGCATGCTGGCGGGTCACGGTCAACAGGTCGTGCGCCAGATCGCGCCACATGGCAGAGCCGACCCGCCGACCCATGAAGCCGATGGCGGTGTCGTTGAGCTGGTGGGCCTCGTCGAAGATGATGGCTTCCGCGTTCGGCAACAAGGCCGCCACGCCGGATTCGCGGACATCGAGGTCCGCCATGAACACGTGGTGGTTGACCACCACCCAGTCGGCTTCCAGCGCCTCGCGCCGCGCCCGGACCACCGCACAACGGGCCAGTTCGGGGCAGGCTGCGCCCAGACAGTTGTCGCGGGTGGACGTCACCAGCGGGCGCAGCGCGGGTCGGACCTCCAGGGCGGGCCACTCGGCCAGATCGCCACGGACCGATGCCTCGGCCCAGCGCAGCAGCTGGCCCAGCACCACGGTGTCGGCCGGGTCCCGCTCACGCACCGACGATGCCACCTGGCCGCGCAGCCGGTGCAGGCAGACGTAGGCACCCCGTCCCTTGAGCATGGCCAGCCGCACCGGCAGCCCGAGGGCCCGCGTGACGGCCGGAATGTCGCGGTGGTAGAGCTGGTCCTGCAGGGCCTGGGTGGCGGTGGACAGCACCGCCCGCCGGCCGCTGAGCAGCAGGGGCACAAGGTAGGCCAGCGTCTTGCCGACGCCGGTGCCGGCCTGCACCACCAGGGCGCCTCCGCTGCCGAGGGTGTCCGCCACCGCCTCGGCCATGAGCTGTTGCCCTGCGCGATGCCGGAAACCCTCGCCCCAGCGCTGCGCCATGCCCTCGGCCCCCAGTGCCCTGCGGGTGGCCAGGACCAGGTCGGACACCCCGTCTGCCGTCACGGCGGGCCACACCGGCCCACAGTCGGGGGTACCATTCACGCCGTCACTCCGACAGCCATCCCGATCTCAAGGCGACGCAGCTTCATGACCCAAGGCTACCGCATCCAGGCATCCACCGGCCTTCACCGGGGAGACCGTGACTATCAACAGGATCAGGTCAACCTGATCAGCCACAAGCGCTTCCCCGGCTGCCTGCTGGCGGTGGTGGCCGACGGCATGGGCGGACGCAGCGGCGGTCGCAAGGCGTCCGATCAGGTGATGCTGACGGCGCAGCAGCTGTTCAACCGTTTCGACCCCGAAACGGACGATCCGGATGCCCTGCTGCGCAAGATCGTCGAGGAGTCCCACATCGTCATCAAACTGACCGCCGTGGCCGCCGAACAGGAGCCCCACAGCACGGTGGCCGCCTTCGTCCTCACGCTCGACGGCGGCGCCCACTGCGTGCACGCCGGCGATTCGCGGGTCTACCACTTCCGCCAGGGCAAGCTCCATTTCCGCACCCTGGACCATTCCTATGTGCAGACGCTGGTGAACCAGGGGGAGCTGACCGAGCAGGAAGCCATGGACCACCCGCACTCGAACATCCTGATGGGCTGCCTGGGTACCGAGAACGATCCGCCGGTGGACCTGCACACCATCCGGCGGCTGCAGGCCGGCGACGTGCTGATGGCCTGCAGCGATGGCATCTGGCATTACTTCACCCCGGAAGAGGTCGCCAGCACCGTGTCCATGCTGTCGCCCCGCGAGGCCTGCGAATTCCTGATCCAGAAGGCGCGCACCCGCGCCAAGGGCGGCGGCGACAACCTGTCGCTGGCCATCGTCAAGCTCGACCCGCTCTGACGCAAAGGGTCAGGTCAGGCCGGTGTCGACCAGCCGGTGCTCCAGCGAGAGGAATTCCTGCGACTGCATCTCGGTCAGGCGCGAAACGGTGCGGGGAAACTCGTGCGACATCGGACCTTCGGTGTAGAGCTGCTCCGGCGGCACGGCGGCCGACATCACCAGCTTGACCCGGCGGTCATAGAGCACGTCGATCAGCCAGGTGAAACGGCGCGCCTCGGAGGCCTGGCGCACCGCCATCTGCGGCACGTTCGACAGCAGCACGGTGTGGAATTGGCTGGCGATTTCCAGGTAGTCGTTTTGTGAACGCGGCCCGCCGCACAGGGTGCGGAAGTCGAACCAGATCACGCCACCGGCGCGTCGCACCGCGCGGATCTGGCGCGACTCGATGGTCATCACCGCCTCCTGGTCGCCCGCCTCGGCCAGCTCGTTGAAGGTGCGCTCCATCGCCTCGTCGGCCTGCGCGCCCAGGGGGCAGTGGTAAAGCTCGATGTGGTTGAGCGTGCGCCGGCGGTAGTCGGTGCCGTTGTCCACGCTGAGCACTTCCAGCCGGGACTTCAGCAGCTCGATGGCCGGCAGGATGCGGTCGCGGTGCAGACCGTCAGGGTAAAGCGCGTCCGGGTGGAAGTTGGAGGTGGTGACGAAACCCACGCCGGCCTTGAACAGCGCGTCGAGCAGCCGGTGCAGGATCATGGCGTCGGTCACGTCCGCCACATGGAACTCGTCGAAGCAGATCAGCTTGTAGCGTTCCGCCATGCGCTGGCCGAGCACGTCCAGCGGGTTCACCGTGCCTTGCAGGTCGCGCAGTTCGCGGTGCACCTCGCGCATGAACTCGTGGAAGTGCAGCCGCGTCTTGCGGCGGATCGGCACGGCCTGGAAGAAGCAGTCCATCAGGAAGCTCTTGCCCCGCCCCACACCGCCGAACATGTAGACACCCAGCGGAACGTCCGGACGGTTGAACAGCTTCTTCAGCGAGTTGGACCGCTTCTGCTTGTAGGCGGCCCACTCGGTGGCACACCGCTCCAGCGCGTCGATGGCACGCTGCTGGGCGGGGTCGGTGGTGTAGCCGCGCTCTTTCAGCACGGCCTCGTAAACGCTGCGGACGCTCAAGGTTCGACGACGCTCAGAAGTTCAGCGTGCGCTTGTCCACCGCCAGGGCGGCTTCCTTGGTGGCCTCCGACAGCGACGGGTGGGCGTGGCAGATGCGGGCGATGTCTTCCGCGCTGGCCTTGAACTCCATCGCGACCACCGCCTCGGCGATCAGCTCGCTGGCCATGGGGCCCACGATGTGCACGCCCAGGATCTCGTCGGTGGTGGCGTCGGCCAGGAACTTGACCATGCCGGTCGTGTCGCCCAGCGCCCGCGCCCGGCCGTTGGCCAGGAACGGGAAGGTGCCGGCCTTGTAGGCCACGCCATCGGCCTTGAGCTGCTGTTCGGTTCGGCCGACCCAGGCGATCTCGGGGCTGGTGTAGATGACCCAGGGGATGGTGTTGAAGTTGACATGCCCGTGCTGGCCGGCCATGCGCTCGGCCACCGCCACGCCCTCTTCCTCGGCCTTGTGGGCCAGCATGGGGCCGCGCACCACGTCACCCACCGCCCAGACGCCGGGCAGGTTGGTGCGGCAGTCGGCGTCCACCACGATGGCGCCGCGCTCGTCGAGCTGCAGGCCCACCGCCTCGGCATTCAGGCCGATGGTGTTGGGCACCCGGCCGATGGAGACCACCAGCTTGTCGGCCTCCAGCACCACGGCCTCGCCCTTGGCGTTGGTGTAGTTGACCGTGACGCCCTTCTTGCCGGTCTTGATCTCGCCGACCTTCACGCCCAGCTCGATCCGCAGACCCTGCTTGTCGAACGCCTTCTTCGCTTCCTTGGCGATCTGCTCGTCCACCGCGCCCAGGAAGGTCGGCAGACCTTCCAGAATGGTCACGTCGGAGCCGAGGCGGCGCCAGACCGAGCCCATCTCCAGGCCGATGACGCCCGAGCCGATCAGCGCCAGCTTCTTGGGCACCGCGCCGATGCGCAGCGCGCCGTCGTTGGACAGCACCAGCTCCTCGTCGAACGGCACGCCCGGCAGCGCACGGGCGTTCGAGCCGGTGGCCACCACGATCTGCTTGCCGGTCAGGGTTTCGTTCAGGGCACCCGCCACGGCGATCTCGTAACCGCCCTCCACCGCCTTCACGAAGGAGCCGCGGCCGTGGAAGAACGACACCTTGTTCTTCTTGAACAGGTACAGGATGCCGTCGTTGTTCTGCTTCACCACCGTGTCCTTGCGGCCGATCATCCTGGCGATGTCGATCTTCACGTTGGTGGCCGTGATGCCGTGGTCGGCGAAGTGCTTGTTGGCGTGCTCAAAATGCTCGGACGACTGCAGCAGCGCCTTGGACGGAATGCAGCCCACGTTGGTGCAGGTGCCGCCGGGTGCCGGGCCGCCGGCCGCGTTCTTCCACTCGTCGATGCAGGCCACCTTGAAGCCCAGCTGGGCCGCGCGGATGGCGGCAATGTAGCCGCCCGGGCCACCACCGATGACGATGACGTCGAATTGTTGGCTCATCGTCAGGTCCTCAGATGTCGAACAGCAGGCGGGCCGGATCTTCCAGCGCTTCCTTCATGGCCACCAGGCCCAGCACGGCCTCACGGCCGTCGATGATGCGGTGGTCGTAGGACATGGCCAGGTAGTTCATGGGCCGGATCACGATCTGGCCGTTCTCCACCACCGCGCGGTCCTTGGTGGCGTGCACGCCCAGGATGGCCGACTGCGGCGGGTTGATGATGGGGGTCGACAGCATGGAGCCGAAGGTGCCGCCGTTGCTGATGGAGAAGGTGCCGCCCGACAGGTCGTCCAGACCGATCTTGCCGTCCTTGGCCTTCTGGCCGAACTCGGCGATCTTCTTCTCGATGTCGGCGAAGCTCATCTGGTCGGCGTTGCGGATGATGGGCACCACCAGACCGCGCGGCGAACCGACCGCAATGCCGATGTCGAAGTAGCCGTGGTAGACGATGTCGTTGCCGTCCACCGAGGCGTTGAGCACCGGGAATTTCTTCAGGGCGTGCACCGCGGCCTTCACGAAGAAGCTCATGAAGCCCAGCTTGACGCCATGCTCCTTCTCGAACTTCTCCTGGAACTTCTTGCGCATCTCCATCACCGGGGCCATGTTGACCTCGTTGAAGGTGGTCAGGATGGCGTTGGTGGCCTGCGACTGCAGCAGGCGCTCGGCCACGCGGGCGCGCAGGCGGGTCATGGGCACGCGCTCTTCCGGGCGATCGCCCAGGTCGGGCGTGACCACCGGCACCTGCGGCAGGGCCTTGGTGGGGGCCCCGGTCGGGATGGCGGCTGCCGGTGCGGCCTTCGGCGCCGCAGCCGGCGGGCTGGCCAGCGCGCCGATCACGTCGCCCTTGGTCACGCGGCCGTCCTTGCCGGTACCGGCCACCGAGCCGGCGGCAAGGTTGTTGTCGGCCATCATCTTGGCGGCAGCCGGCATGGCCACACCCGCCTTGGCACCACCCACGGCGGCGGCGGCGGCGGCCACCGGCGCGGCGGCAGGCGCCGCAGCCGGTGCCGGTGCAGCAGCAGCGGCCGGAGCCGCACCCACCACGGCAGCGGTGTCGATGCGGGCAATGGCCTGGTCAGCGGCGACGGTGGCGCCGTCGCCCTGCAGGATTTCCACCAGCACGCCGGAAGCCGGCGCCGGGGTTTCGAGCACGACCTTGTCGGTCTCGATCTCGATCAGGATCTCGTCGGCGGACACTGCCTCACCGACCTTTTTCTTCCACTGCAGCAGCGTGGCTTCGGCCACGGATTCGGAGAGCTGCGGAACTTTGACTTCAACGATTGCCATGTTGTTTCCTGGGATGCGTGTGTTCGTGTCGGGCCGGGCGCGACGCTGCGCTGCGGCCACCGGCCGCGCGCTGCGTCACGGACGGGCCGGACTCATTTGGTGAGGATGAAGCCCTTGAGCTTGGCGAAAGCCGCCTCGATCAGGTTCTTCTGCTGCTCCTGGTGCAGGTGGGCGTAACCCACCGCCGGCGAGGCCGAAGCGGCACGGCCCGCATAACCCAGCTTCTGACCTTCGAGCATGTTCTCGTGGATCTGGTGCTGGATGAAGAACCAGGCGCCCTGGTTCTGCGGCTCGTCCTGGCACCACACGATGTCGGTGGCGTTGGCGAAGCGCTTGATCTCGGCCGCGAACGCCTTGTGCGGGAACGGGTACAGCTGCTCGATGCGCACGATGGCCACATCGTCGGCGCCCTTCTCCTCGCGCTTCTTGACCAGGTCGTAATAGACCTTGCCCGAGCACACGATCACGCGCTTGACCTTGTCGGCCTTCTTGACCACGTCGGCGTTCTGCTCCGGCAGCACCGTCTGGAAGCCGCCCTTGGTGAACTCGGACAGCGGCGAAGTGGCGTCCTTGTTGCGCAGCAGCGATTTCGGGGTGAACAGCACCAGCGGCTTGCGCAGCGGGCGGATCATCTGGCGGCGCAGCACATGGAAGATCTGGCTGGCCGTGGTGGGCTGCACGATCTGCATGTTGGTGTCGGCCGCCAGCTGCATGAAGCGCTCCAGGCGGGCCGAGCTGTGCTCGGGGCCCTGTCCTTCGTAGCCGTGCGGCAGCATCAGCGTCAGGCCGTTCAGGCGGCCCCACTTCACTTCGCCGGAGGCGATGAACTGGTCGATCACCACCTGGGCGCCGTTGGCGAAGTCGCCGAACTGGGCTTCCCAGATCACCAGGGTGTTGGGGTCGGAGCCGGCGTAGCCGTACTCGAAGCCCAGCACCGCCTCTTCCGACAGGATCGAGTCGATCACCACGAACGGTGCCTGGTTCTCGGCCACGTTCTGCAGCGGGATGTAGGTGCCCTCGTCCCACTTCTCGCGGTTCTGGTCATGGATGACCGCGTGGCGGTGGGTGAAGGTGCCACGACCGCAGTCCTCGCCGGACAGGCGGACCGCGTAGCCGCTGGCCACCAGGGTGGCGAAGGCCATGTGCTCGCCCATGCCCCAGTCCACATTGATCTCGCCACGGCCCATGGCGGCCCGGTCGGCATACACCTTCTTCACCAGCTGGTGCGGGGTGACGTTCTCGGGGATGGTGGTGAGCCGGTCGGCGATGCGCTTCCACTCGGTCAGCGGAATGGCGGTGTCGGCGGCATCGGTCCACTTCTTGCCCAGGAAGGGCGCCCAGTCGACCGCGTACTTGCTCTTGAAGTTGGTCAGCACCGGGTCGACGGTGTGACGGCCTTCGTCCAGCGCGGCCCGGTAGGCCTTGACCATGTCGTCGCCCAGCGACTCGCCCAGGCCCTGCGCCGCCAGCTTGTCGGCGTACAGCTTGCGGGTGCCGGGGTGGG
>PNMF01000101.1 GCA_013823485.1 Comamonadaceae bacterium
TGTGGGATGTGTACAACCAGTACCACATGGGCATCACCGCCGAGAACGTGGCCAAGGCCCATGGCATCACCCGCGACATGCAGGACGCCCTCGCCCTGGCCAGCCAGCAGAAGGCCGCTGCCGCGCAGGACGCCGGCCGCTTCAAGGACGAGATCGTCGGCGTGCACATCCCGCAGAAGAAGGGCGATCCGCTGGTGTTCGACACCGACGAATTCATCAACAAGAAGACGAATGCCGAAGCCCTGGCGGGCCTGCGTCCGGCGTTCGACAAGGCCGGCTCGGTCACCGCCGGCAACGCCTCGGGCATCAACGACGGCGCGGCTGCCGTCATGGTCATGACCGCGAAGAAGGCCGCTGCCGTGGGCCTCACGCCGCTGGCCCGCATCGCCTCCTTCGGCACCAGCGGCCTGGACCCGGCCACCATGGGCATGGGCCCGGTGCCGGCCTCGCAGAAGGCCCTGGCCCGCGCCGGCTGGAAGGCGTCCGACGTCGACCTGTTCGAGCTGAACGAAGCCTTTGCGGCCCAGGCCTGCGCGGTCAACAAGGCGCTCGACATCGACCCGGCCCGTGTCAACGTGAACGGCGGCGCCATCGCCATCGGCCACCCCATCGGTGCCTCGGGCTGCCGCGTGCTGGTGACCCTGCTGCACGAGATGCAGAAGCGCGGCGCCAAGAAGGGTCTGGCGGCGTTGTGCATCGGTGGCGGCATGGGGGTTTCCCTCGCTGTCGAACGCTGAGCCGGTCGATACGATCGATCGTCACAACCGAGATACAACGAAAGGTACACATGAGTCAGAAAGTTGCGTACGTCACCGGCGGCATGGGTGGCATCGGCACGGCCATCTGCCAGCGCCTGCACAAGGAAGGCTTCAAGGTCATCGCCGGCTGCGGCCCCACCCGCGACTACCAGAAATGGCTGGACGAACAGAAGGCCCTGGGCTACACGTTCCACGCCTCGGTGGGCAACGTGGGCGACTGGGATTCCACGGTCGAGGCCTTCAGCAAGACCAAGGCCGAACACGGCTCCATCGACGTGCTGGTGAACAACGCCGGCATCACCCGCGACCGCATGTTCCTCAAGATGAGCCGCGAGGACTGGCAGGCCGTGATGAACACCAACCTGGACTCCATGTTCAACGTCACCAAGCAGGTGGTGGGCGACATGGTCGAGAAGGGCTGGGGCCGCATCATCAACATCAGCTCGGTCAACGGCGAGAAGGGTCAGGCCGGGCAGACCAACTACTCGGCCGCCAAGGCCGGCATGCACGGTTTCTCGATGGCGCTGGCGCAGGAACTGGCCACCAAGGGCGTCACCGTCAACACGGTGAGCCCGGGCTACATCGGCACCGACATGGTCAAGGCCATCCGCCCCGACGTGCTGGAGAAGATCGTGGCCACCGTGCCGGTCAAGCGCCTGGGTGAGCCGAGCGAAATCGCTTCCATCATTGCCTGGCTGGCCAGCGATGAAGGCGGCTATGCCACCGGGGCCGACTTCTCGGTCAACGGCGGCCTGCACATGGGCTGACCCCCCAGGGGCCTTGCCCCGCTCAGCGCGTCAAAAAGTCCCGCACCGGCCCCAGGGCTGCTGCGGGACTTTCTTCTTGGGGAATGTGGCCCACGCCGGGCAGCGTCACCAGCCGGCTGCCGCCGATGGCCTGCAGGTAGTCGGCTGCGTTGGCCACCGGGATCATGGCGTCCCGCTCGCCCCACAGCAGCAAGGTGGGCGCCGCGATGCGGCGCAGGCGGGGCACCGGGTCGGTCAGCACCGCCTGGGCCATGCGGTCCAGCATGGCCTGCCGCGCACCGGGCGCCCGCAGCAGGTCGTGATAACGATCGAGCAGGGGGCCGGTCATGACTGAGGCGTCGGCATAGGCCGGCTCCAGACCCATCTTCAACACCCAGCGCGGCAGCGCAAAGCGCATCAGCTGCAGCGAGGCCGGCACCTCGGGTGCGCGGTCGTATTCAAAGCCCGGGCTGGCAAAGCCGTCGGGTGCCAGCAGCACCAGCCGGTCCACCCGCGCGGGCCGCGCCGCCGCCAGCTGCCAGGCCAACCGCCCGCCCATGGAGTGGCCCACCACGTGCGTGCTGTCGATGCCCAGCCGGTCCAGCAGCGCTTCGATCAGGGCCTGGCTGCGCGCGTCGGTGTAGTCGCGCGCCGGGTCGGGCGGGCTCAGGCCGGAGCCGGGCAGGTCCAGCCGCACCACCCGGAAGTCGGCCGACAGCGCCTGCGCCCACGGCTCCCAGGTGTGCAGGCTGGCACCGAAGCCGTGCAGGAACAGCACCGCCGGCGCGTCCGCCGGGCCGTCCACCCGCACATGCAGCCGCACGCCATCCACCTCGACAAGGTCGGCGGGCGACCGCAGATGGCGTTCAGCCAGCCAGGCCGGATCGCGGTCGGGCGTCCAGAGGAGGGCCAGCGCCAGCGCGGTGGAGAGCAGCAGCCCGGCGCCGATGGGCCAGCGTGGTTTCATGGAGGGGAGGGGGGTGGTGCGGTGCGCCGATTATGGGGAGCGTTGTCCGAATTCCCTGGCCATTCCCCGGGCAGGCGTCATGAACCTGGGAAGGCTTGAAGATGGCAGTGAAAGTAGTATTCCGGTTGAAGTTCGGTACAAAAATCAATCAACTCTGCGTTTCTTGATTGAAGAATGTGCTATTTTTAAACTGTGAGTAAAAATTCAAGACCCCATCTAATCAAGCGGGTTCAGACCGAGCTCCCCCGGGGAGCACCGTTCGATCTGGCCGCGCTGGCCGCGCTGGGCGTGTCGCCCCAGCTGGCAGCCCATTACGTCGAGGCCGGCTGGCTGCTGCGGCTGGCCCAGGGCGTCTATGCCTTTCCCAACGAAGACCACGGGCTGCATGGGTCCCTGAAGTTCCTGCAGCAGCGTGTGCCCGGTCTGCATCTGGGCGGGAAGAGCGCACTGGCCATCCAGGGCGTGCGGCACAACTTGCGCAGCCGCGAGACCGCGGTGCTCTGGGGCGACTCCCGTTACAGCTTGCCCGCGTGGCTCACCTCGCGCTTCCCGGCGCGCTATGTCCACGCCCGCCTGTTCGAATGGCCGGACGCATCGCTGGACAGCAGGACGCTGGGCACGCCTCCTGGCCTGCCCGATGGCTTGCGGGTCTCGTCTCCCGAGCGGGCCGTGCTGGAGCTGCTGTACGAAGCGGGCAACCGGGAGAGTCTGGAAGAGTCACGCAACGTGTTCGACGGCCTGCGCTCGCCGCGCAAGGAACTGCTGGGCCAACTGCTGTCCTGCTGCACCAGTGTCAAGGCCGTGCGGCTGTTTCTCACCTGGGCGCGTGAAACCGGGGTGGTGGATGTGGACGATATGCTCGCGCGGCATCCGTTGCGCACCGGCAGCGACAAGCGCTGGATGAGCCGGCTCGCCGACGGCACCCTCTTGAGCCTGAAACCCCATGGATGAACGCTACGCGGACACCGTCCGCCTGCTGCTGGCCGTCACCCCCGAGGTGTTTGCGAACGACATCTTTGCAATGAAGGGCGGCACGGCCATCAACCTGTTCTTGCAGGACATGCCGCGCCTGTCGGTCGACGTCGATGTGGTGTTTCGCCCCTGGGAGCTGCCACGCGAAGCAGCGCTGGCCGCCATCCATGACGAGTTGGCCGCCATCGCGCACAGGGTCGGCCCCCTGGGGGTTCAGACCCGCCTGATCCGCAGCAAGGATCTGGCCGACACCAAGCTGATCGTGGAGAACGACACCAGCCAGGTCAAGATCGAAGTGAACGTCGTTTTCCGTGGCACGTTGCTGCCGGTGGAGCGCCGGCAGCTGAGCCGCAGGACCAGCGACCGCTTCAGCGTCGAATTCGATGCACCCATCCTGGCGCGTGACGAGCTGTATGCCGGCAAGCTGGTGGCCGCCCTTGATCGTCAACACCCGCGCGACCTGTTCGACGTCTGGCAGCTTTTTGAATCGGGTGGCATCACCGAAGGGATGGTGGAGTGTTTTGTCCTCTACCTCGGCGGGCACAACCGGCCGCCGCACGAGGTGCTGTTTGGCAACGACAAGAACATCGCAGCCGAGTTTGATCGGGCCTTCGCCGGCATGACCGAGGTGCCATGCCCCCTGGAAACGCTGCTGGAGGTCCGGACCCGGTTGCGTCAGACGCTGCCCGGCCGGCTGACCCAGGCGCACCGGCAGTTTCTGGGCGGTCTGGCGCGCGCAGCGCCGGACTGGTCACTGGTGCGCTGTCCACATGCCGCCCAGTTGCCGGCCCTGCGGTGGAAGCTGTCCAACCTGGAAGCCTTCCGCCAGCAGCGCCCCGCCGACTTTGCGGCACAGGCCGACGCGCTCGATGCCGGACTCGCTCGGAGCTCGCCACCGCCGCTGTTCGGTCGACGGGGCGGGGCGTTCCGAGGCGCGGCCTGACGCCCGCATAATCGCGCCAAGCCGCAAGGCCCGGTGCGTGAAAACACCCGAGATCAGAGGTTGCAGCCCCCACCTTCAAGCGGGGTTTCGTCATGTCCCCATTCGTGCGGCGAGGTTCAGCCTTGTCGCGATCGGTTGCGGGCAAGATGGGCCAAACCGTGAGGCTGGCCGCACGGCTGATCCCGTGTTTTCAACATCTTGCCCACCCCATGCGCTTGAAAACGTTTCGGGTGGTTTCCAGTCTCGATCAGGAGCCTCCCCATGAGCCATACCGCTCTTCCCGTTCACCCCATCACCTTCTCCACCCACCCCGACACGGTCGGCCTGGTGCGCCATGCATCCGGCGCCGTCAGCCTCAGCCCAGCCCGCCACCGCGCCTGTCTGGAAGCCGCCTGGGAGATTGAAGCCCTGGCCCGCCTGCTGCCCGACCTGGCCCTGCGCGACGACGACGCCCTGCCGTTGCAGGTACGAGGGGTGGCGCGCCGGTTGGGTGACCTGGCGGGGGCGGTGATGTCGGGGCTGGATGACGGGGTGGTGATGGACAAAGACGTTCCCCACCGCTCGGGTGGTGGGGCGGCTCGCTGCTCTGTCTGACGGCGTGCGGCAGATGACTGGCCCGACTCAGGCGACGAGCTGCAGCCGATCGGCTGCTTTCGGGCCGCAGGCCCGGAATAGAATAGCGGCTTAGTCGAGAGCGCTGCCTCCAGCAGGGCGTCGAAGCACTAGCTTCACTCGGCTTCCATACATACATACAGACTGGCACAGCCAGCCGTTCACGAAAACCGCTCAGATCTCTGAGCGGTTTTTTTTTGCCCATCGCAGGAGAAGCCATTCATGTATCTGCTGTACGCAGACGAGTCCGGTGCGGTCGCCGATCCCAGCCAACCGTATTTCGTCTTGGCCGGAGTGGCTGTTTTCGAGAGGGCCACGCACTGGATTCAGCGTGACCTCGATCAGATAGCCGCCCGGTTCAACCCGGACGTGCCTCAGTCTGTCCAGCTGCATGGCTCGCCCATGCGCGGGGGTCGGGACATGTGGCGGTCTTACCCGTTCGCCCATCGCCTGGAGGCGATCAAGGATGCCCTGCGCCTGGGAGTTGACGGAGCAGGTCGACCGGCCTGCACCCTGTTCGCGGTGGTCATCAGGAAGAGCGCCCTGAGCGGGGTGGACCCGGTGGAGTTCGCGTTTGAAAAGCTGTCGTCCCAGTTCGATCTGTTCCTGCGCCGTCGGTACCTGAAAAACAAGGACAAGCAGCGGGGTCTCATCATCTTCGACAAGGCTTCCACCGAGCCCCGCATACAAAGCCTGGCGCGGGAGTTCAAGGGCGGCCCGCTGGGCACGAAGAACTACGCAGACGTGCCGATGTTTCTGGACTCGCGCGCGAGTCGAATGATCCAGTTGGCCGATCTGGTGTCGTTCGCCACCTACCGCAAGTTCTCGGCAGGGGACAACGAGCTGTTTGACCTGGTTCAGCCCTACTTCGATGCTGAGGGCGGTGTGGCGCACGGTCTGTTTGTGATGGATGGGCCGCCACACGCAACTGTGGCCGCAACCGGCTCCATCGCCCAAGCCAGTGGCCCCGTCATGTTCCCGGGTTGATCAACGACTTCAGCGGCAGAGGGGACAATACCGCCTTACCCAAGCTCCCCTGCCATGACCACCCCCACTGCCCCCCATCCGTTCAGCCCGTGGCGCCTGTCCGTAGCCCCCATGATGGACTGGACCGACCGCCACTGCCGCTACTTGCACCGCCTGCTGAGCCGGCACACGCTGCTCTACACCGAGATGGTCACCACCGGGGCGCTGATGCATGGCAGCGTGCAGCGGCACCTGCGCTTCAATGCCGAGGAGCATCCGGTGGCGTTGCAGCTCGGCGGCAGCGAGCCGGACGAGCTGGCGCGCGCGGCGCGCATGGGGCAGGAGTGGGGCTATGACGAGATCAACCTGAACTGCGGCTGTCCGAGCGAGCGGGTGCAGCGCGGGGCTTTCGGCGCCTGCCTGATGGCCGAGCCGCAGACGGTGGCCGACGGGGTGAAGGCCATGCGGGATGCGGTGGACATCCCGGTGACGGTGAAGCACCGCATCGGCATCGACCGCACCGAGAGCTACGACTTCGTGCGCGACTTCGTGGGCACGGTGGCCGAGGCGGGCTGCGGGGTGTTCATCGTCCATGCCCGCAACGCCTGGCTGCAGGGCCTGAGTCCGAAGGAAAACCGCGAGATCCCGCCGCTGCGCTACGAACTGGCGCACCGCCTCAAACACGACTTCCCGCAGCTGACCATTGCGGTCAATGGCGGCATCACCACCAACGCCCAGATCGCCGAGCACCTGCAGCAGGTCGATGGCGTGATGGTGGGGCGCGAGGCCTACCACCACCCCTGGCTGCTGACCAGCTGGGACAACACCTTTTTCGGCCAGGCCACGCCGGTGCCGGACCGCAACGAAGTGGAAGAGCAGATGGTGCGCTACATGGAGCGCGCCCATGCCGAGGACGGCTGCCCCTGGTACGCCATTGCCCGCCACATGCTGGGCCTGCGCCATGGCCTGCGGGGTGCGCGCAAGTGGCGCCAGGTGTGGAGCGATCACCGCCTCAAACCCCTGCCGCCGCGCGAGGTGTGGGCGCTGGCGCAGGAACATGTGAGCGATGAGGTGGATGCCGGCTTTGTGGCGGCGGACAACCTGGTGCAGGGAGCCACCGCATGACCGGCTTGCCGTCCCCCCTGTCGGTGGCGCCGCAGGTGATTGACACGCCGGCCGGGCCGGTGGCGGTCTACATCGCGCACCCGGCCCAGCCCTCCGGCCTGCCGCCGCTGCTGCTGGTGCACAGCGTGAACGCCGCCGCTTCCGCCGCCGAGGTGGCGCCGCTGTTCGAGCAGGCCCGCAGCCACCGCACGGTGGTGGCGCTGGACCTGCCCGGCTACGGGCACAGCGACCGCAGCGACCGGCCCTACACCCCCCGCCTCATGACCGATGCGGTGCACGCCGCCATCGCATGGGCCTTGCAGCAGACCGGCGCCGCATCGGTGGATGCGTTGGGCGTGTCGCTGGGCTGCGAGTTCGTGGTGCGGGCGCAGCAGGAGCAGCCCGCCACCCTCCGCCGCTTGGCGCTGGTCAGCCCCACCGGTTTCTCGCGCACCAAACGCCGCCACGGCCCGCCGGGCTCCACCTTGATGCTGCCCTGGCTCTACCGCCTGCTCACCCGGCCGGGCTGGGGCGAGCGCATCTTTGGCTGGCTCACGAAGCCGGGCGTCATCCGCTACTTCCTCAAGCGCACCTTCGGCCGACCGCAGATCGACGAGGCGCTGTGGGCCTTCGCGGTCAGCACCACGCGCCACCCGGGTGCACGGCATGCGCCGCTGTGCTTTGTGTCGGCGGGGCTGTTCAGTGCCGACATCAACACGCTGTACGAAGCGGTGCAGTGCCCGGTGTGGGTCAGCATGGCCACGCGCGGCGACTTCACCGACTACCAGGGCCGCAGCACGGTGGACGACCGGCCGAACTGGCGCTTCGAGGCGGTGCCGGGTGGTGCGCTGCCGTACTTCGAAGACCTGCCCGGGTTCGCGCAGCGGCTGGACGCCTTCTGGCGCGGCTGACCGCCCCTGCTCAGACGGCCGCTTCCAGGCCGCTGCGGAAGTGTTCCCGCATGCGCTGGGCGGCCAGCGGGGCATCGCGCTGCGCCAGCGCCTGCACGATGGCGCGATGCTCCGCCAATGATTCGTTGATGCGGCCGGTCTTGAACAGCGAGTGGTGGCGGTTCAGCTTCATGACCTTGCGCAGGTCGGCCACCATCTGGTCGCGCCAGCGGTTGTCGGCGATCTCCAGTAGCCGCATGTGGAACTGCTCGTTGATGGCGAAGAAGCGGTCCCGGTCGGTGGTGGCGGCTTCCAGCTCGGCGTGCAGGCTCTGCAGTCCTTGCAGCTCGGCGTCGGTGGCGCGCTGGGCCACCACGCCGGCGGCGTCCGATTCAAGCAGCGCCAGCAGGTGGTAGACATCGGCCAGGTCTTTTTCGGAGACCTCGGTCACGTACGCGCCGCGCCGCACCTTCATGGTCACCAGGCCTTCGGCGGCCAGCACCTTGAGCGCCTCGCGCAGGGGCGTGCGGCTGATGCCCAGCTCTTCGGCGATCTTGAGTTCGTCGATCCAGCTGCCGGGTTCGAGCTCGCGCTGGAAAATGCGCTGCCGAAGCCGTTCGGCGACTTCTTCGTACAGGGCGCGGGGGGCGAGGGCGGTGTCGGACATGAATCGGGATGTCAGGAAGGAGTCGGTATTCTGCATCAATAATTATGAATGATGTAAACTCCCGCGCTTCGGATCACCCCGTTCCACGCCCCGCACCATGAGCTCTTCGCACCCCGAATTCGCCCCCCCGTCGTATGAAGCCTGGCTCAAGGCCGCCCAGAAATCGGCCCCCGGCGGCCAGCTGGAAGCGCTCAACTGGACCACGCCGGACGGCATTGTGGTCAAGCCGCTGTACACCGCGGCCGACGTCGCCCACCTGCCTTACACCCAGACGCTGCCGGGCCTGGAGCCGTTCATTCGCGGCCCGCAGGCCACCATGTACGCGGTGCGGCCCTGGACCATCCGGCAGTACGCCGGCTTCTCCACCGCCGAAGAATCCAACGCCTTCTACCGCCGTGCGCTGGCGGCGGGCGGGCAGGGCGTGTCGGTGGCGTTCGACCTCGCCACTCACCGGGGCTACGACAGCGACCACCCGCGTGTGACCGGCGACGTGGGCAAGGCCGGCGTGGCCATCGACAGCGTGGAGGACATGAAGATCCTGTTCGACGGCATTCCGCTGGACAAGGTCAGCGTCTCCATGACCATGAACGGCGCGGTGCTGCCGGTGCTGGCCGGCTATGTGGTGGCCGCCGAGGAGCAGGGCGTGGCGCAGGAGCTGCTGGCCGGGACCATCCAGAACGACATCCTCAAGGAGTTCATGGTCCGCAACACCTACATCTACCCGCCGGAGCCGTCGATGAAGATCATCGGCGACATCATCGAGTACACGGCCCAGCACATGCCGAAGTTCAACTCGATCAGCATCTCCGGCTACCACATGCAGGAAGCCGGGGCCAACCAGGCGCTGGAGCTGGCCTTCACCCTGGCCGACGGCAAGGAGTATGTGAAGACCGCCATGGCCAAGGGCATGGATGTGGACGACTTTGCCGGGCGCCTGAGCTTCTTCTGGGCCATCGGCATGAACTTCTACCTGGAGATCGCCAAGATGCGCGCAGCCCGCCTGCTGTGGACGCGCATCATGAAAGGCTTCGGCGCGAAGAACCCCAAGAGCCTGATGCTGCGCACCCACTGCCAGACCTCGGGCTGGAGCCTGACCGAGCAGGACCCCTACAACAACATCGTGCGCACCACCATCGAGGCCATGGCGGCGGTGTTCGGCGGCACCCAGAGCCTGCACACCAACAGCTTCGACGAAGCCATTGCGCTGCCCACCGAATTCAGTTCGCGCATCGCGCGCAACACCCAGCTCATCATTCAGGAAGAGACGCACATCACCAACGTCATCGACCCCTGGGCCGGCAGCTACATGATGGAGAAGCTCACCCAGGACATGGCCGATGCCGCCTGGGCCATCATTGAAGAGGTCGACGCCATGGGCGGCATGACCCGCGCGGTGGACAGCGGCTGGGCCAAGCTCAAGATCGAGGCCGCCGCCGCCGAGAAGCAGGCCCGCATCGACTCGGGCAAGGACGTCATCGTCGGCGTCAACAAGTACCGCCTGAAGGACGAGCCGCCGGTCGAAGCCCGCGACATCGACAACATGGCGGTGCGCGACGGTCAGATCGCCCGCCTGCAGCAGATCCGCGCCACCCGCGACGCCGCTGCGGTGCAGGCCGCGCTCGACGCACTCACCGCCGCGGCCGAGAGCGGCCAGGGCAACCTGCTGGACCTGTCCATCAAGGCCATCCGGCTGCGCGCCACCGTGGGCGAGGTGAGCGACGCGCTGGAGAAGGTGTTCGGCCGCCACCGCGCCGACACCCAGAAAGTGACCGGCGTGTACGCCGCCGCCTACGACAGCGCCGAGGGCTGGGCCCAGCTGCAGCAGGAGATTGCCGCCTTCGGCGACGAACACGGCCGCCGCCCGCGCGTGATGATCAGCAAGCTCGGCCAGGACGGCCACGACCGGGGCGCCAAGGTGGTGGCCACCG
>PNMF01000102.1 GCA_013823485.1 Comamonadaceae bacterium
TGCAGGCGGAATTCGGCGCGGCTGGTGAACATGCGGTAGGGCTCGGTCACACCCTGGGTCACCAGGTCGTCGACCAGCACACCCAGATAGGCTTCGTCCCGGGCCGGCAGCCAGGCGCCGCCAAAGTCGTTGCCCTGCCCGGTGAGCTGGCGGCACTGCAGTGCGGCGTTGATGCCGGCAAACAGGCCCTGGGCTGCCGCCTCTTCGTAGCCGGTGGTGCCGTTGATCTGGCCCGCGAAGAACAGGCCGCCGATCTGGCGCGTCTCGAAGCTGCTCTTGAGCGAGCGCGGGTCGAAGTAGTCGTATTCGATGGCGTAGCCCGGGCGCAGGATGTGGGCGTTCTCCAGTCCCTTCATGGAGCGCACCAGCTCGTACTGGATGTCGAATGGCAGGCTGGTGGAGATGCCGTTGGGATAGACCTCGTGCGTGGTCAGGCCCTCGGGTTCCAGAAAGATCTGGTGGCTGTCCTTGTCGGCGAAGCGGTTGATCTTGTCTTCCACGCTCGGGCAGTAACGCGGGCCCACGCCCTCGATCTTGCCGGTGAACATGGGGCTGCGGTCGAAACCGCTGCGGATGATCTCGTGGGTGCGCTCGTTGGTGTGGGTGATCCAGCACGGAATCTGGCGCGGGTGCATGGCCGTGTTCCCCATGAAGCTGAACACGGGCACCGGCTGGTCGGCATTCAGGCCGCCGGGCATGCCGTCGCCCGGCTGCTCGGTGCACTGGCTCCAGTCGATGGTGCGGCCGTCCAGGCGCGGCGGCGTGCCGGTCTTCAGGCGGCCCTGCGGCAGCTTCAGCTCCTTGAGCCGGGCCGACAGGCTCACCGCCGGCGGGTCACCGGCGCGGCCGGCGCTGTAGTTGTTCAGGCCGACATGGATCTTGCCGTCCAGGAAGGTGCCGGCGGTCAGCACCACGGTGCGGCTGCGGAAACGGATGCCCACCTGCGTGACCGCCCCCACCACCCGGGCACCGTCGCCATCGCCCTCGACCATCAGGTCGTCCACCGCCTGCTGGAACAACCACAGGTTGGGCTGGTTCTCCAGCATGCGGCGGATGGCGGCCTTGTACAGGATGCGGTCGGCCTGGGCGCGGGTGGCCCGCACCGCCGGCCCCTTGGAGCTGTTGAGGATGCGGAACTGGATGCCGCCCTCGTCGGTGGCCAGGGCCATGGCGCCGCCAAGTGCATCGACCTCCTTCACCAGATGGCCCTTGCCGATGCCCCCGATGCTGGGGTTGCAGCTCATCTGGCCGAGCGTCTCGATGTTGTGGGTCAGCAGCAGCGTGGCGCAGCCCATGCGGGCAGCGGCCAGGGCGGCTTCGGTGCCGGCATGGCCGCCACCGACGACGATGACATCAAATTCCTGGGGGTACAGCATGGTCGGGCTCCGGGGCAACCCGCGATTGTCCCATCAAGGCCCGGCTTCTGCCCAGCCCCGGGCGCGCCGCCCCGGTGGCTGCGCGACAATGCCGCCCATGTCGAACACCCCCCTGCCCCTCCTCGTCTTCGCCGGCAGCACCCGCACCGGCTCCCACAACCGCAAGCTGGCCCATGCCGCCGCCGAGATGGCGCGCGCCGCCGGCGCCCAGGTCACCGTGCTGGACCTGGCCGCCCACGAACTGCCCCTCTACAACGCCGACCTGGAAGCGCGCGGCACGCCGGCCGCGTCGCTGGAGCTCAAGCGCATCCTGCACGCCCACCCGGCCTGGATCGTCTGCTCGCCGGAATACAACGGCAGCTACACCGGCCTGCTGAAGAACACCATCGACTGGGTGTCCAGCCCGGTCAAGTCCGACCCCGAGTGGCAACGCGGCACCAAGCCCTTCGAGGGCAAGGTGGTCGGTCTGCTCAGCGCCTCGCCCGGGGTGCTGGGCGGTGTGCGCGGCCTGGCACACCTCTCGACCCTGCTGCGCAACCTGCAGTGCTGGGTGGCGCCGAAACAGTTCGCCCTCGGCCAGGCCGGCACCGCCTTCGACCCCGACGGCCGCCTCGCCCAGGACACCGCTCGGCAAGCGGTGCAGGGCGTGGTCGACCAGGTGATGCACGCTGCCCGCGCGCTCAACACCGCGCCCTGACCGCCATGGACTGCCGCCCGGGCTGCGCGGCCTGCTGCATCGCCCCCAGCATCAGCAGCCCGATGCCCGGACTGCCGCAAGGCAAGCCGGCGGGCATGCCCTGCCCGCATCTGGACGGGGCCTTGCGCTGCCAGCTGTTCGGCCGGCCCGAACGGCCGGCCGTGTGCAGCTCCCTGCGACCGGAACCCACCATGTGCGGGACCGACCGACAGCAGGCGCTGCACTTTCTGGAAGCCCTGGAGGTAGGGACCCAACCTTGAAAGCGGGCACTTACTGGCGGACGGCTTCCACCTGGATCACCAGCCGGACTTCCTTGGGCACGCCAAAGGCGATGGCGTAGTCCATGCCGTACACGGTGCGGTCGACCACGGCCTCGAAGTCACCGCCGCACACCTCGCGCTTGAGCATCGGGTTGTCGTAGCAGTTGAAGCGGACCGCCTTCAGGGTCAGCGGCGCGGTCTTGCCCATCAGCGTGAACTGGCCCGGCACCTCGACCACCTTGTCACCGTTGAACACCAGCTTGTCCGAGACGAAGCGCGCCTTGGGGTGCACGGCGGTGTTGAACAGGTCGGCGCTGTTGAGGTGCTTGTCGAACGCGGCGGTGCCGGTGTTGACCGAGGCCACGTCGATGGTGATGTCCACCTTGCCGGTGCGGGCGGCGCGGTCGAACTGGATGGCGCCTTCCTTCTTGTCGAAACGGCCCCGGTTGGTGGAGGTGCCGAAGTGGGCGATCTCGAAGGTCACGAAGGTGTGGGTCGGGTCGACGGCGTAGTCGGCGGCGTGCACCGCACCGGTGGCGAGCGTCGCGGCAGCGGCCAGCAGGGCGAGGGAAGAGCGCATGGAAATCTCCTGAGGGTTGGGAAAAACGGGAAAAGGGAAAAAGCGGTCAGAGCGGCGCCACGCCGGTGAGGACCAGGCGGAACTTCACCTGCACCTCGTCGGCCACCATGGCGGTGTCGGCCCACTCGTTCTCGCCGATGCGGAACTGCAACCGGCGGATCGGGAAAGCGCCGGTGGCCACGGTCTGGGCCCCCTGGCGGGCCAGGATCACCGGCACCACCACGTCGCTGCCCACGCCCTTGATGGACAGGCGCCCGGCCACCTCGAAGCGGCTGGCGTCGAGGCGGCGGACCGCGGTGGACTGGAAGGTGGCCTGCGGAAAGGCCTCCACGTTGAACCAGACCGGCTTGAGCAGTTCGGCGTCGGTCTCGCGCACACCGAGGGTGGCGCTGCCGGTGTCCACGGTGAACGCGATCCGGCTCTGCGCCGGCTGGGCGGGATCGAACCTGATCTGCGCGTCAAAGCGGCGGAACTGGCCTTCCACCGGCACGCCCATCTGGCGGCTGGTGAACCGGATCTCGCTGCCGGCCGGCACCAGCGCCTGCTGGGCCGAGGCCGACAACGGCAGAAAAGTGGCGGCGCCCAGGACGGCGGCCAGGACGGGGGAGCGGAGATTCATGGAGGGCACTTTCAGAGGGGTCAGAACATGCGGCGCAGCAGGCCGTCGCGGTCGATCAAGGCGTGCTTCAGGGCCGCCGCCACATGCAGCAGCACCAGCGCAGCCAGGGCATAGGCCGCCAGCCGGTGCAGCGGCTTGAGGACATCGGCCAGATCCGGGCTCACCGGCACCCAGTCGGGCAGGGGCAGTACGCCGAACAGCACCACCGGGAAGCCGGCGGCCGAGCTGTAGGCCCAGCCCAGCAGCGGCACCGCAAAGAACAGCAGGTACAGGCCGGCGTGGGTGGCGTGGTGGGCCAGCCGCTGCCAGGCCGGCATCGCGTCGCGGATGGCGGCGGGCAGCGCCGGCGGGCGGTGGGTCAGCCGCCACGCCAGGCGCACCAGCGAGAAGGCCAGCACCAGCATGGCGGCCCACTTGTGCCAGTTGTAGAGCTTCAGCCGCTGCGGCGAAAACGGCAGGCTGGTCATGTACAGGCCCATGGCGAACACGCCCACCAGGGCCAGGCCCAGCAGCGCGTGCAGCCAGCGGGCGGTGGGGGTGTAGCGGTCGGCGGGTGTCGGCATGGGCGCAGTGTAGGCAGTGCATCGCGCAAGGAAGATGAACGGACTTGAACCCTCCATTCAAATTCATTGAACGATCGAAGCGCCGCCGCTGTCGCCTGCGGGATGGTCCGGGGCTGTCCGTCACCGGCCTTCGGCGTTGTAATGAACGTCCCTTCCAGCCCCTGCCCCACGAGGTGTCCCATGCACATCCCCTCCCTGCGTGAAGTCGTCAGTGCCGAAGAATGGGCGCTGCGCTGCGATCTGGCCGCCTGCTACCGCCTGGTGGCGGCCTACGGCTGGAGCGATCTGGTCTTCACCCACATCAGCGCCAAACTGCCCGAGAGCGTGACCGGGGGCGAACACCAGTTCCTGATCAACCCCTACGGCCTGATGTTCGACGAGATCACCGCGTCCAGCCTGGTGAAGGTCGACATGGCCTGCAACAAGCTGCACGACTCGCCCTTCCCGGTGAACCCGGCCGGCTTCGTGATCCACAGCGCGGTGCACGAGGCCCGGCCCGACGCGGTGTGCGTGCTGCACACCCACACCCGGGCCGGCGTGGCGGTGAGCGCGCAGGCGCACGGCATCCTGCCCATCAGCCAGCAGAGCACCTTCGTGCTGTCCTCGCTGGCGTACCACGAGTACGAGGGCGTGGCCTTTCGGCCGGACGAGAAGCCGCGCCTGCAGGCCGATCTGGGCAACGCCAACTACCTGGTGCTGCGCAACCACGGCCTGCTCACCGTGGGCCGCAGCATCGCGGACGCGTTTCTGTCGATGTACACCTTCGAGAACACCTGCCGCATCCAGGTGGATGCGCTGGCCGGCGGCACGGCACTGACCCGGGTGAACCCGGCCATCCTGGCCGGCATGGCCGACGTGATGCGCGTGGCCACCGCCGGGCAAGGCGCCCAGCTGGCCTGGCCGGCCCTGCTGCGCAAGGCGGACAAGCTCGACCCCTCGTTCCGGACCTGATTCAGGCCTGGGCGCGGTCGGCCACGAAGGCGCTCATGCCGTCGAGCACGGTGCGCAGGCGCCGGGCCTCGCGGGAGCTGCGCAACCGGGGCGACCAGCCCACCAGCCACAACACCGCCCGCAGCCGGGGCAGCAACCGCTGCAGGAACGGCCGCAGGTCGGGCACCCGGCCTGCGCCCGCCCGGGCATAGGCCTGCAGCACCTGCAGCACAGCACCGGCACCCAGCGGCTCCAGGTGCCGGGTCATGGACAGCAGCAGCTGCAGCGCGTCGTAGCGTTGCACCAGGTCCAGCGGCATGCCGGGCACCAGCCGCTCCTCGAAGTCCAGCCGGGCAAACCGGGCGCCGTCCCAGGTGAGGTTGCGGGTCTGCGACCCGCCGTGCCACTGCCCCCGCGCATGAAAACCCGCCAGGTCGGCGCAGGCGCTGCACATCACCGGCAGGCGCTCGGCCGGCACCGCAGCGTCGAGCCAGCGGTCCAGGGTGGTGCCGATGTCGCTGGTGGTCAGGTGCTGTCCGTCGAAGGCCAGCACCGCCGGCACACGCTCGCCGGCCGCCGCCAGGGCCACCAGCCGGTCGTGCTCGAAGGCCAGCAGGGCCGCGCCATCGGTCTGGCGCACCGCGGCCCAGGGCACCGGCACCCCCAGCGCACGCGCCATGCACCAGATGCCGAACGACTTGCGCCCGCTGCGCAGCGGCCGGTCGGCGGACTTGGTCCAGGTGCGCGGGGCGGCAGGGGAATCGGGGTCGGGCAGGCTCATGGGGCAAGGGCGGAAGACCGGCGATTATCCGGGGTCGACCAACCTGGCCGCGCTGCCTTCAGGGCGCATCGGCGTACCGCTGCCACTCCCAGGCCGAGACCTCGCGGGCATAAGCCGCCCATTCGTCCTGCTTGACCTGCAGGAACTGCGCGCAGAAATCCGCCCCGACCGCCTCGCGCAGGCCGGCGTCGACCTCCAGCGCATCCAGCGCCGCCTGCAGGTCGCGCGGCAGCCGGGCCGGCAGGTCGGCACCGGCGGCATGGCGTTCGTAGAGGTCGTCGGCCGTGGGCGTCACCGGCGGCAGCGCACGGTCGATGCCGTCCAGACCGGCCGCCAGCGTGCCGGCGATGGCCGCATACACATTGCAGGCCGGGTCGGGCAGACGCCATTCCAGCCGGCCGGCCACGGTGCGGACCAGACAGGTGCGGTTGTTGTCGCCGATGGCTTTCCAGACCGGCGACCAGGTGGTGCCGGAGGCGCTGCGGCTGGCGGCCAGCCGGCGGTAGCTGTTGACGGTGGGGGCGCACAGGGCGGCCAGGGCGTCGGCATGGTGCAGCAGGCCGGCGGCAAAGCGGTGGCCCAGCTCGCTCAGGCCCAGCACCCCGGCCGGATCGGCCATGAGCGCATGGCCCTGGTGGTCGGTCAGGCTCAGGTGAAAGTGCAGGCCGCTCCCCGGCGCGTGGGCCAGCGGCTTGGGCATGGTGGAGAACACCATGCCGTGTTCGCGCGCCACCTCGCCGGCCGCCAGCTTGAACAGCTGGTAGCGGTCGGCTGCGGCCAGGGCATCGTCGAAGCGGTAATTGACCTCGTACTGGCCGCTGGCGTCTTCGTGATCGATCTGCTGCAGCTCGAAACCCAGGTCCTGCAGGGTCTGGCGCAGGCGGTCCAGCAACCCGAAATTGCGCCCGATGGCGCGCAGGTCGTACGAGGGCTTGTCCAGCGTGTCATCGGCGTCGGCCACCGCCCAGCCGGTGGCGGTGCGGCGCAGCAGGAAGAACTCCGGCTCGATGCCCACCCACAGCGTCCAGCCGCGTTCGCGCAGCCGGTCCACCTGGGCCTTGAGCACCTGGCGCGGGCAGGTCGCCAGCGGCTCGCCGCCGGCATGGCCATCGCACACCGCGTGGGCCACGCCGGGCAGCAGGGGCCAGGGTTGCAGGGTCTGCGGCAGCACGCGGCCCATGTATTCGCTGCGCGGACCCCGGCGCGGCAGACCGGTGCCGGTGATGCTGGGGCCGGAGAATCCGGCGCCCTCGGCCACGGCCTGCGGCAGCAGCTCCAGCGGGACCAGCTTGCCTTTGACGCCACCGTTCAGGTCGGTGAAGGTGGCCAGCACCGAATGGATGCCCTGCGCCCGCAGCGCGGCCATGCGGTCGGCCAGGTCGGCGGCCGGTTGGCTCAAGCCAGCACCTCGGCCAGCGCCGCGTCCAGCACCGACAGGCCTTCGTCGAACACCGCGTCCTCGATGGTCAGCGGGAACAGGAAACGGATCACGTTGCCGTACACGCCGCAGGTCAGCAGCAGCAGGCCACGGGCCAGCGCGGCGGCCTGCACTTTTTTGGTGGTGTCGGCGTCGGGCGCGCCGGTCTTGGGGTCGACGAACTCGCAGGCCACCATGGCGCCCAGGCCACGGATGTCGCCGATGCGCGGACGCACCGCGCGCTGCGCGATCAGGTGGCCGATGAGCTTGTCGCCCAGGCGCTGGGCGCGCTCGCACAGCCGCTCTTCCTCAATGACGTCCAGCACCGCGTGCGATGCCGCAATGGCCAGCGGGTGACCGGCGTAGGTGCCGCCCAGGCCGCCCGGTGCGGGCGCGTCCATCACCGCCTGCCGGCCCGACACCGCCGACAGCGTGGTGCCGCCGGCCAGGCTCTTGGCCATGGTGATCAGATCGGGCGAGACGCCGTAATGCTCCATGGCAAAGAGCTTGCCGGTGCGGGCAAAGCCGGTCTGCACCTCATCGGCGATCAGCAGGATGCCGTGCTGGTCGCACAGCTCGCGCAGCCACTTCACGGCGGCCGGTTGAATGGGGTTGAAGCCACCCTCGCCCTGCACCGGCTCGAACACGATGGCCGCGACCCGCGAGGGCTCGATGTCGCACTTGAACAGCTGCTCGATGGCCTGTTTCGTGTCGTCCAGCGAAGCGCAGTGGCACGGAAAGGGCACGTGGTAGATCTCGGGCGGGAACGGGCCGAAGCCGGCCTTGTAGGGCTGCACCTTGCCGGTGAGCGCCACCGAGAACAGGCTGCGGCCGTGGAAGGCGCCGCCAAACGCAATGACGCCGCTGCGCCCGGTGGCCGATCGCGCGATCTTGATGGCGTTCTCGATCGCCTCGGCGCCGGTGGAGAAGAACGCCGTCTTGGCCGGTCCGTCGATCGGCACCAGCGCGTTGATGCGCTCGGCCAGCGACACGTACTCGGCGTACGGCACCACCTGGTAGCAGCTGTGGGTGAAGCGCTGCAGCTGCGCCGCAATGGCGGCCTGCACCTTGGGGTGGATGTGCCCGGTGTTGAGCACCGCAATGCCGCCGGCAAAGTCGATGAAACGCCGGCCCTCGATGTCCCAGAACTCGGCGTTCTTCGCGCGGTCGATGAAGAAGTCGCCCATCACACCCACACCGCGCGGCGTGGCCGCCAGCCGGCGGGCGTGCCAGGCGGCGTTGGTGTGCGGGGCTTGCAGGTTGTCGGGGGTTTGCGGGGCGTTCATGGCGGTCTCCTTCAGACAGGGGAATCGATCCGGATCCAGGTCGTCTTGACCTCGGTGTACTTGTCGAACGCGTGCAGCGACTTGTCGCGGCCCACGCCGCTCTGCTTGAAGCCGCCGAAGGGCACGGTGATGTCGTCCTCGTCGTACTGGTTCACATGCACCGTGCCGGCGCGCAGGGCGCGGGCGACGCCATGGGCCCGGTTGATGTCGCGCGTCCAGACGGCTGCCTGCAGGCCGTAGATGTTGCTGTTGGCCTGGCGCACCACGTCGGCCGCGTCGGTGAAGCTCAGCACCGACAGCACCGGGCCGAAGATCTCTTCGCGGGCAATGGTCATGTCGTTCTTCACGCCGTCGAAGATGGTGGGCTGCACATAGAAGCCACCCTTCACCGGCTCGGTGGCTTCGCCGCCGGCCAGCAGCTTCGCGCCTTCGCTGCGGCCGCTGTCGATGTAGCGCAGCACCGTGTCCATCTGCACCTTGTCGACGATGGCGCCCATCACCGTGGACTTGTCCAGCGGGTTGCCCGGCTGGTAGCGCGGCACCAGCGCCAGGGCCTTCTCCAGGAAGGCGTCCTTGATGGAGGCTTCCACGAACAGGCGCGACGGCGCGTTGCAGCTCTCGCCCTGGTTGAAGAAGATGCTGCCCACCGCCGCTTCCACCGCGCGGTCCAGGTCGGGGCAATCGGCGAACACGATGTTGGGCGACTTGCCGCCCAGCTCGGTCCAGGCGCGCTTGAGGTTGCTCTGCCCGGCCATCACATGTATCTGCTTGCCCACCCGCGTGCTGCCGGTGAACGCAATGCAGTCCACGTCCATGTGCAGCGCCAGCGGGCTGCCAGCCTCCTGGCCGTAACCCGGCACCACGTTGAACACGCCCGGCGGAATGCCGGCCGCCAGCGCCAGCTCGGCCAGACGCAGCGCGGTCAGCGGGCTCTTCTCGCTGGGCTTGAGCACCACCGAATTGCCCGCCGCCAGGGCCGGCGCAATCTTCCAGGCCGCCATGATCATGGGGTAGTTCCAGGGCACGATCACGCCGACCACACCCACCGGCTCGCGGGTGATGAGCGCCAGCGCGGTGCTCGGAGTGGGCGCGATCTCGTCATAGACCTTGTCCACCGCCTCGCCGTACCAGCGGATGCAGTTGGCCGCGCTGTTCACGTCCACCGCCCGGGCGTACTTCAGCGGCTTGCCCATGTCCAGGGTTTCGGTCAGGGCCAGCTCGTCCGCATGGGCGATGAGCTGATCGGCGAACTTCAGCATCACCCGCTTGCGCGCCGCCGGCGACATGCCGCTCCAGCGCCGGTCTTCAAAGGCCGCCCGGCCTGCGGCCACCGCGGCATCGATGTCGGCCGCGCTGCAACGCGCCACCGGGGTCAGCAGCCGGCCATCCACCGGCGAAAGGCAGTCGAAGGTCTGTCCGTCGCGCGCGTCCACGCGCTGACCATTGATGACGGCGCGGCCGTCGAAGCGGGGGGTGTTGCTGGCGTTGTCGCTCATGGGTGTCCTCAGATTGGCCCCCATGCTAGCCCGGGAACGGGCCACCACGCCAGTCCACTTTGGTGGGCCGGCGGGTATCCACCCGCCTCAGTGTCCCTGCAATGCCGCCACCTCAGCACGCGCCGCCGCCGCAATCTCCCGCTCGCGCCGCCGGGTCTGCCGGGCGACCCACACCGCGTAGCCCACGATGACGATGGTGACGGTGACGATGAGCAGGGTGGCCGCGGCGTAGATGGTCGGGTTGATGCCGCGGCGGGCGTAGCCGAAGATCACCTGCGGCAAGGTGCTGACGCCCGGTCCCGACAGGAATTCGGAGATGACCACATCGTCGAACGACAGGGTGAAGGCCAGCAGGAAGGCCGCCAGGATGGCCTGGAAGATGTTGGGCAGCGTCACCAGGAAGAACACCTGGATGGGCCTGGCGCCCAGGTCCATGGCGGCTTCCTCGGTGGAGCGGTCCATCTCCATCAGGCGCGACTGGATCACCACCATGCC
>PNMF01000103.1 GCA_013823485.1 Comamonadaceae bacterium
ATCAGCGGTCGCAGCCAGTAGGTGCCGACCAGGCCCGACACCACCAGTGCCAGCACGATGAAGAAGCCGTAGGGCTCGACCCGCGACACCAGCTCGGCCTGCTTCCAGGGCAGCAGGCCCACCAGGATGCGGCCACCGTCCAGCGGCGGCAGCGGGAACAGGTTGAAGGCGAACATGACCAGATTGACCGTCACGCCGGCGCGGCACATCTGCAGCCAGAAGCGTTCGTCGATGCCCGCCGCCAGCAGCGCATACAGCAGCACCAGCCAGCCGATGGCCTGCACCAGGTTGGCGCCGGGGCCGGCCAGGGCGACCCAGATCATGTCGCGCTTGGGGTTGCGCAGCCGCCCGAAGTTGACCGGCACCGGTTTGGCATAGCCGAACAGGAAGGCCCCCGCGGTGGCGAAGTACAGCAGCAGCGGCATGGCGATGGTGCCCACCGGGTCGATGTGCTTCACCGGGTTGACCGTGATGCGGCCCAGCAGGTAGGCCGTGGGGTCGCCGAAATGGCGCGCCGCGTAGCCGTGGGCGGCTTCGTGGAGCGTGATGGCGAACAGCACCGGTATCGCGTAGAGCGTGACCGTCTGGATGATGAGGGCGAGGTCCATCGGCGGATTGTCCCAGAGCGGGGTGTTCAGAGCCCGAGGCGGGCCAGTTCGCCCTGGCCCTGGCGCAGCACCTCGGGGTCGCCGCCGGTGCCCATGGGGGTGAGGTCGATCACGGTGGTGGGCTCCAGGGCGCAGGCACCGGCGTCGATCACGCCGGCCAGCTCGTGCTGCAGCCGGTCGCGGATGTCCTCCGGGTCGTTCAGCGGACCATCGTCGCCGGGCAGGATGAGGGTGGTGGCCAGCAGGGGCGTGCCATGCAGTTCCAGCAGGGCCCGCAGCGCGGCGTGGTCAGGCACCCGCAGGCCGATGGTCTTGCGCGAGGGGTGGCTGACCCGGCGCGGCACTTCCTTGCTGGCCTCCAGGATGAAGGTGTACGCCCCCGGGGTGGCCACCTTGAGCAGCCGGTACTGCCGGTTGTCGACCCTGGCATAACTGGCCAGCTCGCTCAGGTCGCGGCACAGCAGGGTGAGGTGGTGCCGGTCGTCCACCTGGCGGATGCGGCGCAGCCGGTCGGCCGCGGCCTTGTCGTCCAGGTGGCACACCAGGGCGTAGCTGGAGTCGGTGGGCACGGCGAGCACGCCGCCGCCCTGCAGCAGCTGTACCGCCTGCTTCAGGAGCCGGGGCTGGGGGTTGTCGGGGTGAACGCTGAAGAACTGGGACACGGCTTGGCCTCAGGGTTCGGGCGGTTCCATCGGCTGCCGGCTGCGCGAGGCCAGCACGCTGGCGGTGGCGCCACACAGCACGATCAGCCCGATGCCGGCCAGCTCCAGGGTGCCCGGCACATGGCCGAACACAGCCCAGCCGCACAGCATGGCAAAACCGATCTGGGCATACAGGAAGGGCGTGAGTGTGGCCGCCGGCGTCCGTGCAAAAGCCAGGATCAGCAGGAAGTGGCCGATGCTGCCCATCAGCCCGATCAGGCACAGCAGCCAGAAAGTGCGCGCATCCGGAATGGCCTGCCACACCAGCGGCAGGATGGCGGTGGACAACGCCGCTCCCACCCAGCCGGTGTAGAAGTGCATGGTCATGGGGTCTTCGGTGCGGGCCATGCGGCTGGTCAGGATCTGGAAGGCGGCATAGAGCAGCACCATCACCAGCGGCAGCAGGCTGGCCCAGCCGACCACTTCGTCGCCGGGCTGCACCACCATCAGCGCGCCGGCAAAGCCGCCGGCCACCAGCAACCAGCGCATCGGGGTCACCCGCTCGTGCAGGAACAGCGCCGCCAGCAAGGTGACCACCAGCGGCGAGATCATGACGATGGCGGTGAATTCCCCCACCGGCATGTACTGCACGCTCAGGAACGAGAGCACGCTGACCAGCAACAGCAGGCAGCCGCGCAACAGCTGGAAGCGGGGGTGCGCGGTGCGCAGCAGGCTGCGCCCGCGCAGCGGCAGCACCACCGCCGACACCAGCACCGCCTGGAACACATAGCGGAACCACACCGCCACCAGCACCGGCAGGAAAGCGCCGACGTACTTCACCGTGGTGTCCAGCACCGCGAAGCAGGCGGTCGCCGTGACCAGGAAGGCGATGCCGGTGAGCGCCCGTGCGCCCGATGCCTGCAGCGTGGCCTGCATCAGTGGACGCGCGACGACAGCAGCGACCACACCGGCGTCAGGTGGCCGGGCAGGTCGGGCAGGCGGCCCAGGTCGGTGTGGCTTTCGTCGGGGCTGTGGAAGTCGCTGCCGCGCGAGGCGGCCAGGCCGAACTCGGCGCAGAAGCCGGTGTACTTCACCACGTCGGAGGCGTTGTGGGCACCGGTCACCACCTCCACCGCCTGACCCCCGTGGCCCTTGAATTCGGTGAACAGCGCGAATTCCTGCGTCGGCGTGAAGGCGTAACGACCCGGGTGGGCAATGACGGCCACGCCACCGGCACCGGTGATCCAGCGCACCGCATCGCCCAGCCGCGCCCAGCGGTGCGGCACGAAGCCCGGCTTGCCCTCGGTGAGGTACTTGCGGAACACCTCGGGGATGTCCTTGCAGACACCGGTGTCCACCAGGTGGCGGGCGAAGTGCGAACGCGAGATCAGGTCCGGGTTGCCGACATAGCGCAGCGCGCCCTCGAAGGCGCCCTTGATGCCGACGCGCGCCAGGTCATCGGCCATTTCCCGGGCCCGCTGTTCGCGGCCGCCCCGGGTGGCACGCAGGCCGGCCACCAGTTCGGGGTGGTCCGGGTCCATGCCCAGGCCGACGATGTGCACCGTGATGTCCAGGAAGGTGACCGAAATCTCGGCGCCGGTGAGGTAGGGCAGTCCGACCGCGCGGGCCGCCGCCAGGGCCCTGGCCTGGCCGCCCATTTCGTCGTGGTCGGTCAGTGCCCACAGCTCGACGCCGTTGGCTTTGGCGCGTTCGGCCAGGGCCTCGGGTGTGAGGGTTCCGTCGGACACGACGGAGTGGCAATGCAGGTCGGCGTTGGTCAGGATGTCCACCGCCGCATTGTAGGCGGCATGCTGTCACCCCCGGGGGTGTCAGCCGGTGTTGCGCAGACCCGCCGCAATGCCGTTGATGGCGATATGGATGCCGCGCTTGACCTTGTCGTCCCGGTCGGTGGGCCGGGCGTTGGTCCGCCAGCGCCGGATCAGCTCGACCTGCAGGTGGTGCAGCGGGTCGATGTAGGGGAAGCGGTGGCGGATCGAGCGCTGCAGCGCCGCGTTGCCGGCCAGCCGGTCGGCCTCGCCGGTGAGGAGCGTCAGCGCCTCGGCGGTGCGGTGCCATTCGGCCTCGATGGCGCCGAACACCTGGCGGCGCAGGCGTTTGTCTTCCACCAGTTCGGCGTACAGCGAGGCCAGGGCCAGGTCGCTCTTGGCCAGCACCATGTCCATGTTGGAGAGCAGGGTGGCAAAGAAGGGCCATTGCCGCACCATCTGGCGCAGCAGCTTGAGCCGGGCGTCGCGGCCTGCCGGTCCGTCCTGATCGAGGAACTGCTGCACCGCCGAACCGAAGCCGTACCAGCCCGGCAGGGTCAGCCGGCACTGGCCCCAGCTGAAGCCCCAGGGAATGGCGCGCAGGTCTTCGATGCGCTGGTTGGCCTTGCGCGAGGCCGGACGCGAGCCGATGTTGAGCTCGGCGATCTCGCGGATCGGCGTGGCCGAAAAGAAGTACTCGGCGAAGCGCGGCGTGTCGTACACCAGGGCGCGGTAGGCCGCCATGCTGGCCTGGGACAGCGCATCGGCGGCATCGAGGAAGCGCTTCGGTGCCGGCCGGGCGGTCGGCAGCAGCGTGGCCTCCAGCGTGGCGGCCACCAGCGTCTCCAGGTTGCGTCGGCCGATGTCGGGGTTGGCGTACTTGGAGCCGATCACCTCGCCCTGTTCCGTCAGGCGGATCTGTCCGCGCACCGTGCCCGGCGGCTGCGCCAGGATGGCCTGGTAGCTCGGGCCGCCGCCCCGGCCGACGGTGCCGCCCCGGCCATGGAACATGCGCAGGCGAATCGGGCCGCCGTCGAACAGCTTCACCAGCGCCATCTCGGCGCGGTACAGCTCCCAGTTGCTGGTGAAGATGCCGCCGTCCTTGTTGCTGTCCGAGTAGCCCAGCATCACGTCCTGTTCGTGGTAACCGGCGCTGTGGCCCCGCTGCACCATGGCGCGGATGCCCGGCAGCTCGTAGTAGGCCTGCATGATCGGCGCGGCCTGGCGCAGGTCTTCGATGGTCTCGAACAGCGGCACCACGATCAGGTCGGCGCGGGCGTCTTCCTGCAGCACGCCGTGCAGCAGGCCGCATTCCTTCTGCAGCACCAGCACCTCCAGCAGGTCGCTCACGGTTTCGGTGTGGCTGATGATGGCGTGGCGGATGGCGTGTGGCCCGAAGCGATGCCGGCCGCTGCGCGCGGTCTCGAAGATGGCGAGTTCGCCCCGGGCATGGTCGCTGTAGGCGGCGCCCGGCACCCGCAGCGGGCGGGCGTCCTGCAGCACGCGCAGCAGCACGGCCTGCCTGCCGGCTTCGTCCAGCGCGCTGTAGTCGGGCTCGATGCGGGCGTGGGCCAGCAGTTCGGCCACCACGCGCTCGTGCTGGTCGGAGCTCTGGCGCAGGTCCAGCGTGGCGAGGTGGAAACCGAACACCTCCACCGAGCGGATCAGGGGCCGAAGCCGGGCCTCGGCCAGTGCCTCGCCGTGGTGGGCCAGCAGCGACGCTTCGATGGTCCGCAGGTCGGCCAGGAATGCGTCGGCCGATGCGTAGGCGTCCTGCGGCGCCACCGCGTGGCGCGCGGCCTCGGTGCCGGTCAACGCGAGCAGGGTGGCGGCCAGACGGGCATAGACGCCGGTCAGCGCGCGGCGGTACGGTTCGTCCTGGCGGTGGGCATTGGTGTCGGGCGAGCGTTCGGCCAGCGCCTGCATGGCCGGCGTCACGCCCGAGAGCATGGCCGAGACCGACAGCTCGCCACCCAGCAGATGGACCTGAGTGAGGTGGTGGCGCAGCACCATTTCGCCCTGGCTGCGCAGCGCCAGCTCCAGCGTTTCGGCGGTCACGTTGGGGTTGCCGTCGCGGTCGCCGCCGATCCATTGCCCCATGCGCAGGAAGGGCGCCACCGGATGCCCCAGGTCGTCTTCCAGCTCGCGGTACAGCCGGGGAATCTGCTCCAAGAAGGTGGTCTCGTAGTAGCTCAGCGAGTTCTCGATCTCGTCGGCCACGGTCAGCTTGGTGAAGCGCAGCAGGCGCGTCTGCCACAGCTGGGTGATGCGGGCGCGGATCTGGCGGTCGATGTCGGACTGCTCGCGGGGCGACGCGGTGTCACGCTCGGCCAGCAGCCGCGCGATGGCCCGCTCGGCGTCCAGGATGCTCTTGCGCTGCACCTCGGTCGGGTGGGCGGTGAGCACCGGCGACACATGGGCCCGGGCCAGCGCCTCGGCCACCGCATCGGGTGCCACACCGGCCGCCCGCAGGCGCTCCAGCGCCAGGCCCAGGCTCCCCTGCTGCAGCTGCCCGGCGCGCTCATGCACCGCGCGGCGGCGGATGTGGTGCCGGTCCTCGGCCAGATTGGTCAGGTGGCTGAAGTAGGTGAAGGCGCGGATGACGCTGACCGTCTGGTCGCTGGACAGGCCCTTGAGCAACTTCTTCAGCGCCTTGTCGGCCGAGGCATCGTCGTGCCGGCGGAAGGCCACCGAGAGCTGGCGGATCTGCTCGATCAGCGCATAGGCCGGCTCGCCTTCCTGCTCGCGGATCACGTCGCCCAGCATGCGGCCGAGCAGCCGGATGTCGTCGATCAGGGGCTGGTCCTTGGACACAGGCGAGGGCATGGCGGCGCGGCGCGCGGGCGTTCGGCTCATGGGTCGGGCAGTGGGTGTGCCCGGGGCGCGGGCGCGGGGAGGGACAGGCGGTAGGCCATGCTAGCATCCGATCGACCTTTGCCCGGCGGCTGCCGGGTGCCCAACACGCCCTCGGTCTGCAGGGCGCCAGCTTCCCGTCAGCCATGCCGTCTGCCTCGCCCGCCGCCCCCCTGGCCATCACCATCGCCACCCGCGAAAGCCGTCTGGCTCTCTGGCAGGCCGAGCATGTGAAGGCACTGCTCGAAGCGCAGGGCCACCGCGTCACGCTGCTGGGCATGACCACCCTGGGCGACCAGATCCTGGACCGCAGCCTGTCCAAGGTCGGCGGCAAGGGCCTGTTCGTGAAAGAGCTGGAAACCGCGCTGGACGACGGTCGCGCCGACATCGCGGTGCATTCCCTCAAGGACGTGCCCATGGACCTGCCGCCCGGCTTCGAGCTGGCCTGCGTCATGGAGCGTGAAGACCCGCGCGACGCCTGGGTCTCGCCGCACTGCACCGGCCTGGCCGATCTGCCCCGGGACGGGGTGGTGGGCACTTCCAGCCTGCGCCGCGTGGTGCTGCTGCGCGCCGCGCTGGATGCGCTGAGCCGCACCGACGTGCGCATCGAACCCCTGCGCGGCAACCTCGACACCCGCCTGCGCAAGCTCGACGAAGGCCAGTACCACGCCATCGTGCTGGCGGCGGCCGGCCTCAAGCGGCTGGGGCTGGCATCCCGCATCCGTGCCATTTTCGAGACCGGCACCTCGTTGCCGGCGGCCGGTCAGGGCGCGCTGGGCATCGAGATCCGCGCTGGCCGCCCGGAACTGGTGGAGGCCCTGCGCCCGCTGGTGCACATGCCCACCTGGCTGCGGGTGGCGGCCGAACGCACCGTCTCGCGTGCCATGGGCGGCAGCTGCTCCATGCCGCTGGCGGCCTACGCCGACTGGACGGCCGATGGCCAGCTGCAGCTCGACGCCGCCTGGGGCGACCCCGAAGGCCACACGCCGCTGGTGCCCGCTGCCGCGCGGGCAGCGGTGTCGAGCCTGGACCAGGCCGAAGCCCTGGGCCACCAGGTGGCACAGGCCCTTCAGAAGGCAGGCGCCCGACCGGTTCCCAAGGAGGCCTGAGGCCATGGACGGCGGCCGCACCGGGCCGGCGGGCGTCGGCCTGGGTCCGGTGCTGGTCACGCGGCCCGAGCCGGAGGCCAGCGCCTGGGTCGAGGTGTTGCGATCCCAGGGCTTTGCCGCCCGGGCCTGGCCGCTGATCGAGATTGGTGAGCCGCAGGCGCCCGAGCTGCGCCAGGCGCTCGACCGCTGGCGGCGCGACTGGGTGGACTGCGACGCCCTCATGTTCGTCAGCAGTTCGGCGGTGCAGCGCTTCATGGCGTCCTCCGATCTGGCCCGGCCCGCCGCCGACGCGCCGGTCCGTTTCTGGGCGCCCGGTCCGGGCACCGCGCGGGTGCTGGCCCATGCCCTGCAGACCCTCGGGCTGCCCGCCGACCGCATCGACAGCCCGCTGCCGGATGCCGCGCAGTTCGATTCCGAACACCTCTGGCCGGTGGTCCGTGCGCAGGCCGCTCCGGGTCGCCGGGTGCTGGTGGTGCGGGGCCGGACCGTCGGCCAGCCCGAGGCGGCCGAGGGCGGCCTCGCGGGCCACGGTCGCGACTGGCTGATGGCCCGCTGCCGGGAGGCGGGCGCACAGGTCGACCTGGTCGTGGCCTACGAGCGCCGCCCAGCCGTGTTTGATGTCGCTGCCCTGCGGCAGCTGGCGGGCATGAACGCTCCCGGCTCGGTGTGGCTGCTGAGTGCGTCCGAGTCGGTGGCGGCCTTGCCGGGACCCAGCGCCGGCGTCGACTGGTCGGCCGCCTGCGCCGTGGTCACGCACCCGCGCATTGCCGAGGCAGCCCAGGCACTGGGCTTCGGCCGTGTGGTGCAGACCCGACCGGCGCTGCCCGAGGTGTTGCGCGTCCTAGAATCCCTCGGATCACCATGAGCGCCACCGACCCCACCCCCTCTGCCGACAGCCCCACCCGCCCTGACCGGCCTTCGCCGCCCCAGGCCGGCATGGGCCTGCCGGTGCTGGCCCTGGTGCTCGCGGTGGGTGCACTGGCCTTTGCCGGCTTGCAGTGGCAGAAGCTCTCCACCACCCAGGTGGAACTGGCCGAGCGCGCCCGCGAGAGCGCCGAGCAGGTGGCCAAGGCGCAGGCCCTGGCCGCCCGGTCCGACGAGCTGGCCCAGGAACTCCAGGCCCGCCTGACCGTGGCCGAGGTGCGCCTCTCCGAGGTCAGCCTGCAGCGCAGCCAGCTGGAAGAACTGATGCTCTCGCTGTCCCGCTCGCGCGACGACAACCTGGTCCAGGACCTCGACTCCACCGTGCGGCTGGCGGTGCAGCAGGCACAGCTCACCGGCAGCGCCCAGCCGCTGCTGACCGCGCTCAAGTCCGCCGATCAGCGCATTGCGCGGTCCGCGCAGCCCCGCCTGAACCCGGTGCAGCGGGCCATTGCCCGCGACATCGAGCGGCTGCAGTCCGCACCGCTGGCCGACATTCCCACGCTGGCCCTGCAGCTCGACGAGCTCAGCCGTCAGGTCGACAACTGGCCGCTGCTCAACGAGGTCGGGCTGCGCCGCCTGCCATCGGCACCGCCCCTCGCACAGGCGCCAGCGGGTGCCACACCCGCCTCCATACCTGCACCTGCATCTGCACCCGCCTCGGATGCACCCCCGGACCCGGAAGCTGGCGCCCAGCCGCCGGCCGGCTGGCGCGATGCCGTCGCTGTCTGGTGGGACCGGCTGTGGCGGCAGGTCGGCACCGACGCCCTGGAAAGCGCCCGCGACCTGGTGCGCGTGACCCGCATCGACCACCCCGAAGCCGCGCTGCTGGCGCCCGAACAGTCGTTCTTCCTGCGCGAGAACATCAAGCTGCGCCTGCTCAACGCACGGCTGGCGGTCACCGCCCGCAACATGTCCGCCGCGCAGGTGGACGTGATTGCCATCGAGACCCTGATCGAACGCTACTTCGACGGCGCAGCCGCACCGGTGGCCGGTGCGCGCACCAGCCTGGGCCGCCTGCGCCGCGACCTCGCGGGCAGCCCGATGCCGCGTCCGGACGAAACGCTGGCGGCCCTGGCGGTCGCAGCCGGGGGCCGCTGATGCGCCGCCGTCAGACCGGCGCCATGCGCAGCGTGTTCTGGCTGCTGGGCCTGGCCGCCCTGGCGGTGGCCACGGCGCTGCTGATGGGCGACAACAACGCCGGCGTCACCCTGTTCTGGCCGCCCCTGCGGTTCGACATCTCGTTCAACCTGTTCCTGTTCGGCACCATCGCCCTGTTCCTGCTGGTGCACCTGGCGCTGCGGGCGGTCTCGCTGCTGCGCGACCTGCCGGTGCAGGCCCAGCGCTGGCGCCGACTGCAGGCCGAACGCGCGGTGGTGTCGTCGATCCTGGATGCGCTCTCCCACCAGCTGGCGGGCCGTTTCGTGCGGGCCCAGATGGCGGCCCGGCATGCGGTCGAGCTGCTGCAGCAACCGGCCGCCGCCGACTGGCCCCGGCGGGACCAGTGGGTGGTGCTGGCTCACCTGATGGTGGCCGAGAGCGCGCAGTCGCTCCAGAACCGCGACCAGCGTGACCGCTTCCTGCAGGCTGCGCTGCAGCCCGGTTTGCTGCGCAGTGCCCCCGAGGCCACCGAAGGCGCCATGCTGCGGGCGGTGCACTGGGCCCTGGAGGACCGGGACCCCGCCGCGGCCCGTGCCCGTTTTGCCGAACTGCCCCAGCGCACCGCACGCCGCATCCAGGCGGTCCGGCTCAAGCTGCGCATGGCCCAGCTCGGGCACGCCACAGCCGACGCGCTGGACGCTGCCCGCCTGCTGGCCAAGCACCGTGCGTTCTCGGCCGACGCCGCGCGCAGCGTCATCCGCAGCCTGCTGCTGGACGCCCTGCGCGAGGCGCACGACCTCACCCAGCTCGACAAGGTGTGGGCAGGGCTCGACACCGCCGAGCGCCAGACGCCCGAACTCGCACTGGCCGCAGCCCGCCGGGCGGAAGCCCTGGCCTCGTCGGCCTCCGACCCATCGGCCCTGCACCAGCGGGTGCGGGAATGGCTGGAGCCCCTGTGGGCCGGCTTCGACCAGCTCAGCGCCACCCAGCAGCACCAGATGGTGCTGGCGATCGAACCCGGTCTGGCCGGGCTTGATGCGCCCGGGCTGGCGGCCCTGGAGCAGCGCCAGCGCCAGCGACCCGGCAATGCCCGGCTGCAGTACCTGGCCGGGCAGGCCTGCATGCACCGCCAGCTCTGGGGCAAGGCCGCGCAACTGCTCGGGCAGGCGCGCCACGGCTTGAGCGACCCGGTGCTGCTGCGCCGCACCTGGCGTTCGCTGGCCCGGCTGGCGGAAGAGCGCGGCGACGAAGCCGCTGCGCAGGCGGCCTGGAAAGCCGCAGCCCAGATCGACTGACTGGCAGCACACCTCACACCGCACACCACACAGCGCACACCGACCCATGAAAAAAGCCGACCCGAGGGTCGGCTTTTTGCTGCCGGTGCGCGGCTTCAGCGCGCTTCGAAGGGCAGCGTCAGGTCGCGCAGATCCTTGCGGGTCTC
>PNMF01000104.1 GCA_013823485.1 Comamonadaceae bacterium
GCGGTGGACGAGCTCAAAGCCGCCATGTCGGGCATGCTGGCTCCGGAGAAGCGGGAAGAGATCATCGGCAATGCCGAGATACGCACCGTGTTCGTGGCCTCCAAGATCGGCACCGTGGCCGGTTGCATGATCACCAACGGCATGGTCACCCGCTCGGCCCACTTCCGCCTGCTGCGCGACAACGTGGTGGTCTACACCGGCGAGCTCGAATCGCTCAAGCGCCTCAAGGACGATGTGCGCGAGGTCAAGGAAGGCTTCGAGTGCGGTATCAAGCTGCGCAACTACAACGACATCAAGGAAGGCGACCAGCTCGAATTCTTCGAAGTCAAGGAAGTGGCGCGCACGCTGTAAGGTCCGGTCATGCCCCGCAAAGCGTCTTCTGTCCCCAACCGCGGTTTCCGCGTGGCCGACCAGATCCAGCGTGATCTGGCCGAGCTGATCGCGCGCGAGCTCAAGGACCCGCGCGTGGGCATGGTCACCATCAACGCGGTCGAGGTGACGCCCGACTATGCCCATGCCAAGGTGTTCTTCAGCCTGCTCACCGGCGAGCCGGAGGAAACCCTGGCGGGCCTGAATGCGGCGGCCGGTTTCCTGCGCAACGGCCTGTTCAAGCGGCTGCACATCCACACCGTGCCCACGCTGCACTTCGTGTTCGACCGCACCACCGAGCGTGCGGCCGACATGAACGCCTTGATCTCCAAGGCCGTTGCGTCGCGTTCCAAGAACGAGGAATGACCATGCAGCGCCAGAGCACAAGGGTGCAGCGGCGCCCTGTGCATGGGGTGCTGTTGCTCGACAAACCGCTGGGACTCTCCAGCAACCAGGCCTTGCAGAAGGCCAAGTGGCTGCTGCGCGCCGAAAAGGCGGGCCACACCGGTACCCTCGACCCGCTGGCCAGCGGCGTGCTGCCACTGTGTTTTGGCGCCGCCACCAAGTTCAGCCAGCTGCATCTGGACGCCGACAAGACCTACGAGACCGTGGTCCGCCTGGGCATCACCACCACCACGGCCGACGCCGAGGGCGACGTGATCGACACCCGGCCGGTCACCTGCACCCCGGGGCAGGTGGTCGAGGTGCTGGACCGCTTCATGGGGCCGATCGAACAGATTCCCCCCATGCACAGCGCCCTCAAGAAGGACGGCAAGCCGCTCTACGAGTACGCCCGCGACGGCGAGTCGGTGGAACGTGCGCCGCGCCGGGTCGTCATCCACGACATCGAGCTGATGGACCTGCAGCTCGGTGGCGATGCGCCCAGCCTGCGGCTGCGGGTGTGCTGCAGCAAGGGCACCTACATCCGCACCCTGGGCGAGGACATCGGCCATGCGCTGGGCTGTGGCGGCCACCTGAGCCTGCTGCGCCGTCTGGCCACCGGGCCTTTCAACGACGGCCAGTGCATCGGCCTGACCGAGCTGGAAGCCCTGACCGAAGCCGAGCGCCTGGTCAGGCTGCTGCCGGTGCAGAGCCTGCTGCCGGGTCATGCCCGCGTCACCCTCGGGCCCGAGGATGCGGGCCGGTTCCTCAGCGGCGTGCGCCGCCGGGGCGACTGGCCGGACCAGGCACAGGTGGCCGTTTATGGCCCGCCGGCCGCCGACGGCAGCGAGGTGCTGCTGGGCAGTGCCCACGTGGCCGGCGGAGAACTCATACCGGGGCGCTTGCTGAGCCCCATCGAAATCCAGCAGATCCAGGAAACCTCACCGGAACCCACACCATGAGCAAGCAAATTCGCAACATCGCCATCATCGCCCACGTCGACCACGGCAAGACCACCATGGTCGACCAGCTGCTGCGGCAGTCAGGCACCTTCGCCGAGCACGAGAAGGTGGTCGACACCGTGATGGACAACAACGCCATCGAACGCGAGCGCGGCATCACCATCCTGGCGAAGAACTGCGCCGTGAGCTGGGAAGGCACCCACATCAACATCGTCGACACCCCCGGCCACGCGGACTTCGGCGGCGAGGTGGAGCGTGCGCTGTCCATGGTGGACGGTGTGGTGCTGCTGATCGACGCCCAGGAAGGCCCGATGCCGCAGACCCGCTTCGTGACCAAGAAGGCCCTGGCCCTGGGCCTCAAGCCGATCGTGGTGGTCAACAAGGTCGACAAGCCCGGCGCCAACCCGACCAAGGTGATCAACGAGGCCTTTGACCTGTTCGCCAACCTCGGCGCCAGCGACGAGCAGCTCGAATTCCCGGTGGTGTATGCCTCGGGCATCAACGGCTGGACCTCGATGGAAGAGGGCGCCCCGGGCGAGCAGTGGGGCCCGGACATGTCGGCCCTGTTCAACACCGTGCTCAAGCACGTGCCGGCCCAGAAGGGTGACGCGTCGGCGCCGCTGCAGCTGCAGATTTCCGCGCTCGACTTCTCCACCTTCGTGGGCCGCATCGGCGTGGGCCGCATCAGCCAGGGCACCATCAAGCCCGGCATGGACGTGCTGGTGATGGAAGGCCCCGACGGCAAATCGATCAAGGGTCGCATCAACCAGGTGCTGACCTTCCAGGGTCTGGACCGCGTGCAGGCGCCGGAGGCCGGCCCGGGCGACATCGTGCTGATCAACGGCATTGCCGACATCGGCATCGGCGTGACCGTGACCGACCCGGCCAACCCCGCCCCGCTGCCCATGCTGAAGGTGGACGAGCCCACCCTGACCATGAACTTCTGCGTCAACACCAGCCCGCTGGCCGGTCGCGAAGGCAAGTTCGTGACCAGCCGCCAGATCTGGGACCGGCTCCAGAAGGAGCTGCAATCCAACGTGGCGCTGCGTGTGAAGGAAACCGACGAGGACGGCATCTTCGAGGTCTCCGGCCGTGGCGAACTGCACCTGACCATCCTGCTGGAAAACATGCGCCGGGAAGGCTACGAGCTGGCCGTTTCCAAGCCGCGCGTGGTGTTCCGCGAGATCAATGGCGAGAAGTGCGAGCCGATCGAGCTGGTCACCGCCGACATCGAGGAACAGCACCAGGGCGGCGTGATGCAGGCGCTGGGTGAACGCAAGGGCGAACTGGTCAACATGATCCCCGACGGCAAAGGCCGTGTCCGTCTGGAATACCGCATTCCGGCCCGCGGCCTGATCGGCTTCACCAACGAATTCCTGAACCTGACCCGCGGTTCGGGCCTGATCAGCAACATCTTCGACAGCTACGAGCCGCACAAGGGCGACATCGCCAGCCGCAAGAACGGCGTGCTGATCAGCATGGACGACGGCGAGATCTTCACCTATGCCCTGGGCAAGCTGGACGACCGCGGCCGCATGTTCGTGCGCCCGAACGATCCGGTGTACGAGGGCATGATCGTCGGCATCCACAGCCGCGACAACGATCTGGTGGTCAACGCCACCCGCACCAAGCAGCTGACCAACTTCCGCGTGTCCGGCAAGGAAGACGCGATCAAGATCACGCCCCCGATCGAGCTCACGCTGGAGTACGGCGTCGAATTCATCGAGGACGACGAGCTGGTCGAGATCACGCCCAAGAGCGTGCGTCTGCGCAAACGCTTCCTGAAGGAGCACGAGCGCAAGCGCGCCAGCCGCGAGGCATGAAGCTCTCCCACTCCCGGGCCGTCTTGCTGATGGTGGTGGTGACCCTGCTGTGGTCCACCGCAGGGGTGGTTTCGCGCCAGCTGGAGTCGGCGGCGCGTTTTGAGGTGACCTTCTGGCGCAGCGCGTTCACCGCGCTGTCGCTGCTGGTGCTGCTGCCCCTGTGGCGGCGCACCAGCCCGGGGCCGACCGACCGGCAGGAGCGGTCCCCGCTGGGGCGCTGGCTGCACCGGCACTGGGGCCTGCTGCCCGAATCTGCGGCGTTCTGGATCAGCGGGGTGTGCTGGAGCGTGATGTTCACCGCCTTCATGCTGGCGCTGACCTTCACCACCGTGGCCAACGTGCTGATCATCATGGCGCTGGGGCCGTTGTTCACCGCGCTGCTGACCCGGCTGGTGATCGGGCAGGCACTGCCCTGGCGCACCTGGGCCGCCATCGTCGCGGCCGGCGCGGGCATCGTCTACATGTACGGCTTGCAGTTCCTGGCGGCCTTCGACGATCCCGCCATCGACACCGCATCGCTGGTCATCGGCTCGCTGGTGTCGTTGTGCGTGCCGGTGGCCGGCGCCATCAACTGGACGGTGGTGCAGCGCAGCCGCAGCCACGGCGAAGCTATCGACCTGGTGCCGTCGGTGCTGCTGGGGGCGGTCATCTCCAGCCTGTTCACGCTGCCGCTGGCGCTCCCGTTCCAGGCGACCGACACCGACATCGCCTGGCTGGGTCTGCTCGGCCTGGCCCAGCTGGCCATCCCTTGTGTGCTGTCGGTGGTGTGCGCCCGGGTGCTGAAGGCGCCCGAGGTGTCGCTGCTGGCCTTGCTGGAGGTCATCTTCGGCATCCTGCTGGCCTGGCTGGGGGCCGGCGAGGTGCCGGGCCAGCCGGTGCTGCTGGGCGGCACCGTGGTGATCGGTGCCCTGGTCATCAACGAAGTTCTGGGCTGGCGCGCCCGCAGCGCCGTTCCCCGCATACAGTCGCTGGACGGAACCTGATCCGTACGGTCTTTTTCACGGAGTCTGCATGTCGAATACCGAGCAATGGGTGGTGGCCGAAGTCCAGGGCCGCGTGGGTTGCATCACGTTGAACCGGCCCAAGGCCTTGAACGCCCTGTCGCTGTCCATGGTGCGCGAGCTGGCCGGCGCACTGCTGGCCTGGCGCGACGACCCCGCCGTGCTGGCGGTGGCCATCCGGGGCACCGGCAAAGAAGGGCCCTTCGGCGCCTTCTGCGCGGGCGGCGACATCCGCTTCTTCCACCAGGCAGCGCACGCCGGCAACCCCGAGCTGGAGGACTTCTTCACCGAGGAATACGCGCTCAACCACCTGATCCACACCTATCCCAAGCCCTATATCGCCTTCATGGACGGCATCTGCATGGGCGGCGGCATGGGCATCAGCCAGGGTGCCAGCCTGCGGGTGGTGACCGAGCGCAGCAAGCTCGCCATGCCCGAGACCCACATCGGCCTGTTCCCTGACGTGGGCGGCGGTTACTTCCTGAGCCGGTGCGCCGGCCGACTGGGTGAGTACCTGGCACTGACCGGCCGGATCCTGGCGGGTCAGGAATCGATGGCAGCCGGGCTGGCCGATGGTTTCATCGAGTCGGGACGCCTGGCCGGCGTGTGGGCCAGTCTGGCCACCACGCCGTTCGAGAACGGCGACGCGGTGGAGCGCTGGGTGGCCAGCCACCTGACCACCCAGGCCCCGGCACCGACCTGGCCGGTGGCCGAGGTGGAGCGGGTGTTCGGCATGGCCGATGCCACCGCCATGGTGCAGGCGCTGGAGGCGACCGACAGCGACTGGGCCCGCAGCACCGCCGAGGTGCTGCGCCACCGTTCGCCGCTCATGCTGCATGTGGTGCTGGAACAGATTCGCCGCGCGCGCGGCATGGGCCTGGCCGACGACCTGCGCATGGAGCGCGACATGGTGCGCCGTTGCTTCCACCTGCGCCCCGCAGCCGCCAGCGAAACGGTCGAAGGCATCCGTGCCCTGGCCGTGGACAAGGACCATGCCCCGCGCTGGAACCCGGCCCGGGTGGAAGATGTGCAGCCGGCCGATGTGGCGGCGTTCTTCGTGTCGCCGTGGCCGGCCTCAGCCCATCCGCTGCGCCACCTCGGCTGAGGCGGCTCCGCCGGCTCAGCGGTTGCGGGACTTCATGGCCCGCTCGACCTCGCGCTTGCCTTCGCGGTCCTTGATGGTGTCGCGCTTGTCGTGCTCGGCCTTGCCCTTGGCCAGCGCGATCTCGCACTTCACCTTGCCGCTTTTCCAGTGCAGGTTGAGCGGCACCAGGGTGTGGCCCTTCTGCTCGACCTTGCCGATGAGCCGGCGGATCTGGTCCTTGTGGAGCAGCAGCTTCTTGGTCCGGGCCGAATCGGCCGACACATGGGTGCTGGCGGTGCGCAGCGGGTTGACCTGGCAGCCGATCAGCCAGAGCTCACCCTCGCGGATCACCACATAGCCGTCGGTGAGCTGCACCTTGCCCTCGCGCAGGGCCTTGACCTCCCAGCCCTGCAGCACCATGCCCGCCTCGAAGCGTTCTTCGATGTGGTAGTTGTAGATCGCCTTCTTGTTGTCGGCGATGCGGCTGTCGGCCGGCTGGCGGGCCGAAGACCTGGGGGCAGTTTTGGGGGAGGCTTGGGACATGGGGAATCAGGTGGGGGCGGAGAGCCGCCTGGGCAAGCCCCCTAAAATGGCAGGTTCCGCCCGGATGCTGCAAGGTTGCAGCCACAGGGCGCCGATTGTATGAAAACCATCCACAAGTCCGTCCTGCTCTGGCACAGCGCACAGGAAATGTTCGCGCTGGTGACCGATGTGCAGCACTACCCGCAGTTCCTGCCCTGGTGCGCCAGCGGAGAAGTGCTCGAAGAGAAGGCCGACGGCATGGTCGCCCGGGTCGGCATGTCGATCAGCGGGTTGCGCCAGAGCTTCACCACCCGCAACCGCCATGTGAGCGACCGGGAGGTCCAGATGGAACTCATCGACGGACCTTTTTCGCGCCTGGACGGCCGCTGGACCTTCACGCCGCTGGGCGACGGCATCCAGCGGGCCTGCAAGGTGGAATTCACGCTCACTTACGGCTTCTCCAGCCAGGCGCTGTCGTCGGTGGTGGGGCCGGTGTTCGACCGCATTGCCGGCAACCTGGTCGATGCCTTCGTGAAACGTGCCGACCAGGTCTACGGAGCGGGCTGACCGGTCCATGGCACTTCGCATCACCGTCATGCTGGCCACAGCGCCGCGCACCGTGCAGGAGCTGTCGCTGGAACTGCCCGAAGGCGCCACCGTGCGCGACGCCTGTACCGCCAGCGGTGGGTGGCCCTCCGGCGCAGCGCCGGTGCCGGGGCAGTTTGTCGGTGTGTGGGGCCGCAAGGCCGAGCCCGACCAGCCGTTGCTGGATGGCGACCGGGTCGAGCTGGTGCGGGATCTTCGGGTGGACCCGAAGGTGGCGCGCCGCGAACGGTTCGCCGGGCAGGGCGCCCGGGGTGCCGGCCTGTTCTCGCGCCGCCGGCCAGGCGCCAAATCGGGTTACTGAGCCGGGCGGGGAGCCGGGCCGCATTCGGTCCGGATTGCGTCGTCCACCCGCCGGTTCTCCACGGCACGTGCTGCGTCGTCCATGATGGAGCGTTCGCCGTTCGGGTTGGTGGTGGCGATGCGCACGCCCGAGTCCAGGGTGGCCTTGGCGCTGCGGGCACGTTCGCAGTTTTCGGCCCGCTGCCGGGCGATCCGGGCCTCTTCGGCCTTCTTCTTGGCGGCTTCTGCCGCTTCGGCTTCGCGCTTGCGGGCTTCAAGGCGGGGGTCGACCGCTTCCTTCGCGCCAGCCTGCACGCCGGATGCCGGTGCCGCGCCCGGAACGGTGGCAGCCGCCGGGACCGGTGTGGCGGCCACGGCAGGCGGTGCAGCCCGGTTGGCCGCAGGCCGGGTAAGGATGTTCTTGTCCGGCGTGCCGGGCGGGGGAGCGGTGTCGCTGAACACCTTGCGACCGGTGCTGTCGATCCACTGCCATTGCGCGTGGGCAACGGCGGTCAGGAACACGAGTGGCAGGGCCACGAGCAGGCGGGACAGGGCTGATGAGGTGTTCATGCGCCAAAGTGTAGCGCCGCCGAGGCCTGCTGCAGGGCGCGGGTACAATCCGTTTTTTGGAGATTGACCCATGCGCCTCCTCGGCAAAGCGCTCACGTTTGACGACGTTCTGCTGGTCCCAGCCTACTCCCAGGTCCTGCCCAAGGACACCTCGCTGGCGACACGTTTCTCCCGCAACATCACCCTGAACCTGCCCCTGGTGTCCGCCGCCATGGACACCGTCACCGAGGCCCGCCTGGCGATTGCCATCGCCCAGGAAGGCGGCATCGGCATCGTTCACAAGAACCTCACCGCTCAGGAACAGGCCGCTCAGGTGGCCAAGGTCAAGCGTTATGAGTCCGGTGTCCTGCGCGATCCGGTCGTCATCCCGCCCCGGACCACCATCCGCGAGGTCATGAAACTTTCCGACGAACTCGGGGTTTCAGGGTTCCCGGTGGTCGATGGCGGCAAGGTGGTGGGCATTGTCACCGGCCGCGACCTGCGCTTCGAGACCCGCTATGACCTGCCGGTCCTCGAAATCATGACCCCGCGCGAGCGCCTGATCACCGTGCCCGAGGGCACCACCCCGGCCGAGGCCAAGGCGCTGCTGAACAAGCACAAGCTGGAGCGCCTGCTGGTGGTCAATGAAGCCTTCGAGCTCAAGGGTCTGATCACCGTCAAGGACATCACCAAGCAGCTCAACTTCCCCAATGCGGCCCGCGACGCTGCCGGACGCCTGCGCGTCGGTGCCGCCGTGGGTGTGGGCGAGGGCACCGAGGAGCGGGTGGAAGCGCTGGTCAAGGCCGGTGTGGACGCCATCGTGGTGGACACCGCCCACGGTCACAGCAAGGGCGTGATCGACCGGGTGCGCTGGGTCAAGCAGAACTACCCGCAGATCGATGTGGTGGGCGGCAACATCGCCACCGGTGCGGCGGCACTGGCGCTGGTGGAAGCCGGGGCGGATGCGGTCAAGGTCGGCATCGGCCCGGGCTCCATCTGCACCACCCGCATCGTGGCCGGTGTGGGCGTGCCGCAGATCATGGCGATCGACAACGTGGCCACTGCACTGAAGGGCACCGGCGTGCCCCTGATCGGTGACGGCGGCATCCGCTACAGCGGCGACATCGCCAAGGCCATCGCGGCCGGCGCCAGCACCGTGATGATGGGCGGCATGTTCGCCGGCACCGAAGAGGCGCCGGGCGAGATCGTGCTGTTCCAGGGCCGCAGCTACAAGAGCTACCGCGGCATGGGCTCCATCGGCGCCATGCAGCAGGGCAGTGCCGACCGCTACTTCCAGGAAAGCAGCACCGGCAATCCGAACGCCGACAAGCTGGTGCCCGAAGGCATCGAGGGCCGGGTGCCCTACAAGGGCTCGGTCGTGTCCATCATCTTCCAGATGGCCGGCGGCCTGCGCGCCTCCATGGGCTATTGCGGCTGCGCCACCATCGAGGACATGCGCAACAAGGCCGAGTTCGTGGAGATCACCTCGGCCGGCATCCGCGAGAGCCATGTGCACGATGTGCAGATCACCAAGGAAGCCCCCAACTATCGCGCGGACTGACCGGTCCCGCTCCTGAGGCCGTCCACCGGGACGGCCTTTTTCTTTTCCCTGCAGCCACCACCGAACGCCATGCAGCACCAGAAGATCCTCATCCTCGATTTCGGCTCCCAGGTCACCCAGCTGATCGCCCGGCGCGTGCGCGAGGCGCATGTGTACTGCGAAGTGCACCCGTGCGATGTGAGCAGCGAATGGGTGCGCGAATACGCGGCCGACGGGCAGCTCAAGGGCGTGATCCTCTCGGGCAGCCACGCCAGCGTCTACGAGGTGGACGACCGCGCGCCCGACGCCGTGTTCGAGCTGGGTGTGCCGGTGCTGGGCATCTGCTACGGCATGCAGACCATGGCCCAGCAGCTCGGCGGCAAGGTGGAAGGCTCGAACACCCGCGAGTTCGGCTACGCCGAGGTGCGGGCCCGTGGTCACACCGAACTGCTCAAGGACATCGCCGACTTCACCACGCCCGAAGGCCACGGCATGCTCAAGGTCTGGATGAGCCACGGCGACAAGGTCACCGAGCTGCCGCCCGGCTTCAAGCTCATGGCCAGCACCGACAGCTGCCCGATCGCCGGCATGGCCGACGAGGCGCGCCGCTTCTATGCCGTGCAGTTCCACCCCGAGGTCACCCACACGGTGCAGGGCCGGGCGCTGCTGGAGCGCTTCGTGCTGGGCATCTGCGGCACCCGGGCCGACTGGGTGATGCGCGACCACATCGAGGAAGCGGTGCAGAAGATCCGCGAACAGGTGGGCGACGAAGAGGTGATCCTCGGCCTGTCCGGCGGGGTGGACTCTTCGGTGGCGGCCGCGCTGATCCACCGGGCCATCGGCAACCAGCTCACCTGCGTGTTCGTCGACCACGGCCTGCTGCGCCTGAACGAGGGCGACATGGTCATGGACATGTTCGCGGGGCAGCTGCACGCCAAGGTGATCCGGGTGGACGCCAGCGAACTGTTCCTGGGCCAGCTGGCCGGTGTGACCGACCCCGAGAAGAAGCGCAAGATCATCGGCGGCCTGTTCGTCGACGTGTTCAAGGCCGAGGCAGCCAAGCTCAAGGGCGACGGCGCCCGTGGCGCCAAGTGGCTGGCGCAGGGCACCATCTACCCGGACGTGATCGAGTCGGCCGGCAGCCGGACCGGCAAGGCGCACGTCATCAAGAGCC